>CP063848.1:1247661-1559576 GCA_015277795.1 Massilia sp. UMI-21 | reverse complement strand
CCGCATGGCGCCAGAACCTGCACGAAGCGCTGGGCGATCGCCTGAACCTCCAGCTCGGCAAGAACGCCGAGCAGGCCGTGATCCGCCTCGATCCGCCGATGCTGGGCCGGGTCGAGATCTCGATCCGCCACGCCGCCGGCAGCCTGGAAGTGAACATCACCGCGACCCACAGCGAAGTGCTGCGCCAGCTGAACAGCGTGAGCGAGAACCTGCGCAGCGACCTGGCACAGCGCCAGTACACCGACGTCTCGGTCAACGTCAGCCAGGCCACGCCGCGTGCCCAGGCCGGCGCACAGGCCGGCGCCTTCGGCGCCGATGCACAGGGCCGCGGCCGCCAGCAGGGCCAGGACCAGGACGAGCGCACCCCGGGCGCGGCCCTGGCCGAGGCCAACCAATCGAACGCCGCGTTCTCGCTGGGCGGACGCGCCTGAGTACCGGCTACTAAGGACTGATCCATGAACAGCAAAGCCAAACTGACCGCCGCCTTCCTCGGCGTCGCCCTCCTCGCCGCCGGCGCCGCCGGCGGTGCGATGTGGTACCTGGCGCCCGCCCAGCAGCATGCCGGCGGGACCAAGGCGGAAGCGCCGAAAAAAGCGCTGGAGAAGAAACCCACCAAGTACGTCACCCTGGACAAGGTGATCGTGATGCTGCGCCGCGCCCCGAACGAGGCGGCGGCGCACTACCTGTCGGTGGACCTGGTGCTGGCCACCACCACCGAGCTCGAAAAGGAAACCAAGGAACACCTGCCGCTGCTGCGCAGCATCGTGGTGTCCTCGCTGTCCGCACACACGCTGGCCGAGGCCAATGCCATGACCGTGGAACAGTATGCCGAACAGCTGAACAAGACCTTCAACGCCAGTTATGAAAAGGAAAACCACGAAAAGCCGTTTTCCGAAGTCATGATCGGCAAGCTGATCATTGAGTAACAGTGAACACTGAGCAGCGGACAGCGGGGACATCGTGGCCTATCTAGCCGACTATGCCGACACCGGCGCCGCCGCCATGTACGGCGAGGCGCCTGCCAACGCCGGGATGACGCCGGGCGAGGAACAGCGTCACCTGCTGGCCTATGCGCCGCTGGTCAAGCGCATCGTGCGCCAGATGAACTCGCAGGTATCGGGCGCGGTCTCGCGCGAGGACATGGAGCAGATCGGCCTGGTGGGGCTGCTCGAAGCGCTGCGCCGCTACGGCATCCCGGACCAGGGCTTCGGCGGCTATGCCAGCCTGCGCGTGCGCGGCGCCATCCTGGACGAGCTGCGCCGCCAGGACTGGCGCCCGCGCGCGGTGCGCCAGGACAGCCACCGGGTGCGCGACGCGCTGCGCGAACTGACCCGCAAGCTGGGCCGCGAGCCGACCGACAAGGAAGCCGCCGCCGCGCTCGGCGTGACGGCGGAAGAGTTCCGCCAGCATGTACTGGACGACTGCGCCGAAGAGATGCTCAGCTTCGACGAAGTGCTGCAGGAAACGCTCGACCCCGCGCACAGCGCCCCCAGCCCGGAAGAGGCCTACCTGGTGCGCCGCAGCCTGGAGCAGGTGCTGGGCAGCCTGAACGACAAGGAGCAGCGCGTGATCCAGATGATCTACGAGTTCGAACTGAGCTACAAGGAAATCGCCGCCGTGCTCGACCTGTCGGACGCCCGCGTCTGCCAGCTCAACAAGAGCGCCCTGGCGAAGATGAAGGCCGCCCTGCAGCGTGCCTGAGCGGACCAAGATAGATAAATAAGCAGGCCAACAAGAAAGGCAGTACGTCATGCAGCAATTACTCGGTATCGCAATCGTGCTCGGGTGCGTGTTCGGAGGTTTCACCCTGATGGGTGGCACCTTCTCCGCGATCTTCCACCCGACCGAACTCCTGATCATCGGCGGCGCGGCCCTCGGCGCGCTCGTGCTCGGCAATCCGAAGCACGTGCTGGCCGAACTGGCCCACCAGCTCAAGAAGGTCGCCGCGCGCAAGAAGCACGATTCGGAATTCCAGCGCCAGCTGCTGCTGCTGATGTACGAACTGCTGCAGACCGCCGCCGGCGGCCTGAAGGCCCTGGACGCGCACGTCGAGGCGCCGTCGGAAAGCCCGCTGTTCCAGCGCTATCCGCGCGTGCTGGACGAGCCGAAGCTGCTGGCTTTCATCGTCGACAATTTCCGCCTGATGGCGATGGGCAAGATCAACGCGCACGAACTGGAAGGCGTGCTGGAACAGGAACTCGAAGCCATCCACGAAGAACTCACCCAGCCGGCCAAGTCGCTGCAGAAGATCGCCGAGGCGATGCCGGGCTTCGGCATCCTGGCCGCGGTGCTGGGGATCGTGATGGCGATGTTCTCGGTGTCGGGCGGCGCCGACTCGGGCGAGATCGCCGAAAAGATCGGCGCCGCGATGGTCGGCACCTTCATCGGTATCTTCTTCTGCTACGGCCTGCTGGAACCGCTGGCCAACCTGATGAAGCAGTCGGTCAATTCCGAAGCCTCGACCATGGAAACCGTGAAGGTGGTGCTGTGCACCCACGTGGCCGGCAAGCCGGCCCTGCTGGCGATCGATGCCGGCCGCCGCCTGATCCAGCTGAACACCAAGCCCAGCTTCGCCCAGCTGGAACAGTGGATCAATGCGATGGGCGGCGAGGATGAGTCGCAGAACAAGCGGCGTCGCGGCACCGACCGCATGGCGGGTTGATCGTGTCGGGCACCAAAGACAAGCACGAAGCCACCATCGTCAAGCGCGGCGGCGGCAAGCACGCGCACGACGAGCACGGCGGCGCCTGGAAAGTGGCCTTCGCCGACTTCTGCCTGGCATTGATGGCACTCTTTCTCGTCCTCTGGTTGATTGCCTCGCGCGAACAACAGAATCTCAAGAAAATCGTGCGCGACGCCACCGACAGCGGTATGCTCGAGGGCATGGGCCACAAGCCGGCGATCGCTTCCGAGCCGAGCGGCAGCATGATCGAACGCTTCCAGCTGCCGACCGCCGGCAGCAGCGGCAGCAACGATCCGGGTGCGCCCAGCCAGCCGCGCGTGGCCTACGAATCGCCCGCCGACCTGGCGGCGCTGTCGAAGGCGCTGGGCGAGATGAGCCAGGAAGCGGGCCTGGCCGCCAACCTCGACGCCGTGGTCACCCCGTACGGCCTGCGCGTGATGCTGCACGATACCGACCGCCAGGGCATGTTCATGCGTGGCAGCGCGCTGCCCACCGGCCGCTTCGTGAAGCTGTTGCGCAAGATGGGACCGCTGTTCGCGCAGATGGAAAACCAGATGCTGATCGTGGGCCACACCGACTCGTCGCGCTTCGCCGGCTCCGACAAGGGCGGCTATTCGAACTGGGCGCTGTCGACCGACCGTGCATTGTCGGCCCGAGCCGAACTGATGGACGGCGGCATGCGCAGCGTGAGCGTGCTGCAGGTGGTCGGCATGGCCGACCGCGCGCCGATCGACGCGCAGCAGCCGCTGGCAGGCGTGAACCGCCGCATCGAGCTGCTGATCCTGACCAGCAAGCAGTCGCGCCTGGTCGCTGCGATGTTCGGCAAGCCCGGCGCCACCACCCCGCTGGGAAAGGAAGCGTCGATCGAGATGCAGGACGGCGCCGCCCTGGACCGGCTGCGCGGCCAGTTGCCGAAGTAAGGGCCAGCACATGAGCATTCAATCGAAAACCCGAGGAACCCGCATGAAAATCACCGGCGCGATTGTCCCCACCGCCACCGTCGGCATCCAGCGCACGACGGTGGAAAGCGTGCCGGCGCCTGCCGAGGCCGCAAGGTCGGGCGGCGCCGCTCCCGCCCTGCAATCCGAGGTGCTGCAGCCGGCGGCCGGCGCCCTGCGCGCGATGCCCGATTTCGACGCCGCCCGCGTGGCCGAACTGCGCGACGCGCTGGCCAAGGGCGAGCTGCCCTTCGATCCGGGCCGCCTGGCCGGCCTGATCCAGCGCTTCCACGGCGGAGGCCGCGGATGAGCCCGAACCCGCCGCGCATGACCCGCCAGCAGGCCAACCTTCTGCTTGCCGATGGCGTCCAGGCCGACGTGCGCGACAGCGCCGAGGTGCTGGCCCTGCTGGAACGCCAGTTCGAGGCTGCGCTGCGCCACCGCAGCAGCGAGCTGACCGGGCTCGCCGAACAACTGGCGCCCCTGCTCGATGCGATGGAAGCCCGGCGCCAGCAGCGCGTCGCGCTGGTGCGCGCCCTGCTGGGCGAAGGCGCGACCATGGCCGATTTCATCGCCAGCCTGGCCGCGCCGGCACAAGCCGCGCTGGCGGCCGCCTGGGCCGACCTGGAGAGCACCGTGCATGCCTGCAAGGCCGCCACGGCCCGCAACGGCGGCCTGCTGGCCGAACAGTACACCGTGATGCAGCGCGTGCTGCACGGCGAGGACGACACCTATGCGCCACGCTGATTTCTCGATGCCTTCCCTGCAGCCCACCGCGGCCACCG
This sequence comes from Massilia sp. UMI-21, assembly GCA_015277795.1. Lineage (NCBI taxonomy): Bacteria > Pseudomonadati > Pseudomonadota > Betaproteobacteria > Burkholderiales > Oxalobacteraceae > Massilia > Massilia sp. UMI-21. The sequence continues at coordinate 1,555,170 of CP063848.1, read as the reverse complement.
CCAGCACCCGTCCGACCGCCGGCCTGGGGGATGGCGGCGGCCCCGGTTTCGGGCGCATGTTCAGCGAAGTGCAAGGCGAAGTGGCCGCCTACATCCAGAACGGCGACCCGGCCGGCTCCGATGCGGGCGGCGGCGCGGCGGGCCTGTCGGCCGAAGGCGCCATGTGGCGCGCCCGTGCGGCGGGGCTGATCAGCGGGGAAACCGGGGTCGATGGTACGGATGGCGTCGGCGCCGGGGCGACCACGCCGGAACAGCAGGCCTTCCTCGAAAGCATCGCCCCCTGGGCGCAGCAGGCCGCGCGCCAGCTGGGGGTGGCGCCGGAACTGGTGTCGGCCCACGCCGCGCTGGAATCGGGCTGGGGCCAGCGTCCGCTGAAGAACGCCGGCGGCGAATCGAGCCACAACCTGTTCGGCATCAAGGCCGGCGCCGCCTGGGACGGCGCGGTGAACGAATCGGCGACCACCGAATACGTGGGCGGCGCCGCGCTCAAGACGCGCGCGCGCTTCCGTTCCTACCCGGACGCCGGCGCCGCCTTCCGCGACTATGCGCGGATGCTGAGCGATAACCCGCGCTACCAGGGCGCGCTGGGCGTCGGCAGCGACGCGCGCGCCTTTGCCCAGGGCCTGGCCCGCGGCGGCTATGCCACCGACCCCGCGTACGCGGCCAAGCTCGAGCGCCTGGCCACGAAACTGCAGCGCAGCGAAGGATAAGCCGATCGGCGCCGATTCAGCGGCTGGCGCCGGCGGGCATGTCGAGCGGTTCGACGCTGCCTGCGCCGGTGACGCGCATCCGCAGCACCTGCCCGCTTGCCGCATTGCGCACCCGCACCACGGCGCCCTCGGCGCCGGCGTCGAGCGCCTCTCCCGCCATGCTGACCTCGATGCCTTCGTGGCGCGCCACCATCAGGACCTGGTCGCCGCGCTTGACGACGAGCGGCGCGGCCAGCTGGTTGGCGCGCAGCACTTCGCCGGCGCGCAGGCTGCGCCGGCTGGCCTGCCCGACGGCGGCCTCGGGCGCGCCGATCGCGTCGCCGATCAGGGTGACGTCGCGCCGCTCGAGCGTGACCTGCTCGTCGGTCAGCACTTCGCCGGCCTTGATCGGCATGGCGCTGACGGCGACCTGGGCGCTGACCCGCGCGCGCACCACGAAATCGTGGCGCCACCCGGGCGCAACAGGGCAGCGCGCGACGAAGCGCATGCGCGCGAAGCGGCGGGTGTCGACGGCGTCGACCTCGACCGGCGCACTGCATGGCGGGGCCGGACGCGCGCTGAGCACGCTGAGTTCGACTTGTGGTTCGGACAGGCCGCTGCTTAGCAGTTGTTTGTCGATTTGTCCACGCGCTGCTTGTTCTATTGTTAAAGAAATAGATTGCGCAGCATCGACTGTGGCGCATAAAAGACATGTTAGCATGCCGATGGTTGCCGTACGGAAAGCAATCATTGTTAAATAGAGGGTCGCGATCGAAACAAATGAGCGGCCATTTTACAGAAACAAACTGCAGTTCACCGACAGAGGTTCGTTATGACGATTAATTTCAAGGAAGCCCTCGGCGTGCACGCCGACGCGCTGCAACTGCGCGCCGAACGTACCCGCGTGCTTGCCGCCAATATCGCCAACGAGAGCACGCCGGGCTATACGGCGCGCGACATCGACTTTGCATCGGCCCTGCAGGAGCAGATCGATGCCGAAGCGGGCGAGCCGACCCTGTCGACCGACGGCCCGCTGTACCGCGTGCCCTTCCACCCGAGCGCCGACGGCAACACCGTCGAGATCGGCGTCGAGCAGGCCGCGTTCTCGCAGAACGCTTCCGACTTTCAGACCAGCCTCACCTTCATCAACATGAAGCTGCGCGGCCTGGCCAAAGCCATCAACGGCCAGTAATCCAAGCCACTCACCAGGATACCCAGCATGGGCTTCAAGGACATTTCGACTATCGCCGGTTCGGCCATGGCGGCGCAGACCGTGCGCCTGAACACGATCGCCAGCAACCTGGCCAACGCCAACGCCGTGGCCGGCTCGGAAACCGAAGGCTACCGCGCGCGCAAGCCGGTGTTCGCGTCGGTCATGGGCGAGGACGGCGGCGCCCGCGTACAGGTGCTGGACGTGGTCCAGTCGAGCGAGCCGCTGCGCAAGATGTACGAGCCGGACAATCCGGTGGCCGACGCCGACGGCATGGTCTACTACGCCAACGTCAACGAAGTGGCCGAGATGGCCGACATGATGGCCGCCTCGCGCGCCTTCGAGACCAACGTCGAGGTCATGGGCCGCATCAAGAACATGCAGGCGTCGCTGCTGAAGATGGGCGAGGGCTGATCATGGTCACGACCACCAACAACGGCTTCGGCTTCCCGGCCTCGGCCACGCCCGCCAGCGACAACGCGGTGGCCACCAACTCCACCGGCGTCGCCACCAGCGAAAACAAGGACATGTTCACCAAGCTGCTGGTCGCCCAGATCCGCAACCAGGACCCGCTCGCGCCTTCGGACCCGAGCCAGTTCGTCAACCAGCTGTCGCAGCTGTCGCAGACCGAAGCGCTGCAGAATCTGGCCCAGACCACCAGCGCCAGCGCCAGCGTGCTGCAAAGCCTGCAGGTGCTGGCGATGGGCGCCCAGGTCGGCAGCGAGGTCTCGGTCGAGACCAGCCGCGTGCGCCTGGCCGAGGACAAGCTCAGCGGCACCGTGCAGCTTGGCGGCGCCAGCAGCGTCACCAACCTGGTCCTGACCGGCGCCGACGGCCAGCAGCACCGTATCAGCCTGCCCTCGCACGGCGCCGGCAACCTGCCCTTCACCATCGATCCGGTCGCCCTCGGCCTGGCCCCGGGCAACTACAGCATCGCTGCCGAAGCCGCGGACGGCACCCGGCCCGCGGTCGAAGTCACGGGCCGCCTCGACGGCGTCCGCATGTCGGCCGCCGGCGGCATCCTGCTGCAGGTCGCGGGCATCGGCGACGTCGCGCCATCGGCAATCACCGGCTTCAACGGCAAGGCCACTGCCCTCGCCTCCACCGAACACTGAAAGGAACGCCATGAGCTTCAATATCGCACTGTCCGGCATCCAGGCCATCAACGAGCAGCTGGAAGCCGTCTCGAACAACATCGCCAACGCCAGCACCTACGGCTTCAAGAGCAGCCGCGCCAACTTCGCCTCGGTGTATGCCGGCGAACAGGCGAACGGCGTCGAGATCGCCTCGCTGACCCAGAACATCGGCCAGAACGGCAGCCTGCAGACCACCGGCCGCGGCCTCGACGCCGCCATCCAGGGCCGCGGCTTCTTCACCAGCCGCGACGCCCAGGGCGTGATGCAGTACACCCGCGTCGGCATCTTCAACGCCAACAAGGATGGCTATCTGGTCGACGCCGCCGGCCGCAATGTGCAGGGCTACGGCCCGACCGTGGGCGGCGTGCTGGGCGTGATGGGCGACATCAGGATCCCGACCGGCCAGATCCCGGCCAAGGCGAGCACCGGCATCAGCTTTGTCGGCAACATGTCGGCCGACTGGAAAAACCCGAGCACCGCGTTCGACCCCGCCGACTCGACCAGCTACAACATGGTCAAGCAGTCGGTGCTGTTCGATTCGATCGGCAACCAGCACACCGTGTCGCAGTATTTCGTCAAGGCCGCCACCCCGGCCAACACCATCGACGTGTACTACGCCTTCGACGGCGCGGCGCCGACCGCGACACCCACCAAGCTCACCTTCGACACCAACGGCCAGCTGCCGCCGGGCACGAAGAGCGCCTCGATGACCGTGCCGGCGCCAGGCGCCACCGCGCTCGCGTTCACCGTCGACTACAGCGGCACCACCCAGTTCGCCGGCGAGCCGACCACCACCACCAACCGCAGCGACGGCTATGCCTCCGGCGCCTTCGTGGGCGTCGAACTGGCCGAAGACGGCTCGGTCCTGGCCAAGTACAGCAACGAGCAGCAGCAGGTGGTCGGCACCCTGGCGATCGCCACCTTCCCGGACGAAGGCAGCCTGGCCCAGACCAGCGACACCAGCTGGATCGCCAACAACGGCTCGGGCGCGCCGCTGTACAGCACCCCGGGCAACGGCCTGGCCGGCAAGCTCTCCAAGGGCACGCTGGAAGGCTCGAACGTGGACATCACCTCGGAACTGGTCGGCCTGATGACCTCGCAGCGCAACTACCAGGCCAACTCGAAGGTGATCACCGCCGAGAACCAGATGATGCAGGCCCTGATGCAGGCCCTGTAAGCCTGGGAACCCATCATGGATAAACTGATCTTTACCGCCGTCAGCGGCGCCGAGCGCACCATGCGTGCGCAGCAGGTGCACGCCAACAACCTGGCCAACATCGAGACCGCGGGCTTCCGCGCCAACCTCGAAGTGGCCGCGACCCAGGCCCTGCAAGGCGGCTACGGCTACGACAGCGCGCACCTGTCGAAGGTCGACGCCGACACCGTCTCGACCCGCGCCGGCGCGGTGCGCGAAACCGGCCGCCCGCTCGACGTCGCCCTCAACGGCAACGGTTACCTGGCGGTCCAGTACGGCGACGGCGAGGCGTATACCCGCGCAGGCAGCATCGACATCGACGCCAACGGCGCGCTGTCGGTCCACGGCCACCCGCTGATCGGCGAAGGCGGCCCGATCGTGCTGCCGCCGCACCAGGCGGTCGAGATCGGCCTCGATGGCACGATTTCCGTACTCACCGAAGGCGCGACCCTGATGCAGCCGGTCGACAAGCTGCGCCTGGTGAACGCCGAAGGCTTCGACCTGACCAAGAACGAAGCGGGCCTGATCGTGTCGCGCCAGGGCGAGCCGCTGGAAGCGGATCCGAACGTCACCGTGCGCGGCCGCGCCCTCGAGGGCAGCAACGTGTCGGCGGTCGAGGAGATGGTCGCCGTGATGAGCCTGAACCGCAGTTTCGAGATGCAGATGAAGCTGTTCAAGGCCAGCGACAGCATGAATGAAGTGGGCAACCGCCTGATCGGCGCCTGACGCCTCACCACACAATTAAGGAAATCCCATGAATCCAGCAATGTGGATCAGCAAGACCGGCGTGCAGGCACAGGATGCCAAGCTGCAGGCGATCGCCAACAACCTGGCCAACGTCAACACCGTCGGCTTCAAGCGCGACCGCGTCGTGTTCGAAGACCTGTTCTACCAGGTCGACGCCCAGCCGGGCGCCCAGAGCGCGGACAACACCGTGTCCAACGGCGTCCAGCTCGGCAACGGTACGCGCCTGGTCGGCACCCAGAAGGTGTTCACCAACGGCAACATGCAGACCACCAGCCAGCCGCTGGACGTCGCCATCAACGGCGCCGGCTTCCTGCAGGTGCGCCGTCCGAACGGCGAGCCCGCGTTCACCCGCGCCGGCCAGCTCCAGGTCGACGCCAACGGCACCCTGACCAATGCCCAGGGCCTGGCGCTGGTGCCGCAGATCACCGTCCCGCAGAACGCCACCGCCATCACCATCGGCGAAAACGGCATGGTCTCGGCCACCGTCGCCGGCTCCACCACCCCGACCGAACTGGGCCAGCTGACCCTGACCGGCTTCGTCAACCCGGCCGGCCTGCTGGCACTGGGCGAGAACCTGTTCCAGGAAACCGCGGCATCGGGCACCGCCAACGAAGGCCGTCCCGGCGACGGCGCGCTCGGCAAGCTGAAACAGGGCGCGCTGGAAGGCTCGAACGTGCAGGTGGTCGAAGAGATGGTCGACATGATCGCCGCCCAGCGCACCTACGAGATGAACACCAAGGTGCTGTCGGCGGCCGACAACATGCTGCAATACCTGGCACAGGCTGCTCGCTGAACAATGAAATATGTCACCGCGGCGCTGTGCGCCCTCCTCCTTGCCGGCTGCGCTTCCGCGCCGCCGCGCCAGGTCTCGAACGACGACGATTTCGTGCCGATGGCACGCACGACGTCGCGCGGCGTCTCGGGCGGCGTATTCACGGGTGAAACCGTGTCGCTGACCTCGGACAGCCGTGCCTACCGCGTGGGCGACGCGGTCACCGTCATCCTCCAGGAAACCACCCAGGCCAGCAAGCGCGCCGGCACCAGCTTCTCGAAAGGCTCGTCGGTCGCCGTCGCGCCGCTCGCGGCCCTGGGCAAGACCTTCGGCAAGACCGCGATCGACATCGCGGCCGACCGCAATTTCGAGGGCGACGCCACCAGCACCCAGCAAAATGCCCTGTCCGGCGCGCTCACCGTGATCGTGCAGGAAGTGCTGCCGAACGGACTGCTGCGGGTCGCGGGCGAGAAGAACCTCACCCTGAACCAGGGCGAGGAATTCGTGCGCCTGAAGGGCTTCATCCGCGCCCAGGACATCGACAACGACAACCAGGTGTCCTCGCTGCGCGTGGCCAATGCCCGCATCGCCTATTCGGGCAAGGGCGCCCTGGCCGACGCCAATTCGCCCGGCTGGCTGACCCGTTTCTTCAACAGCCCGTTGATGCCGTTCTGAGGACGACATGATTCAATTTTCCAGTTTTAATCGTGGTTTTCGAATCATGTTCTGCGCGGCCGTGCTGGCGACGGGCGCCCTGCCCCTGTCCGCTCAAGCGGCGCAGGCGCTGCGCAACCTGGTCAGCGTCGAGGGCGTGCGCGAGAACCCGCTGGTGGGCTACGGCCTGGTGGTCGGCCTGAACGGCAGCGGCGACTCGACCCAGGTCAAGTACGCCAGCCAGTCGGTGGTCAACATGCTCAAGCAGTTCGGCGTGCGCCTGCCGGAAGGCGAAGACGCCCGCAACAAGAACGTCGCCGCCGTCATGGTGTCGGCGGTGTTCCCGCCGGGCTACCGCCGCGGCCAGGCGATCGACATCACCGTGTCCTCGCTGGGCGATGCGAAAAGCCTGCGCGGCGGCACCCTGCTGCTGACCCAGCTGCGCGCGGCCGACAACGAAGTCTATGCGCTGGCCCAGGGCAACCTGGTGGTCGGCGGCCTGAACGCCACCGGCAAGAGCGGCTCCTCGGTGACGGTGAATACCCCGACCACCGGCCGCATCCCGAACGGCGCCATGATCGAGCGCGAGATCGCCACCGACTTCGCCACCCGGCCACAAGTGATGCTGCGCCTGCGCCAGCCGCACTTCGAGACCGCCACCAACGTGGTCAATGCGATCAATGCCAAGTACGGTCCGATCGCCACCACCGCCGACGGCACCAGCGTCGAGGTGGTCGCACCCAGCAACCCGACCGAGCGCGTGGCCTTCGTCGCCGGCCTGAACAACCTGCGGGTGGAAGCCGGCGTCGAGGTGCCGAAGGTCGTGTTCAACTCGCGCACCGGCACCGTCGTCATCGCCGACGGCCTGCGCGTGAAGGCGGCCGCCGTCACCCACGGCGCGCTCAAGGTGATCATTTCGGAAAGCTCGCGCGTCTCGCAGCCGGGCCCGTTCTCGCGCGGCCAGACCGCGGTGACGCCGGAATCGAAGCTGTCGGTGGACCAGGGCTCGGGCCAGATGTTCCGCTGGCCGGCCGGCGCCAAGCTGCAGACCATCATCGACGTGGTCAACAGCCTGGGCGCATCGCCCGACGACATCATGGCGATCCTGCAGGCGCTCGACCAGGCCGGCGCGATCGAAGGCGAACTGGTGGTGATCTGATGAAGCTCGACGCGCAACAGGCGATTCCGCTCCAGACCGGCCTCGAGGCGGGCGTTGCGACGCCGGTGGCGGCCGCCGCCGACCAGCCCGACCCTGCCTACCTTGCCAAGGCAAGCAAGGCGGCGGTCGAGTTCGAACGCTTCTTCATTTCGCACATGCTCAAGGAAATGCGCTCCTCGACCCGCGCCATGGCCACCGAAGACAGCGTATTCAACAACCGCGTCAACCAGGACATGCAGGACATGGCCGACGACCTGCTCGCCGGGAACATGGCCGGCCAGCGCGCCTTCGGCATCGCCGACGCCATCCTGCGCCAGCTGGTGCCGAACGCCAAGCCAGGCAACAAGGCGTGAGGCGCGCGGCCCGCCGAACGCGGCCCGGCCGAAAAAAGCGCGCGCAAAAGCTTAACGAACAGCAATAAGCGGTCGCCTTATACAGGTGTACCCTGCCCCGAGGAAGAATCCGCACCATGGCCATGATCAACAACGCACTGTCGGGCGCGCTTGCCGCCCAGGTGGCACTGAGCGCCAGCAGCCAGAATATCGCCAACCTGCAGACCAAGGGTTATACCCGCCAGGCCGCCCTGCTTGCCGCCGTCGGCCCGCACGCCAGTCCGCGTTCGAGCGGCAACGGCGTGCAGGTCAGCGCCTTGATGCGTTTTTCGGACAACTACAAGAGCCAGGCCATGTGGCGCGCCGCTTCCGAGCTGGGTGCGTATTCGCAGACCCAGCCCTACCTGAGCCAGCTCGAGAACGTGATGGGCGACGATACCGCCAGCCTGTCGGCCGGCATCGACCAGTTCTTCGGCGCCCTCAACGCGGTCGCCGGCGACCCGGGCTCGACGCCGCTGCGCCAGCAGGTGCTGACCTCGGCCGGCCTGATGGCGGAACGCTTCAACGGCCTGAACAACGTCTTCAACGCCCAGCTGCAATCGGTGCGCAACCAGCGCAGCGCGATCGTCGATTCGGCCAACGCCCAGATCGCCACGATCGCGCGCCTGAACCAGCAGATCAGCGAAGCCCAGGCCGGCGGCCTGAGCGCATCGGCCATGATCGACGCGCGCGACCAGGCGATCGACGACCTGGCCAGCAGGATGGGCCTGGAGATCTCGGACAATGCCGACGGCACCCGCGACGTCTCGCTCAAGACCGGCCAGGCGCTGGTGCTGGGCAGCATGCACGGCAGCCTCAAGGCGGCCCCGACCGCCACCAGTCCGCAGGAATTCTCGCTCAGCTTCGCCGGCACCAGCTATGTGCTCGACGCCGGCAAGCTCGGCGGACAGCTGGGCGGCCTCAGCAAATACGAAACCGAAAAACTGGTGCCGCTGCAAAAGGACATCGCCGACATCGCCAAGGAGATCGCGTCCAGGGTCAACACCCAGCTGGGCCTGGGCTTCAAGCCGGACGGCACGGCGGGCACCCCGCTGTTCATCTACACCCCGGGCAGCAATGCCGACATGCTCAAGCTGAACAGCGGCTTCGTGGCGGCCGACCTGGCCTTTTCGAGCGACGGCACCCCGGGCGATACCGGCAACCTGCAGAAACTGGTGGCGATCAAGGGCCAAGCGATCACGGTCGGCACGGTCGGCAACGTGCTGCTGAGCGACGCCGACACCCAGCTCGTCGGCAAGCTTGGCGTCGACAGCCAGCTCAACAAGGCCGCACTGAAGACCACTCAGACCGTGCGCACCCAGTCGCTGGACGACTGGCAGTCGACCAGCGGCGTGAACCAGGACGAGGAAGCGGTCAATCTCGTCGAATACCAGAACATGTACCAGGCGAACATGAAAGTCATCGCAATCGCCAACCAGCTCTTCGACGCCACCCTGGCGATGATGGGCTAAAGGAAGACACCATGCGTATCGCCACCTCGCAGTACCAATCATTGATGAACCAGTCGCTCCAGAACAACCAGGAGCGCATCACCCACCTGACGCAGCAGATGGCGGCCAACAAGCGCATCCTGGTGCCCTCGGACGACCCGATCGACAGCGTGCGCCTGGCGCGCCTGGCGCGCGAAGAAGCGACCGTGCAGCAGTACCGCGACAACATCGGCTCGATCAAGATCCGCCTGACCAAGACCGAAGGCTACCTGACCAACATGGCGACGGAACTGATCCAGGGCCGCGACGTGCTGGTCTGGGCGGCGGACGGCGGCAATGCGCCGGGCGACCTGAAGGCGATGGTCACCCCGCTCGAATCGCTGCGCGACAGCGTGCTGTACAACGCCAATTCGATCGACCAGGAAGGCAATTACAACTTTTCCGGCACCCTGACCAAGACCGCGCCGATCAAGTACGACCCTGCAGCCGCGCTGGGTTCGCGCTACACTTTCGTCGGCAACACGAATTCGCAGAATGTGGTGGTCGGCAACGGCATCACCCAGCCTGCCAACCAGAACCTGCAAGGCATCGAACAGCTCCTGAACCACCTCGACCTGACCATCTCCGCCCTGAAGGCGCCCGGCGCTTCGGCCAACGACCCGGCCGTCCGTTCGGTGCTGGCCAATGCCCTGGGCGGTTTCGACGACGCCCACGACCTGCTGACGGGCAAGGTGGCGACCCTGGGCGGTTCACAGAACATCATGAAGACGCTCGACGCCAACCATTCCAACGTCAGCCTGTCGAACAAGATGGCGATCACCGACATCGGCGCGCTCGACGTCGGCGAGGCAGCTACCGCGCTCAACGGCTATTCGACCGCCCTGCAAGCCACGTATAAAGCCTATAGCCGTATCGGCCAGTTGTCCCTGTTCTCGGTGTTGTAACTCGCTCATTTGTCATGGAAGCAGCCCTTCGCCCCGCCACCCCAGCCCTTGGCAATCCTGCCGCCGCCGGCGCCACAGTCGCAGCGGCGCGCACCAGCGCGCTCAAACCGGTCGATCCCGACAGCCGCGTCGTCACCCAGGTCGCGCCCGCCACGGCCCCGCTCCAGCGCGGCATCCGCTGGGACACCCGGCTGCAGGGCGATGTCGCCCGAGCCCAGCAGGCGGTGGACTACCTGGAGCGCGTCGCCTCCCAGCTCGAAGCCCTGAAAGCCGACCTGAGCGCCAAGATTTCCGGTCGCAGCGACCCGGCGCGGCAGATCGAGGCCCGTACCCAGCAGCTCACCAGCATGCTGGAAGCGCGCCGCAAGCAGGCCGGCGGCGGCGTCGATGCCCAGCTCGGCTTTACCGACGGCCAGCCGGCGATGACCCGCTTCCGCATCCGCGGATTCGACCTCGCCGCGCTGCAGTCCGGCCAGCAGCAGACCTATGCATTCTCGGTCGGCGGCAATGGCGGCCCACAGCTGAGCGCCACCATCGAGCCGGGCATGACGCCGGAACAAATCGCCGCCCGCCTCGACCGCACCCTGTCGCCGGTGAAGGTCCGTGTCGCACTCGACGGCAAGGGCCAGCTGGTGTTCGGCACGCCGGAATCCGAATGGACCGGCATCAAGGACGCGATCGCCATCTCGGGCCGCGGGCGCGTCGATGCGAACGAAGACCCGGCTAGCCTTGCGCCACAACAATGGGACATCGGCAACCCGGACGCCCTGCGCCAGAGCCTGCGCGACGTGCTGCAAGCCCTGGCCCGCGTGCGGCGCTCGCAGGACGCCGCCAGCGCGGCCCTGAGCGCGGCCATGGCGCGCACCTCGCAGTCGCCCGTGCCGGAGGCGGAACTGGCAGTCATCACCGGGGATTTCGCCGCTACCGCGGCGGGCCACGACTACCAGTCGCTGCTGGCGATCACCTCGGCCCTGGTCGGCGTGAGCCGCGAACGGGTGCAAGCCCTGCTCGGCCTGCGCTGATCCTGCTCCGCACGTAAAAAAAGCTCCCACCCGCAAAGCGGGGGGAGCTTTTTTGTTGCGCAAAGGGCTTAGAAACCGTATTTCAGGCCCACGCTCCAGACGTCCGCCTTGGCGCCATAGGCCTTGCTCTCGCCGTAGCGCTCGTACTCGGCCAGCAGTGCCGCATTCTGGTTGAGCTTGTACTCGACGCCCACACCGGCGTAGCCGCCCGTATCCCTGTCCTTGAAGTTCTGGCCCAGGTTGTTGCTGAGCTTGCGCTCACTGTGCGAGACGCCCAGCTTGCCGTAGGCAGATGTCTGTGCGTTGACCGGCAGCGTGTACTTGGCCGCCACATAGGTGCCATAGCCTTCGGTGCTGCCGCGCACACCGTTGCCGGTGGCGAAGTCGGTGCTGTGGTGATTGGTCCAGCCCGCTTCGACGCCGAGGCGCTCGTCGAATTGGTAACCACCGAACAGCTTGCCGTCGGCCTTGTGCGCATCCACGGTCGTGTTCTTGGCACTCACGACGGAGGCGCCGACGTAGGTACGACCGGTTGCGGTCTGGGCCTGGGCGGCGCCGGCGACGGTGGTGGTGGCGATCAGTGCAATCAACAGCTTTTTCATGGTAACTCCCTTTAATCATCATCGACTGGGTCGCAATTCACAATGAATCGCGTTGTAGTCACAATAACAAAGCTTCGTCGATTGGCACAGACGAACCATGGTAAGAACTGTAACAAGATGAAAAATGAAGACCAGATCATCAGCTATGTGCGCTGATTGACCGACGATGCCGCCAGATGCAGCAGCCTGCGCCATGGCAAAAGCTCCCGCGCGCCTTGCGGCGCCGGGAGCTTTTGCCATCCCTGCAGGAGGGGCTTATTGCAGCAGTGACATGACCATCGAAGACATGCTGTTCGACTGCTTGAGCATCGCCGTGCCCGCCTGCATGAGCATCTGGTTCGCCGTCATGCTGGCGCTTTCGGTCGCGAAGTCCACATCCATGACCACCCCTGCAGCCGCCTTGGTATTGGTGCTGACGTTCGACAGGTTGTTGTACACGTGCTCGAGACGGTTGGCGGTGGCGCCCAGTTTCGAGCGGATCGCGCTGACTGCGTCGATCGCATCGTTCAGGTCGCCGATGCGCAGGTTAGCAGAGCCGGCAGCAGTCAGCTCGGTACCGACGCCGGGAATGATCAGGCTGTTGCCGGTGTACTTGGCGCTGACCGGGATGAATGCCGTGTTCATGGCATTGATCTCGGGGAACAGATCCATGCTCATCGTTTCCGATGCACTGGCGCCGATCTGGAACTGTGCCGGATCCATGAAGATGCCGCGCGCCGGACCTGGCACCGAAATATTGAATACGTTCTTGCCGGCAAATGTCGTGTTGCTGACAATATTCCCGATTTCCCTCGCCAGGGCGTCGTATTCGGACTGCATGGCGCTCTTGTCGTCGGCAGTGGACGAGGCATCCGCAGACTGGGTCGCCAGGTCCTTCATGCGCACCAGCACATCGTTCACCTCGTTCATCGCACCCTCGGCGACTTGCAGCAAGGAGGTGCTGGCCTGGGTATTGCGCATCGCAACCGCCATGCCGCTGGCCTGGGACTTGAGGCGCGAGGCGATCTGCAGGCCGGCGGCATCGTCCATCGCGGAATTGATGCGATAGCCGGTCGACAGGCGGGTCATCGACGAGGATAACGCCTGCTGGGTGCGCGTAAGCGAGTTTTGCGCGTCCAGGGCTGCATGGTTGGTGTGTAGGCTGAGCATGTGAGGTTTCCTGAAGTGGATACCAATATCAGGCGACCAAAACGCATCCCTCGTTAAGCAGAAATAAAAAAAAACCCGCTGCAAGCAGCGGGTTTTCTCGGGGCCAGAGGCGATTACGCGCCTTCGCGGCTCGCCTTCTTGCGCTCGTGTTCCTTCAGGAAACGCTTGCGCAGGCGGATCGACTTTGGCGTGATCTCGACCAGCTCGTCGTCCTCGATGAACTCGACGGCGTACTCGAGCGACATCTGGATCGGCGGCACCAGGCGCACGGCTTCGTCGGTACCCGACGAACGCACGTTGGTCAGCTGCTTGCCCTTGATCGGGTTGACGACCAGGTCGTTGTCGCGCGAGTGGATGCCGATGATCATGCCTTCGTACACCGGGGTGTTGTGCTCGACGAACATGCGGCCGCGGTCCTGCAGCTTCCAGATCGCGTAGGCCACGGCGGCGCCGTCGTCCTGCGAGATCAGCACGCCGTTGCGACGGCCGGCCAGCTCACCCTTGCTGTTGTCGACCGCTGCGTATTCGTGGAACACGTGGCTCATCAGGCCGGTACCGCGGGTCAGGGTCATGAATTCGCCCTGGAAACCGATCAGGCCACGCGCCGGGATCAGGTACTCGAGGCGCACGCGGCCCTTGCCGTCCGATTCCATGTTCTGCAGGTCGCCACGGCGGCGGCCCAGCTCTTCCATCACGCCGCCCTGGTTCGCTTCTTCGACATCGACGGTCAGGTTTTCGTACGGTTCCTGGCGCACGCCATCGACCATCTTGTACACCACGCGCGGACGCGACACGGCGAGCTCGAAGCCTTCGCGACGCATGTTTTCCAGCAGGATGGTCAGGTGCAGCTCGCCACGGCCCGACACTTCGAACACGGTGTCGTCGTCGGTCGGCGACACGCGCAGCGCGACGTTGGCCTTCAGTTCGCGCTCGAGACGCTCGCGCAGCTGGCGGCTGGTGACGAACTTGCCTTCGCGGCCGGCCAGCGGCGAGTTGTTGACCATGAAGTTCATGGTCAGGGTCGGCTCGTCGACGGTCAGCATCGGCAGGGCTTCCGGGGTGTCCACGGCGCAGACGGTCGAACCGATGCCGATTTCTTCGATACCGTTGATCAGGCAGATGTCGCCGGCGACGGCTTCGTCGACCAGCACGCGCTCCAGGCCCTTGAAGTTCAGCACCTGGTTGATGCGGCCCTTGATCGGGGTCGAATCGGGGCCGTTCAGGATCACGACGTCCTGGCCGGTCTTGACGCGGCCACGGTTGACGCGGCCGATGCCGATCTTGCCGACATACGAGGAGTAGTCCAGCGAGGTGATCTGCATCTGCAGCGGGCCGTCCGGATTGTCGTCACGCACCGGCACGTACTTCAGGATCGCGTCGAACAGCGGCTTCATGTCGCCGCCGCGCACGCTTTCGTCCATGCCGGCGTAGCCGTTCAGGCCCGACGCGTAGACGATCGGGAAGTCCAGCTGCTCGTCGTTGGCGCCCAGCTTGTCGAACAGTTCGAAGGTCTGGTTGATCGCCCAGTCGGCGCGCGCGCCCGGACGGTCGATCTTGTTGACCACGACGATCGGCTTGAGGCCCAGGGCCAGTGCCTTGCGGGTCACGAAGCGGGTCTGCGGCATCGGGCCTTCCTGCGCATCGACCAGCAGCAGCACCGAGTCGACCATCGACAGCACGCGCTCGACCTCGCCGCCGAAGTCGGCGTGGCCCGGGGTGTCGACGATGTTGATGTGGGTGCCTTCGTACTCGACTGCGCAGTTCTTCGACAGAATCGTGATGCCACGTTCTTTTTCGAGGTCGTTCGAGTCCATCACGCGGGTGTCGACCGCCTGGTTTTCACGGAAGGTGCCCGACTGGCGCAGCAGCTGGTCGACCAGGGTGGTCTTGCCGTGGTCGACGTGGGCGATGATTGCAATATTACGAATTGCGCGTTTGATGTCTGACATGTGTGTATTCAACAGTGAATGTTGCGTGATGGATGGAAGCGGCGACGATGATGCGCATTACCGATTTCCGTAACCCGCTACTATAGCACGCTTATTGCGCTTGCTGCGTTGCAGCGAGGCCGAAAGACGCTGATTTGAACAGTTGCTGCTAGTAATCCCGCTGTTTCGAGGACAGAAAACTGCGAGTATAGCGCCAAGACGTCGAGGATGATGACAGTCCGGACGCCGCCCCCCGGTACGCGGCCGTCGTGCGAACAGGACGACAAGGCTGCGATTCACGGGATGGACCGTCCGGTCCATCCCGGACAGGCTTACTGCTGCGCAGCGATCAGGCGCTCCGGTGCCAGGATCGCATATTCCTGCAGGTTGGCCGTCCCCAGCAGCTTGCCCTCGTGGTAGACCCGCACCCGGCCCAGCTCCGCCGGGACCATGACCGATTCCTTACCCAGCGCCAGACGCTGGCCATTGAGGAAGCGCTTGGCCAGCTCCGGCGTCAGCTCGACCGACGGGAAGCTCGACAGCAGCGCGTCGACCGGCGCCAGCAGCGAGAGCGGATCGGGATGCGCCTGCAGGTCTTCCAGCGTGATCATGCGATCGGTCGTCAGCGCGCCGACCTGCACCCGGCGCAGCGCGTTCAGGTGCGCGCCGCAGCCGAGCGCGGCGCCGATGTCCTCGCCCAGCACGCGCACATAGGTGCCCTTGCTGCAGGTGACCAGGATCTTCAGGTAAGGCGCCGTGTAGTCGACCAGCGACAGGCCGTGGATCGTGACCGGGCGCGCCTCGCGTTCGAGCGTGATGCCTTCGCGCGCGTATTCGTACAAGGCCTTGCCGTCGCGCTTGAGCGCCGAATACATGGGCGGAACCTGGAAGATGGGGCCGCGAAAGCGCGCCAGCGCGGCTTCGATCTGCTCGCGCGTGACATCCACTTCGCGCTGCTCGATGAGTTCCCCTTCGGTGTCGCCGGTGGTGGTCATGATGCCGAGGTGGACCGTTGCCTCATAGGTCTTGTCGGCTTCCAGCAGGTCTTGCGAGAACTTGGTCGCCTCGCCGAAGCACAGCGGCAGCAGGCCGGTGGCGAACGGGTCGAGGGTGCCGGTGTGGCCGGCCTTCTTGGCGTTGAGCACGCGCTTGGCCTTGAGCAGGGCGTCGTTCGAGGACAGGCCGACCGGCTTGTCGAGCAGCAGGACGCCGTCGACGAGGTCGCGCGGCTTCTTGGGCGGGCGGGCGCTCACTCGCTGTCCGAATCGTCGTCCTGGCCGTAATCGGCGGCGCGCACCGCGTTGGCCTGGTCGATCAGGGCCGACATGGCCAGCCCGCGCGTGGTCGAGGTGTCGTGCACGAAGTGCAGCTGCGGCAGCGTATGGATGTGCAGGCGCTTGCCCAGCAGGTTGCGCAGGTAGCCGGCCGCCTTCGACAGGCCCTCGAGGGTCTGCTTGACCTCTTCCGGGCTGTCCTTCAGCAGGGTGAAGTAGACCTTGGCGTGGGCGTAGTCGGGCGTCAGCTTGACTTCGCTGATGGTGACCATGCCGACCCGCGGGTCCTTGAGTTCGAAGGCGATCAGCTCGGACAGGTCTTTCTGGATCTGATCGGCGACGCGCAGGCCGCGCTGGGGGATGCTTTTGCTGTGTTTTGCCATGATGTTGCTGCTTATGTTGTTCTTGTGAATATACGGGCGAACTGCGGCGGCGAAAAAACAAGGGCCAGGCCCCTCGCGGCATCGCCGCGAAGCGTCCTGGCCCTCATGGTACGCCGAATGTCGAAATTACAGCGTACGCGCCACTTCGGTGACTTCGAACACTTCCAGGGTATCGCCCACCTGGATGTCGTTGTAGTTCTTCAGCGACAGGCCGCACTCGAGGCCGGCACGGACTTCCTTCGCATCGTCCTTGAAGCGCTTGAGCGAGTCGATCTCGCCGGTCCAGACGACGATGTTGTTGCGCAGCAGGCGAACCGAGGAGGACCGCTTGACCACGCCATCGGTGACCAGGCAACCCGCGATCGCGCCGACCTTCGACACCAGGATGACCTGGCGAATCTCGACCTGGCCGGTGACGGTCTCGCGCTTCTCCGGCGCCAGCATGCCCGACAGTGCCGTCTTGATCTCGTCGATCGCATCGTAAATGATGCTGTAGTAACGGATGTCGACGCCGTTGGCTTCCGCCAGCTTGCGCGCCTGGCCGTCGGCACGGGCGTTGAAGCCGATGATGACCGCTTTCGAGGCCACCGCCAGGTTGACGTCCGACTCGGTGATGCCGCCGACCGCCGCATGGACGATCTGGACGCGCACTTCCGAGGTCGACAGCTTCTGCAGCGAACCGACCAGCGCTTCCTGCGAACCCTGCACGTCGGTCTTGACGATGAGCGGCAGGTTCTTGACTTCGCCTTCGGCCATCTGGTCGAACATGTTCTCCAGCTTGGCAGCCTGCTGCTTCGCCAGTTTGACGTCGCGGAACTTACCTTGACGGAACAGGGCGATCTCGCGCGCCTTGCGCTCGTCCGCCATCACCATCACTTCTTCGCCGGCGCTCGGCACTTCGGTCAGGCCCTGGATCTCGACCGGGATCGACGGACCCGCCTCGGTGACCGGCTTGCCGTTCTCGTCCAGCATCGCACGGACGCGGCCGAACGAGGAACCGGCCAGCACGACGTCGCCGCGCTTCAGGGTACCCGACTGCACCAGGATGGTGGCGACCGGGCCGCGCCCCTTGTCCAGGCGCGCCTCGACCACCAGGCCACGGGCCGGTGCTTCGGCCGGCGCCTTCAGTTCCAGCACTTCGGCCTGCAGCAGGACTTGCTCCAGCAGGTCGTCGATACCGGTACCGAGCTTGGCCGAGACCGGGACGAACGGCGAATCGCCGCCGTATTCTTCCGGCACCACGCCTTCGGCCACCAGTTCTTGCGTGACACGGTCGGCATTCGCGCCCGGCTTGTCGATCTTGTTGATCGCCACCACCAGCGGCACGCCGGCGGCTTTTGCGTGAGCAATTGCCTCTTTGGTTTGCGGCATCACGCCGTCGTCCGCCGCCACCACCAGGATGACGATGTCGGTCGCTTTCGCGCCGCGGGCACGCATCGCGGTAAAGGCTTCGTGGCCCGGGGTATCCAGGAAGGTGATCATGCCGCGCGGGGTGTCCACGTGGTATGCACCGATGTGCTGGGTAATGCCGCCGGCTTCGCCCGCCGCCACCTTGGCGCGGCGGATGTAGTCCAGCAGCGAGGTCTTGCCGTGGTCGACGTGACCCATGACGGTGACCACTGGGGCGCGCCCCGTCGATTCGAACTCGGCGTGCTCGCCCTGGTCGGCCAGCAGCGCTTCCGGATCGTCGACGGCGGCCGGGAAGGCCTTGTGGCCCATCTCTTCCACCAGGATCATCGCGGTTTCCTGGTCCAGCACCTGGTTGATGGTGCACATCTGGCCCAGCTTCATCAGCTGCTTGATGACTTCCGACGCCTTCACCGACATCTTGTGGGCCAGTTCGGCCACGGTGATGGTTTCCGGCACGTGGACGTCCTTGACGATCGCCTCGGTCGGGGCCTGGAAGTTGGTTTCGCGGTCCTCGCCATGCGAGCGACGGCCACCGCTGCGGCCACCACTACGCCAGCCGTCGCGGCCGCCGCCTGCGCCTGGACCGCCACGGCCTTTCGGGCCGCTCGGTGCGCCGCGCTTCTTGGCGTCGTCCGACCAGGTCGAGGAGACATTCGCCGACTTGATCGACTTCTTGTCGCCCGGCTTCTTGTCGCCCGGCTTGGCGTCGCCCGGCTTCTTGTCGGCGCTGGCCGCAGGCTTGTGCAGCGTGCCTGCCGGCGCGGCCGGCGTAGCCGGCTTGGGCGCCGGTTCCGGGGCCTTGATGACGCGGCGCGGCTGGCTCATCATGAGCTTGATCTGGGCCACTTCGTCGGCCACGGCCTTGCGTGCGCGCTCGGTGGCGGCAGCACGTTCGGCCGCTTCCTTGGCTGCTTCCTCGGCGCGTTTCTTGGCTTCGAGCGCAGCAGCCTGGGCTTTTTCGTCGACGGCAGCGGGAGCGGCAGCAGGCGCGGCTTTCGCGTCCACGGCAGGCGCGGCGGCAGCTGCCGCAGCCGCGGCCTTGGCGGCGGCGGCGTCGCGCTTGGCCTGCTCGGCCGCTTCGCGCTTGGCTTCCTCTTCGGCAGCTTTGGCGTTGGCGGCTTCTTCGGCTTCAAGCTTGGCCAGGCGCTCCTGCTTTTCACGCAGGTCGGCTTCCTGGCGGGCGATCAGCTCGGTCTGGCGGCGCGCCTCTTCTTCGCGGCGTGCCTGCTCGGCAGCGTCGATCACCGGCGCAGCTTCGACCTTCGGCGCGGTGACCAGGTCGTCGCGCTGCACGAAGGTGCGCTTCTTGCGCACTTCCACCGGAATGGTGCGCGACTTGCCGCTGGCGTCGGCCTGGCGGATCTCGGTGGTTTCCTTGCGGGTCACCGTGATCTTCTTCTTTTCGCCGGTTTCGGTGGCGCCGTGGGTACGACGCAGGTGGTTCAGCAGCTTGTCCTTATCATCTTTCGACAAGGGATCTGACGTCGAACTTTTTTCGACGCCGGCCGAGCGCAGCTGTGTCAGCAGCAGGTCTGCGGGCATCTTCAGTTCGGTGGCAAATTGGGCTACGTTGTTACTCGCCATTCAGTCCTCTTTTCTATGTGTCGCTGAGATGATAAAGATTTGCAAATTACGCCTTGGCCGTTTCTGCCAGGCTCCAGGCCTTCGCCTGCAGCGCCTTGGCGCGGTCATCGTATTTGCTGTCGACCAGCTTCATCTCTTCGTCGGTCACATCATTAAATTCGTTCTTGATCAGGTCGCGGGCACGGTCCGACGGCAGCGCCAGGATGGCGCCAAATTCGTCGTAGGCGAGTGCCGCGAATGCGTCGACCGTCTTGATGCCAGCCAGGCCAAGCTTGCCGGCGGTGGTACGGTCCATGCCTTCCAGGTTCACGAGGGCTTCTTCCATCCCTTCGAGGCCTTCTTCGGAAGCGATCGCTTCGGTCACCAGTGCGTCACGGGCACGGGTGCGCAGTTCGTTGACGGTGTCTTCGTCGAACGATTCGATCTCCAGCATTTCGGAGATCGGGACGTAAGCGATTTCTTCAAGGCTCGAGAAGCCTTCGTCCACCAGGATATCCGCCACTTCCTGGTCCACGTCGAGCTTTTCCATGAACAGTGCACGGATGGCTGCGGTTTCCTGCTCCACCTTGTTGGCCGATTCCTCGGCCGTCATGATGTTGATCTTCCAGCCGGTCAGTTCCGAGGCCAGGCGCACGTTCTGGCCGGAGCGGCCGATCGCGATTGCCAGGTTCTCTTCGTCGACCACCACATCCATGGCGTGCTTGTCTTCGTCGACCATGATCGACGAGACATTGGCCGGCGCCAGCGCGCCGATAACGAACTGGGCCGGATCGTCCGACCACAGCACGATGTCCACGCGCTCGCCGCCCAGCTCGCCGGTCACGGCCTGCACGCGCGAACCGCGCATGCCGACGCAGGTACCGATCGGGTCGATGCGCTTGTCGGCGGTGAACACCGCGATCTTGGCGCGCACGCCGGCGTCGCGGGCCGCCGATTTGATCTGCAGGAGGCCCTGCTCGATTTCCGGCACTTCCAGCTCGAACAGCTTCATGATGAATTCCGGCGCGGTGCGCGACAGGATCACCTGCGGGCCACGCATATTGCGGTCCACGCGCAGGATGAAGGCGCGGACGCGGTCGCCGATGCGCAGGTTCTCTTTCGGAATCATCTGGTCGCGCGGCAGGCGCGCTTCGATCTTGCCCGATTCCACGATGGCATCGCCGCGCTCCATGCGCTTGATGGTGCCGGTGACCAGCGAATCGCCGCGCTCGAGGAAATCTTGCAGGATCTGCTCGCGCTCGGCATCGCGCACGCGCTGCAGGACCACCTGCTTGGTGTCCTGGGCGAAACGGCGGCCGAACTCGACCGACTCGATCGGATCTTCGATGTATTCGTCGACTTCGATGTCCGGAATCTGTTCCTTGGCTTCGAAATGCAGGATTTCCTGGTCGGGCAGCTGCAGGCCGGCCTCGTCGGGAACGACGTGCCAGCGGCGGAAAGTCTCGAATTCGCCGGTGTCGCGATCGATGCTCACGCGAATGTCGACCTCGCCTTCATAGCGTTTTTTCGTGGCTTGCGCGAGCGCGAATTCGAGCGCTCCGAAAACCACTTCCTTATCGACGTTCTTTTCGCGCGCGAGCGCATCCACCAGTAACAAAATTTCGCGACTCATGCTTTGCGACTCCTAAAATCCACCTGCGGCACCAAGCGTGCCTTGTCCAATTCGGCCAGCGTAAATTCCAACAACGCCGCACCATCTTTATTTTCAAATTCCAGACCGACCTTGTCGCCTTCGACGCCGCGCAGGATACCGGTAAAGGTTTTCCGGTTCGCGGTGCCGGCCATGGCAACCCGCAGCTTCACCGTGCATTCGTGCCCGGCAAAGCGCGCAAAGTCGGCCAGGGTCCGCACCGGGCGATCGAGGCCCGGCGACGAGACTTCCAGCCGTTCGTAATCCACATTTTCGACGGTCAGCACGTGCGACAACTGGTGGCTGACCGTGGCGCAGTCCTCGACCGTGATCAGACCCTTCTCTTCCACGACGTCAGCGGGAAAATCGATGTACACGCGCAGGATTCCGCGCTCGCCCCGTTCGACGTCCACGAGTTCGTAGCCGAGGCCACTGACTGTTTTGGCGATGAGTTCAAACTGCTGCACGGCACTTCTCCAGGACTCGAAAACGATTTACCAAAAAAAAAATGGGCATCTGCCCATCTTTTGTATTCACAACCCAACCAGATGAAAGCACTTGCGCCAAGAAAAAATGGGGAAGAACTTCGATTAGGCTGCAAATTATACAGCTTTCCTGCACCTCCCGCAATCGCCGGGCCAAAAATGGCCTATGACTAGTGCAAAAAGCAACAGTTGGCAGGATGACCATATCGGGGCATGGCTGCATTCTACGGCATTGCAGCATCGCGTGCCCGGCGGCGCGAAAAAATTCCGCTTCTACCGCAGGGTGGACGGGTTCCCCGCCCACGCGTTCAGCCAACCCATGCGCCGCAACGACGCACTGTTCAGCTGAAGGCGCGCACGGCAGAGCCGTACGCCCTACCCGGGCCCTTAACCGCGGCGGCCGCGGCGCGGCAGGCCGTGCTCGGAACCGCGCGGGCCCTGGCCGCCGCGACGGCCGCCGCCGGTGCCGGCGAAGCCGAAGGTGGTCTGCAGCGGGTCGGGCTGCTTGGGACGGCTGCTGCCGCCCTTGTTGCCACCGAATGCACCCGCATTGTTGCCGCCACGACCTTTCCCGCCGGCGCCCTTCGGACCCTGGCCCTGCGGGCGACCGCCCGCGAAGCCGCCCTGGCCCTGGCCACCCTGGCGCGGCGCGCCGACCCGCGCCACCGGCGGGCCGAACGGGTCGACGTTGCGATTGGCATCGGCGCGGTCGATGCGGTTGCCGTCCGAGCGGCGCGCATCGTCCTGCTTGCCGCCCTGGCCCTTGCCGCCCTTGCCCTTGGCATCGGCGCCACCCTTTTTCTCGACCCCGAAGGCGGCCATCAGGGCGCGCACGTCGTTTTCCTGCAGTTCTTCCCAACGGCCGCGCTTGAGGCCGGTCGGCAGGGTCATGGCGCCGTATCGGGTACGGATCAGGCGCGAAACGGTCAGGCCGACCGCCTCGAACATGCGGCGCACCTCGCGGTTGCGGCCTTCGCCGATGACCACGCGGTACCACTTGTTGATGCCTTCGCCGCCGCCGTCCTGGACTTTCGAGAACGAGGCCACGCCGTCGTCGAGCTCGACACCGGCCAGCAGCTTCTGGCGCATGCCTTCTTCCAGCTCGCCCAGGGTCCGCACCGCGTATTCGCGGTCGATGTTGTAGCGCGGGTGCATCAGGCGGTTGGCGAGGTCGCCGGAGGTCGTGAACAGCAGCAGGCCCTCGGTATTGAAGTCGAGGCGGCCCACGGCCAGCCACTTGCCGGCCTTCATGGTCGGCAGGCGGTCGAACACCGAGGGACGGCCTTCCGGATCGTCGTGGCTGACGATCTCGCCGGCCGGCTTGTGGTACACCAGCACGCGCGGCGGCTTGCTGTTGTTCACCCTCCGCTGGATCAGCTTGCCGTTGATGCGCACCGCATCGGTCGGCAGGATGCGCTGGCCGATGTGGGCCGGCTCGCCGTTCACCGACACGCGTCCCGCGACGATCAGTTCTTCCATGTCGCGGCGCGAACCCAGTCCGGCCTCGGCCAGCACCTTGTGCAGCTTCGGCGCATCGTCGTCCGCGGTCAGGTCGCGGCGCGCAGGCTTGCTCGCCGCCTTGCCGCGGCCGCCTTCGTTGGCATCGAAGTCGTCCGAGGTAACGAAGGAGAACACGGCATCGGCTTCGCTGCCCTTGCCGCCCTGCTGCTTGCCCTGCTGCTTGCCTTGTTGCCTGCCCTGCTGCTTGCCCTGCTGCTTGCCGGCCTGTTGGGGCTGCTGGGCTTGTTGCCCACCCTGCGGGCCACGCTTGCCCTGCTTCGGCTGGTTGCGGCCGCGCCCATCGCGCCTGCCTTCGCCCGGCTGCTGGGCGCCCTCGCCCACCTGGGCCGCGTCGGCGCCAGCCTGCGCGCCCGCCTCGACGGCAAGGGCCGGAACGCCCGCCGCGACCGAAGCCTCGTGCTCGCGTGCCTCGCGCTCCTGGCGCTTTTCGCGCATCTGGCGCGGGCCGCGCGGCTTGCGCTGCCCGGCTTCGGGCGCCTCGGCCGCATGCTGCGCCTCCGGCGCGGCGACCGGCGCAGCCTTGGCGGCGCGCGGCTTGCGCGCCTTGGCGGCCGGCTTGTCGGCCTGCTCGGCCGGCACAGCGGCAGCGGCAGGCGCCTCGACTGCGGACTCGGCCGGCGCTGCGCTCGCCGCCTTGCGGGTGCGCTTGGGCTTGACGGCTTCCGGCTGCCCGGTGTCGCCCAGGGGCGCCGCTTCCGGCGCGGCTGCGGCGGCCGGCTTGCGGGTACGCTTCGGTTTGGCGGCAGGGGCGCCTTCGGCCTCGACGGGCTTGTCGTTCGGTTCAGTTGGGTTCATCGTTCGTATCTTTATTGTGCTGACCCGGCCCAGCGGCTGCCGCCGACTCATGGTCAAAATTCCGGTCAAGAATCGCGACTTCGACAGGCGTGGCGCCCGTCTCGGTGTCTGTCTCGTCGGCGTCCGTCGGCTCGGCCGCGGGCACCCTCTCAAAGTTATCGTTCAGCGCCGCTTCCAGCGCCTCCAGGCTGCGGCTGTCCGGCCCCTCCGCCACTGGCTGCAGCGGCGGCAGCTGCGACAACGAAGCCAGGCCGAGGTCATCCAGGAATTGCTTGGTGGTGCCCAGCAGCGCGGGCCGCCCCACCACCTCGCGGTGGCCGATCACGTCGATCCAGCCGCGGTCCTCCAGCAGCTTGATCGTCTGCGAGTTCACGGCGACGCCGCGGATCTCTTCGATGTCGCCGCGCGTGACCGGCTGACGGTAGGCGATGATCGCCAGCGTCTCCAGCGTCGCGCGCGAATACTTCGGCGGTTTTTCAGGCGCCAGGCGGTCGAGATAGGGCTTCATCTCGGGCCGGCTCTGGAACCGCCAGCCCGACGCCAGGCTGACGATTTCGATGCCGCGCCCCTGCCAGTCCTGGCGCAATTCTTCCAGCAAGATCTTGATCGTGTCGCTGCCGACACCGGCATTGAGCTGGCGACCGTTGGCGTCGACCTCGGCGAACAGCTTCTTCATGCCGTGGATCGTCATCGGCTCGCGCGCGCACAGCAAGGCGGTCTCGAGGACGCGCTTGGCCTCGTCAGTATTCATATCGCGGTGTCGTCACGCTCGAATGCAAGAATCAAATCAAAACCGATTTAGCGGATGCCAGCCACGAAGCCGATATCGGCCGCGGTGCGAAGGTGCTGCGCGCAAAACTCTGGAATCCGTGGCCCGGGCTGGAATGCGCCGGGCTGACAAAAGTGACAGGCCTGGTGCCCGTCACGGCTGCCCGCGTGCCAGGCGGGCGGTAGCTGTTGGTCTTTCAGGCCCCGTGAACTGCCTGGCGCATCGGAAGGCTGGCTCGTCGGGACGCACGAGACGCGCAAGCGCCATCGTCTCAAGCAACTGGCGGCCATTGTAACCGATAAAACACGGGAACGGACAAGGCAAGGGCCCTGCGCAGTGCACGCACGGCCTGTTTGATCAAGCGGTGATGAGTTTTTCCGACAAAATCGCCGACACGCCGAGGAAGGCCGGGTAATCGGCCGTGATCACATACGTCGGAACCTCGGCCAGGTAGCCGCTGAAACGTCCCTTCTGCTCGAAGCGGCGGCGGAACGACGAGGCGGTAAAGCGCTCGCCCAGGCGCGGCACGATGCCGCCGCCGATGTACACGCCGCCCTGGGCGCCGAGGGTGATGGCCAGGTTGCCGGCCGCGGTGCCGAGCATGCCGCAGAAGGCTTCCAGGACCTCATCGCACAGGGCGCACTCGCCGGCCAGCGCGCGGCGCGAGATTTCCGGGGCCGCCAGACTGTCCGGGCGGCCGGCGCGCTCGCTCAGGGCGCGGTAGATCAGTTCCACGCCGGCCCCGGACAGCAGGCGCTCGCTCGAGACGTGCTCGAACTCGCGCCATGCGTACTGGAGGATGGCGACTTCGGTCTCGTTGACCGGCGAGAAGCTCACGTGGCCGCCTTCGCTGCGCAGTGCAGTCCAGCCTGCTTTTGCGCCAGCCGCCGACGGAATCAGGCCGGATACGCCCAGACCGGTGCCGGCGCCCAGCAGGCCCAGCGGCGCATCCGCCACCGGCGCCCCACCGCCGACCTGGCGCTTGTGCTCGCCCAGGTGCGGCAAGGAGCGCGCCAGCGCCGAGAAATCGTTGACCACCACCAGGGTGTCGAAACCGCATTCCCGGCGCAAGGCTTCGATCGAAAAGGCCCAGTGATGGTTGGTCATGCGCACCAGGTCGCCGACGACCGGATTGGCGATCGCGATCGCAGCATGGGCGATGCCCGTCGTCAGGCCAGCCACCCGAGGCAGCGCCAGGTAGGCGCGCACCGCGTCGGCCAGGGTCGCATGCTGCTGGCAGGACAGCACTTCGATGGCCTCGAAGCGTCCGGGCCCGGTCTCCAGTGCGAAACGGGCATTGGTGCCGCCGATGTCGGCGAGCAGGCGGGGGCCGCCGGCATGCGTGACGGAGACGGAATCGAGGCTGGAGGGAAAGGCGGTCATTGCAGCTAATAAAGGGGCGATGACCAAGCTTACTAAACTTGTAGTACTCTTACAAGCCAAATTTGTAGTTTAGGTACATCACCGCAGGCCATTCACCCACACGGCATCGCAAACGCACAACACTAGAAGTAGTCGAACTACCTCAACAAGCCGCTGGCGCTGCCTGGGGATCGTCGCCACGCTGTGCATTCAGGGCATCCAGCCCGCCGCGCAGGGGGCGCGCGCGATGGAAGCCGTTGGCCAGGAATTGCCTGGCCAGCTCGGCCGCCGTCACGTCGTCGGGGCAATTGCAATAGATGACAATATGGCGGTCTTTGTCGAGGGTGGCCATGAGCTGGCCGGGAACGCCGGCCTGGAACACCAGTGCGCCGGGAATCGCGGCTTCCAGCTGCTGGGCCGTCAGGCTGCGGGCGTCGATGATGACCGGATCGTGGCCACCGTCGATCAGCGCCCTCAGCTCGGCGAGTTCGATGCGCGGCACCGCGAGATGGGCTCGCTGGCGGCGCCGCTGCACGTATTTGACGGCGACGAACAGGACCAGCAAGGCGAGCAGTACGGACAGCGCGGTGCCGCCGGCCGCCTGGAGCCAGCCGAGCAGGTCCTCGACGCTGTCATGGAACAGGACGCCGAGCAGGATGCCGGTGCCGCTCCACAGTGCCGCACCGGCGCCCGAATAGGCCACGAACTGGCCGGTACGGGTGCCGATCGCGCCGGACAGCGGCGCGGCAATGGTATTGAAGCCGGGGACGAATTTCGACACCAGCAGCGACTTGGCGCCGAAGCGGCGGAAGCGGTCCTCGGTCTGGTTGACGCAGGAATCGGGGGACAAGGATATCTTGCAAAGCAGGTGCAGGATCCGCTTGCCGTAGAAGCGTCCGGCGCGGAACCAGAACATGTCGCAGATGAGGCAGGCGCCGACGGCGGCGAGCAGGCACCATTGCCAACGGAGATCCCCATCGACCGACAGCGCGCCGGACACGACCAGGATCGGAAAGGCGGGAATGGGCAGGCCGAACTGTTCGACGAGGACGACGCCGAACACGATCAGCACGCCATAGGTCTGGAGCAGGTCGGCAAACTGGGACATCGCCGTAGTGTAGCCCACTTTGCCTGGCGCCGCCGTCGGCCGGCTGTTGTTTTCCCTACACGCCGCGCGGGATCGCCGCCAGCAGGGAGCGCGTATACGCATGCTGCGGCTGGCGATACAACGCGTCCGAATCCGCCATCTCGACCACGCTGCCTTGGTGCATCACCATCACCTGGTCGGCGATGTACTTCACCACCGACAAGTCGTGCGAGATGAAGATGTAGCTCATGCCGTACTCGTCCTGCAGGTCCTGCAGCAGGTTCAGCACCTGCGCCTGCACCGACACGTCGAGCGCCGACACCGATTCGTCGCACACCAGGATTTCCGGCTTCATGGTCAGGCAGCGCGCGATGGCGATGCGCTGGCGCTGGCCGCCCGAGAACTCGTGCGGGTAGCGGTGGAAGGCCTGCTCCGGCAGCCCGACCCGCTTGAGCAGTTGGTACGCCATCCCGACCCGCTCTGCGTCGCCGGCGCCGATCCGGTGGATGCGCATCGGCTCGAGCAGGATCTGGCCGACCGTGAAGCGCGGGTTCAGCGAGGCATAGGGATTCTGGAAGATGATCTGGATGCGCCGCTTGCAGGCCTGGAATTCGCGGTCGGACATCGCCAGCAGGTCGCGGCCGTGGAACATGGCGCTGCCGCCGGTGGCGCGGTGCAGGCGCAGCAGGGTCAGCCCGACCGTGGTCTTGCCCGAGCCCGACTCGCCCACCACCCCCAGCGTCTTGCCGCGCGCCAAGGTGAAAGACACGTCCTCCACCGCCTTGAACTCGCGCTGCTTGAAGAAGCCTTCGCGCAACCAGAAGCTCTTGGCCAGGTGCCGCACCACCAGCACCGGCTCGTCGTTCGGGCCGGTGCCGCGGGTACGCTGGGGCAGTTGCTCGTCAAGCGTCAGGCGGCCTTCGAGATAGTCGTCGATCACCGGCAGGCGCAGCGGCCGCTCGTCGAGCTTCGGACGGCAGTGCAGGAGCGCGCGCGTATAGGCGTCGCGCGGAGCGTCGAGCACCTGGGCTGCCGCGCCCTCCTCGCGCACCTCGCCATGGC
Organism: Massilia sp. UMI-21; assembly: GCA_015277795.1. Lineage (NCBI taxonomy): Bacteria > Pseudomonadati > Pseudomonadota > Betaproteobacteria > Burkholderiales > Oxalobacteraceae > Massilia > Massilia sp. UMI-21. The sequence continues at coordinate 1,526,779 of CP063848.1, read as the reverse complement.
GCATCACGATCACGCGGTCGGCGATTTCCCCCACCAGGGCAAGGTCGTGGGTGATGAACAGCACCGACATCTGGTGCTTTTTTTGCAGGCCCGCGATCAGGTCCATGATCTGCTTCTGGATGGTCACGTCGAGCGCGGTGGTCGGCTCGTCGGCGATCAGGAGCTTGGGTTCGCAGGCGATCGCCATCGCGATCATCACGCGCTGCTGCTGGCCGCCCGACATCTGGCTCGGGTAGGCGTCGATCTTGGCCGCGGGGTCGGGAATCCCGACCTCGGCCAGCAGTTCGAGCGCGCGCGCGCGCGCCTGCTTCGCGTTCATGCCCATGTGCCGGCGCAGCACCTCGCCGACCTGGTAGCCGACCGTGAACACCGGGTTAAGCGAGGACATCGGCTCCTGGAAGATCATCGCGATGTCCTTGCCGCACAGCTTGCGGCGCTCGGCCAGGGACAGCGCCAGCAACTCGCGGCCGTCGAAGCAGGCACGCGAACCCGGATCGACGATGGTCGTCTCCGGCGGCAGCAGCCCCATCACGGCCAGCGAACTGACCGACTTGCCGCTGCCCGATTCGCCCACCAGCGCCACGGTGCTGTTCCTCGGCACGTCGAAGGAGATGCCCTTGACCGCTTCGACCGTGTTCTTCTTGTCGACGCGGAAGGCGATGCGCAGGTCGCGGACCTGCAGCAGAAGGTTCGGATCGGTCATCATTTGAGCTTCGGGTCCAGGGCGTCGCGCAGGGCGTCCGCGAACAGCGAAAAGGCCGTCACCAGCAGCGCCATGGCGCTGGCGGCGGCGGCCAGTTGCCACCATTTGCCGAGGATGAGTTCATTCTGCGCCTCGTTCAGCATGCTGCCCCAGGACACCACGCCGACCGGCACGCCGAAGCCCAGGAAGGACAGGATCACCTCGGCCTTGATGAAGCCGACCACCAGGATCGACATCTGCACCAGGGCCACGTGCGAGACGTTGGGCAGGATGTGGCCGAACATGCGCGCCCAGCCCGATGCGCCGATAGCGTCGGCCGCCATCACGTATTCGCGCGCCTTGTGCTTGATGTACTCGGCGCGCATCAGGCGGTACGGCCCGGTCCACCCGGTCAGGCCGAGGATCAGCACGATGGTCGCCACGCCCTTCTGCTGCAGCACCGCGGCCACGGTCAGGATCATCAGGATCGACGGAATCGAGGTGAAGATGCTGTAGAACCAGTTGAAGAGGTCGTCGACGACACCGCCGTAGAAGCCCGACAGCGCTCCGAACAGGGTGCCCAGCGCCACCGCGACGAAGGCCGCCACCAGGCCCACCACGATCGACGTCTCGCCGCCCTTGATGGTTTTCTTGATGATGTCGTGCCCCCATTTGTCGGCCCCGAAGGGCAGCGTGGTCGCTTTGGCCACCGGCGGCCCGCTGGCCGCCAGCGTCGCCTTGAGTTCGGCCAGTTCGGCGGCCAGCGGGTCGAAGGCATTCGGCGGCGTCGCGCGCGGCAACTGGGCCGCGGCCAGCGCGCGCGTGCCCGCATCGGCCCCGACGAAGGACGGCGGCGCGTAGTTCACCGCCACCTCTTCTTCCCAGTCGGCGGCGATCAAGCCGGCGCTGGAGAGCGCCACGGTCAGGAGGAAGCCGGCCAGCACCGCCAGCGCGGCCATGGCGACGCGGTCGGCGCGCAGGCGGCGCCAGGCCAGCGTCCACAGGCCCGGCGATTGCAGCCGCATTGTCGTTTCACCTGTCATGTCAGTTGCACCCGCGGATCCACCGCCCGGTACAGCAGGTCGGCCAGCAGGTTGAACACCATGGTCGCGGCGGCCACGTAGACCGTGATCGCCTTGATCACCGGGAAGTCGCTGCGCTCGACGGCCAGGATGACTTCGCGCCCGATGCCCGGGATGCCGAAGAAGCGCTCGAGCAGGAAGGCGCCGATCAGGAGCGCCGGCAGGTTGGCCATGACGTGGGTGATGATCGGGATCGCGGCATTGCGCAGCACGTGCACCCAGACCACGCGGCGCTCGCTCAAGCCCTTGGCGCGCGCGGTGCGCACATAGTCCTGGCTCACTTCATCGAGCACGAAACTACGATACAGGCGCAAGGTCGGCGCGATCGAGACGGCCAGACCGATGATGATGGGCAGCAGTGCGTAGCGCAGCAGGTTTTCGCCCAGGCTGTCGCCCCAGCCCTGCACCGGGAACCATCCCAGCTTGTAGGCGAACACGTACTGGAACACGATGATGTAGACCAGGATCGAGATCGACATCCCGACCGTGCAGGCGAGCATCACTGCGCGATCGGTCAGCGAACCGCGCACGAACGCGATCGCCAGGGCCAGGGCGATGCCCAGCACGGTTTCCAGGATGGTCAGCGGCACCAGCACGGTCAAGGAAGGTCCAAGGCGGCTGGCCAGGATGTGCGAGACCGGCTCGCCCGTGCTCCAGGCATTGCCGAAATCGAAAGTCAGGATCTGCCGGATGAAGATCCACAGCTGGCTTGGCCAGGGCTGATCGGTGCCGAGCTGGCGGCGGATGTTCTCGATGGCCGCGGTATCGGCCATCTTGCCGGCCAACAGGTACGCCGGGTCCCCGCCCACCCAGTTGAACAGCACGAACACCAGCACCACCACGCCTAGCATGGTCGGCAACATCTGCCATAGCCGGCGGACGATAAAGCGAAGCATGGAACTCCTATTGAGCGGCTGTCCGCAGCCGGGAAAGACAGCGGGCCGAAGGGCGTAACGATAGCGCATATTCTGCCGGGTTGGCAGCCTTCCATGCTGCCCCGCTCCCATTCCTTTTTATTTCCCGGCCATAACTCCAAATGTTCTCCTTGTAAAGACTTTCATCACATAGTTGTTTTTTTCACTTGTACATACGAATCAATTGACAATGTACGTACGCCAATGTTTTTATTGCCACGCAGGAAAAGATGCCGGTTTTACACCTACGGCAATGTCATCAAAACCTCTCCGTGGCCGAGGTCAGAAAAATGGGTTGCGGAGCCTATCCGGGAAGCTCACATGATGGTTGAAACAGTATTGTCTCGCTCAGTCCGATTGATGTTTGCCGGCGGCATGGTTTTCGCCGCCTCCGCCTATGCGCAAGACGCGCAACAAGGGCAGCAAGGGGTGGCCGCCGAAGGGCAGCAACTGCAGCGCGTGGAAGTGACCGGTTCGCGCATTGCGACCGCCAACCTCGAAAGCGTGAGCCCGGTTACCGTGGTGGGCGCCAAGGACATCAAGCTGGAAGGCACGCGCTCGGTCGAAAACCTGCTCAACAACCTGCCCCAGGTCTTCGCCGACCAGGGCGGTTCGATCTCGAACGGTTCGTCCGGCACCGCCACCGTCAACCTGCGCAACTTCGGCGCCGACCGCACCCTGGTGCTGGTCAACGGCCGCCGCCTGCCTGCCGGTTCCCCGCGCAATACCGCGGCCGACCTGAACCAGATTCCGGCAGCGCTGATCAAGCGCGTCGAAGTGCTGACCGGCGGCGCCTCGGCCATCTACGGCTCGGACGCGGTCGCGGGCGTCGTCAACTTCATCATGAACGACAATTTCCAGGGCGTTCAACTGGAAACCAACTACGCGTTCTACAACCACCAGCAGAACGGTGGCGCCGCGGCCGAGGCGGCCAAGCGCCGCAACTTCCCGCTGCCGGACGACAAGGGCGCCGACGGCAAGGTCAAGGATGCCAACCTGCTGCTGGGCGGCAACTTCGCCGATGGCCGCGGCAATGCCGTCGCCTTCTTCGGCTACAAGAAGGAAGACGCGCTGCTGCAGTCCGAGCGCGACTTCACCGCCTGCTCGCTGGGCGGCTTCAGCTCGGGCGACACCTTCAACTGCGGCGGTTCGGGCACCAGCTACCCGGGCCGTTTCTTCACCGACGCCGGCCAGCGCACCGTCGCCGACGCCAACGGCAACACCCGTCCGTATGTAGGTGCGACCGACCAGTACAACTTCGGGCCGCTGAACTACTTCCGCCGTCCGTCGGAACGCTACACCTTCAGCAGCTTCACCCATTACGACCTCAACGAACAGGCCCGCCTGTACACCGAGGCCAGTTTCCACGACGATCATACCGTCGCGCAAATCGCCCCGTCGGGCCTGTTCGGCTTCGACGCTTCCGGTGCAAATGCGATCCACTACGAAAATCCGTTCCTGAGTTCGGCCTGGCGCCGCGACCTCGGTCTGACCGCCCCCGGCCAGACCGCGGACGCCCTGATTTTCCGCCGTAACGTGGAAGGCGGCGGCCGCCAGGACGACCAGCGCCATACCTCCTACCGTGGCGTGATCGGCATCAAGGGCGACATCGGCAACTGGACCTACGACGCCTTCGCGCAAGCAGGCAAGGTGCTGTTCTCGGAAACCTATTTCAACGACTTCTCCAACGTGCGCATCGGCCGCGCGCTCGACGTCGTCACCGGCGCCAACGGCCAGCCGGTGTGCCGCAGCGTGGTCGATGGGACCGACCCGAACTGCGTGCCTTATAACATCTGGGCGCTGGGCAAGGTCACGCCTGAGGCTCTGAAATACCTGCAGACGCCGGGCTTCCAGAAGGGCAGCACCTCGCAGACCGTGCAAGGCCTGAACCTGTCGACCGACCTGGGCGAGTACGGCATCAAGCTGCCGACCACCGGCCATGGCGTCGGCCTTGCGCTGGGCTGGGAACACCGCACCGAGAAGCTCGACCTGGCAACCGACACCGCCTTCGAGACCGGCGACCTGGCCGGCCAGGGTGGCCCGACCCTGGGCGTGGCGGGCCAGTTCAGCGTGCGCGACTACTACGCCGAAGCCCGCATCCCGGTGCTGGAGAAGCTGCCCTTCGCCGACCAGTTGACCCTGACGGCTTCCTACCGCCGTTCGGACTACTCGACCGGCCAGAAAACCAACTCCTACGGATTCGGCGCCGAATGGGCACCGGTCCAGGCCGCCAAGGTCCGTTTCGCCTACCAGCGCGCCGCACGTGCCGCCAACGTGGTCGAGCTGTTCACGCCGCAGGGCCTGAGCCTGTTCGGCATGGCGAACGACCCGTGCGCCGGCGCCACGCCAAGCGCCACCCTGGCCCAGTGCCAGCTGACCGGCGTCACCGCGGCCCAGTACGGCACCATCGAGGACAGCCCGGCGCAGCAGTACAACCAGATCACCGGCGGCAACACCAATCTGGCGCCGGAAAAATCGGATTCGTACACGCTGGGTCTGGTCCTGACCCCGATGCGCAACCTGAGCCTGACCATCGACGCCTTCGACATGAAGGTCGAGGGCACGATCGGCGGCCTGCCGGCCTCGACCACCCTGACCCAGTGCCTGCAGACCGGCGATCCGAAGTTCTGCTCGCTGATCACGCGTGACCGCATCGGCAGCCTGTGGGCGCTGAACTCCGCGAACATCGTCGCTACCAACCAGAACCTGGGCATGCGTTCGACCCGCGGCCTCGACCTGGGCGCCAACTACAGCATGAAGATGGGCGCCTACGGCGGCCTCGACCTGTCGTACATCGGCACCTACCTGGACGAGTTCAAGTCGGAAGACTTCCCGGGTTCGGGCGAGTACGACTGCGCCGGCCTGCACGGCACCACCTGCGGCACCCCGCTGCCGAAGTACCGCCACAAGATCCGCGCCGTCTGGGGCACCCCATGGCGCGGCCTCGAAGTGGGCGTGACCTGGCGCCACATCAACTCGGTCAAGCTCGACGCGACCAGCAGCAACCCGCTGCTGGCAACCGAGTTCGAACCGGCCGACGAGAAACTGGCCTCGCGCGACTACCTGGACCTGGTGGGCCAGTGGGCATTCAACAAGAACCTGACCCTGCGCCTGGGCATGAACAATGCGCTGGACAAGGATCCGCCGGTGACCGGTGTCGTGGCCGCCGTGTTCGGCAACGGCAATACCTACCCGCAGGTGTACGACGCCATGGGCCGTCACATCTTCCTGAACCTGACCGCCAAGTTCTGATCCGGCGACAATCGGCATAGGGGACGGCCCTGAGGGCCGCTCCCCTGCCACACCACCCGGCATGCGGGTCCGCACCGGGCGGTTCGAGTAGTTGAGGTCAAGACAGGCGAGGTACACCGAGTCGGTCGAAATAGCCGATAGTCATCACTGTTTTGAGTAACCTATCGCTGTTGTGCCACCAGCGGCGGCTGTTCGCCGCTACGTGCCTCGCTGCCGACGGCCAAGCCCCAAGTTTAAGGAGCTCCCGATACATGGTGCTTCCGCGCTTCCAGTGCTTGAGCTGGATAGCCCGCAGCCTGTGCCGCAACCATTCATCGAGTCCGCGCCATACCTTTGGGGTTTGCGCCAACTGGAAGTACCCTTTCCAACCCAGCATATAGGAACGAAGTCCCTGCACCACATCCGGCATGCTACGTCCACCAGATCGGCGGGTTAGCTCCCTGATGCGTTGTTTAAACGCTTGCAACGGCTTTTCCGCCACCTTGCGTTTGACTTCGCCCCCACGCCCCACCCACAGGCTGTAGCCGAGGAACTTGCGGCCAAAGACGCTGGCCACGGCGCTCTTGCCTTCGTTGACCACGAGGTGCAGTCTGGCATAGCAGCGCCGCAGCAGCCTCATCACCCGCTGGCCCGCACGCACGCTACGAACATAGACGTTCGCGTCGTCGGCGTAGCGCGCAAAGCGATGGCCGCGCCGTTCCAGTTCCTTGTCCACTTCATCGAGCATGACGTTGGCAAGCAGCGGACTCAATGGACCGCCTTGCGGCGTTCCTTCGTTCCGTTCCTGTACTACACCATGCTCCATGATGCCGCTGTTCAGATAGGCACGGACCAGCCGGATCACTCCAGCGTCGTCGATGCGTTTCTTCAAGCGGTCGATCAGGATGTCATGGTTGACCCGGTCGAAGAACTTCGACAGGTCCACGTCCACCACGATTCTCAGCCCGGACTGGACGTATGCCTGAGCGGCTAATACCGCATCCTGCGCACGCCTGCCCGGTCGGAAGCCGTAGCTATGCTCGCTGAAAGTGGGATCAAGGATCGGTTGCAGCACCTGTAATAGTGCTTGCTGGATCAGCCGATCCGTCACCGTCGGGATGCCAAGCTCGCGCTCGCCACCGTCGGGCTTCGGAATCGTCACCCGACGTACCGGACTGGGCCGGTACGTCCCTGCCAACAGTTGTTCTCGTATGTGAGGCCACTCGGTTGCCAGCAGACGCGAGGTCTGGTCAATGTCCAGTCCATCCACGCCAGCCGCTCCCTTGTTGGCACGCACACGCTTGAACGCCCGCCGCAGGTTCTCTGTCGTCAGCGCCGCTTGCAGCAACGCTGACCCCGTGCCTCCGGTTGCATGCCGCGGGCAGAACGCTTCGTCGCTGAAAGCATCGAGCATGGCTTCACCTTGCCCTACGGCTTCCCGCCCCGCGTTAGCAGGCATCTGACGCTGTGCCTTCTGCATCGACATATCGGATTCACTCCTACTCGTTCGGTCCTTCGTCGGCGGAGTCGAGCCTTCCCAGCGCTACCTCCAACTACTATGACCTCTGCTGAGACCCCGCTCCGATTTTTTTTTCGTCGCCCTTTCAGGCACAAGGCGGGGCGTCCCCAGGTAAGGGCCGCACTCCTTCATCACACAACCGCCGCATCTACGCCACCTCTCCTTGACCACAAGAGCTTTGCGGTTCATGGCCCGCTCGCCCTGATCGGCAACGCCTTCTATGCGATTCGTGTTCCTCGGCTCATGATTTACGATCCACGCTTCCTTCCCACACTCGGTTACCCTCATGCAGTTGCGCTTCACTTCGCTCACTGTGGTCAGCTCGCGGCAGGACTTTCACCCGCAGGAGTGCGCCCATGCTGGGCGCACCACGTGAAAACGGCGCACCCCGGTGCGCCGTTTTTTTTCGGACCTTATTCCGGCCGCACCCGCCTCTGCTTGACCGCCTGCGCCAGCCCTTCCAGCACGCCGATGCTGGTCTCCCAGTCGATGCAGCCGTCCGTCACCGACTGGCCGTAGGTCAGCTCCTTGCCCGGCACCAGGTCCTGCCTCCCGCCCACCAGGTGCGATTCGATCATCACCCCGACGATACGGTCGTCGCCGGCCGCGATCTGGGCGGCGATGTCGGCGCACACCGGCACCTGGTTCTGCGGATTCTTGCTGCTGTTGGCGTGCGAGGCGTCGATCATCAGGCGCCCGGCCAGGCCGTTGGCCGCCAGCTGGCGGCAGGCTTCTTCCACGCTGGCCGCGTCGTAGTTCGGCGTCTTGCCGCCGCGCAGGATGATGTGGCAGTCCTCGTTGCCGGCGGTCGACACGATCGCCGAATGCCCGCCCTTGGTCACCGACAGGAAGTGGTGCGGCTGCGAGGCCGCCTTGATCGCGTCGGCGGCGATCTTGATGTTGCCGTCGGTACCGTTCTTGAAGCCGACCGGACAGGATAGTCCGGATGCCAGCTCGCGGTGCACCTGCGATTCGGTGGTCCTGGCGCCGATCGCGCCCCAGCTGATCAGGTCGGCGATGTACTGCGGGCTGATCACGTCCAGGAATTCGGTGCCGGCCGGCAGGCCCAGCGCATTGATGTCGCGCAGCAGCTCGCGCGCCATGCGCAGGCCGTCGTTGATCCGGAAGCTGTTGTCCATGTACGGGTCGTTGATCATGCCTTTCCAGCCGACCGTGGTGCGCGGTTTCTCGAAGTACACGCGCATCACGATCTCGAGCTCGCCGGCAAAACGCTGGCGCAGCGGCGCCAGGCGGTGCGCATACTCGAGCGCGGCCTTCGGATCGTGGATCGAGCACGGGCCGACCACCACCATCACGCGATCGTCCTGGCCGTGCAGGATGCGGTGCAGCGCCACGCGCGCGCTGGCTGCGGTCTGCTCCGCCGCCGGGGTGACCGGGAACTCGCGGATCAGGTGCGCGGGCGGCGTCAGTTCCTTCATTTCGCGAATGCGTAAATCGTCGGTGCGAGGCATGCTGTACTCCGTGTTGGGTTTGGCTGTGCTGGAAAAGAAAAAACCGCCATCGCTGGCGGTTTGTCTGGATTTGCGTCGGACTGTTCCTGAATCTCGCGTGAACCTGCCGCTACTCCACCGCCAAGGGGCTGGAATGGCTAAAGTAAAAATAGCAGGTAAAGAAAACGTGCTGGCGCATGAGAAGTCCGGAATGATCTGGAGACCTTGTTCGCTTGACTATAACGCCATTGTGTAACAGTTGGCAAGCCTTTTTCAGGCCCCGCCAATGCATGCCGTCCACGGTCCGCGATGCTTGCCACGCGGGTTGCCACGACAGGATTTGGCAAGCGGTTGCGGGAACCCCACAGCTGTTCCCTACCTTTTCACACACCTTGACCGGGATCAGTCGATGTTCATCCAGCAATGCAAAAGTTGCTACGAGCCCCCGACTGCTCCGCGTTCTTATTGCGTTCTCGCAAGAAAAGTCTTTTAAGCATTTGATTGTCGTCAATAAAACGCGGGCAGCGGGAACAAACCCAATCACTGGAGTCCGGACATGACTGAAACCCTGCTCTCGCGCGCCCTGCGGCGCATCTTCGCCGGCGGCGGTGCCGTCGGCCTTATGTCGGTCAGCTGTATGTCGGTCAGCTGTATGTCGGTCGGCGTCACGCTGATGGCGGCGCCCTCCCTGCTGAAGGCACAGGAGGTTGCGCCAAAACCCGTCGCACGCGTCGAAATCACCGGTTCGAACATCCGCCGCGCCGAGGCCGAGACCGCCTCCTCGGTGCTGACGGTGAACCGCGCCGACATCGAACGCTCCGGCAAGAACAGCGTCGCCGAACTGCTGCAGACGCTCGCCGTCGACAATCAGGGCTCGGTGCCGGTCAACTTCGGCAGCGGCTTCGCCGCCGGCGCCTCCGGGATCTCGCTGCGCGGCCTCGGCACCGCCTCGACCCTGGTGCTGCTCAACGGCCGCCGCATGGCGCCGTATGGCCTGGCCGACGACGGTCAAAAGGTATTTGCCGACCTCAACGTCATTCCCACCGACGCGGTCGAGCGGGTCGAGATCCTGAAAGACGGCGCCTCGGCCATCTATGGCTCCGATGCGATCGCCGGCGTCGTCAACATCATCCTGCGGCGCGACTTCCAGGGCACAACGGCGCGCGCCATGGTCGGCACCGCCGAGGGGGGCGACGGCCAGCACTACAACGCCGCGCTCACCTGGGGCAAGGGCGACATCGACACCGACCGCTACAACATGCTGCTGACCTTCGAATACAAGCGGACCGACGAAATCTTCAACCGCGAGCGCGGCAACCGCGACTATATCGGCAAGGCCGACCTGCGTCCATGGGGCTTCTCGGCCCAGGAAGCACTGGGCGGCACCGGCGCCATCACCGGCAACAACGCGTCCGGCAATGCGATCAACGGCAACGTGCGCAACCCGACCACCTTCGACTACTACAACCGCGGCAACCTGGCCGGCGCCGGCTTCACCCGCCAGTTCCCGAACGCCGCCTGCGGCAACTTCACCAACCATCCGCAGGGCGACCCCGGCGGCGGCTGCCTGATCGACGCGGCCTTCCAGTACAGCCAGATCCAGCCCCAGACCGAATACCTGTCCCTGTTCGGGCGCGGCACCGCCATGGTGCGTCCGGGCCTCGAGGCGTATGCCGAGCTCAACCTGTACAGCAACCTGACCCAGTCCTCGGCCACGCCGTCCGCGATCAGCTCCTCGGTCGGCTACCCCGGAGGCCCGGTCAGCAATGCCGGGGTCCAACTGGGCGCCACCCATCCCGACAACCCCTACTTCGGCACCGCCGCACGCCTGCGCTACCTGGCGGCCGACGTCGGGCCGCGCCGCTCGGACATCGAGTCCTATTTCACGCGCGCCCTGGTCGGCATCAAGGGCACCAGCTACGACTGGGAGTGGGACAGCTCGCTGCTGTATTCGCGCAGCAAGGTGGACAACGAGCGCACCGGCTACCTGGCGCGCGACGCCACCTTCGCCCTGCTCGATCCGAGCCCGGCCAATATCGCCGCGGCGATCGCCAACAACCCGGCCTACCGCGCCCTGCCGGTCGGCACCGTCTGGCGGATCGCCGAGAATGCCGGCCTGAATTCGCCGGCGGTGTACGCCGCGCTGTCGCCGACGATCAGCAACGACGCCCATACCGAGATCGCGCAGATCGACTTCAAGGCCACGCGCGAGTTCGGCAAGCTGCCCGGCGGGCCGCTCGGGGTGGCGGTCGGCGCCGAGTTCCGCCACGAGTCCTCCGAACTGGAGCCGACCTCCGGCACCGAGCGCGGCAACATCATCGGCCTCGGCTATTCCGCCTACGACGGCCAGCGCAACGTGACCGCGCTGTACGGCGAAGTGCTGGCGCCGGTGTGGCAGGGCGTCGAGCTGACCGGCGCGATGCGCTACGACCACTTCACCGACGTCGGCGATGCCTGGACGCCGAAGGCCGGCGTCAAGTGGACGCCGGCGCGCAACTTCGCCCTGCGCGCGACCTGGGCACGCGGCTTCCGCGCGCCCAGCCCCGCGGAGAACGGCGTCGGCGGCCTGGCCGCCTTCTCCACCGCCGACGACCCGCTGCGTTGCGCGCTTGGCGTCGCGGCCGCCTGCAACCCGGCCTCGATCGCCATCATTACCTCGCCCAACCAGGCACTCAGCCCGGAACGCTCGAAGAGCTGGAACGTCGGCCTGATCTGGGATCCGCTGCCGCGCACCAGCGTTTCGCTCGACTTCTGGCAGATCAAGCGCAAGAACGAGATCAACCAGGAGCAGATCGACGCCGCCATCGCCGCCGGCAGCGTGTCCCGCGACCCGAGCACCGCGGTGCCGACCATCCCGGGCGATCCAGGCGCCATCACCGCGGTGCTGGCACGCTACGTCAACTCGGCCAGCACCAAGGTGCGCGGCATCGACCTCGACGCGCGCCAGAGCTTCGCGCTGCCGAGCGGCTATGGCAACCTGGTGTTCGACGCCAAGTACACCTACCTCGACAAGTGGGAGCGCACCGAGCAGGACGGCACCACGCGCGACTACGCCGGCACCCACGGCAACTGCGACGTGACCAACTGCGTCGGCACGCCCGACCACAAGCTCAACCTGCGCGCCACCTGGGAACGCAGCAACTGGCGCGTGTCGCTCAACGCGAACTACCGCGGCCCCATCGACAACACGCTCTTCAAGGACGATCCGGACGGCTGCGCCACCCATTTCGCCAACGGTAACGACGCACCGACCGATTGCGAACTGGCCTCGTTCACGACCGTCGACCTGGTGTTCCGCTGGAAGCCGCAGCAGCGCTGGGAGGTCTTCGGTTCGATCCAGAACCTGTTCGACAAGAAGGCGCCGCTCGATCCGCTGACCTATGGCGCGGTGTCGTACAACCCGCTCGACTACTACGGCGCGATCGGCCGCTTCGCTACCCTGGGGGCACGCTATACCTTCTGAGTGCAGCCAGAAACGGCAACGCCCGGCGAAGCCGGGCGTTGCTGGATCATGTGGCCTGCGGCGGGCCGGTGCTCAGTGCCGCCTGGCCGGGGCGCCGCTCAGGCCGTACCGCCGACCGTCACGCCGTCGATGCGCAGGGTCGGCTGGCCGACGCCGACCGGAACGCTCTGGCCTTCCTTGCCGCACACGCCGACGCCCGAATCGAGGCGCATGTCATTGCCGATCATCGAGATGTTGTTCATCACTTCGGGGCCGTTGCCGATCAGGGTTGCGCCCTTGACCGGATAGCTGATCTTGCCGTTCTCGATCATGTAGGCCTCGCTGGCCGAGAACACGAACTTGCCGTTGGTGATGTCGACCTGGCCGCCGCCGAAATTGACCGCGTACAGGCCGTTCTTCACGGATGCCAGGATTTCTTCCGGATCCTTGTCGCCGGCCAGCATGTAGGTGTTGGTCATGCGCGGCATCGGCAGGTGCGCAAACGACTCGCGGCGGGCGTTGCCGGTGACCGGCATCTTCATCAGGCGCGCGTTCATCGTGTCCTGGATGTAGCCCTTCAGGATGCCATCCTCGATCAGGGTGGTGCACTGGGTCGGATTGCCCTCGTCGTCCATGTTGAGCGAGCCGCGGCGGTCCTGCAGGGTGCCGTCGTCGACCACGGTGACGCCCTTGGCCGCCACGCGTTCGCCGATCCGGCCGGCGTAGGCCGAGGAACCCTTGCGGTTGAAGTCGCCTTCCAGGCCGTGGCCCACCGCCTCGTGCAGCAGCACGCCGGGCCAGCCCGGGCCGAGCACGATGGTCATCGGGCCGGCCGGCGCCGGACGCGCTTCCAGGTTGACGCAGGCCGACTTCACCGCCTCGGTCGCGTACTTGTCGAGCAGTTCGTCGCTGAAGTAGCCGTAGTCGTAACGGCCGCCGCCGCCGGCCGAGCCGACTTCACGGCGGCCATTCTGCTCGGCGATGACGGTGACGGACACGCGCACCAGCGGACGGATGTCGGCCGCCAGCACGCCGTCGCTGCGCACCACCAGCACCACGTCGTATTCGCCGGCCAGGCCTGCCATCACCTGCACCACGCGCGGATCCTTGGCGCGCGCCATCTTCTCGACCCGCTCCAGCAGCTTCACCTTGGCGGTCGCGTCGAGCGAGGCGAGCGGATCGTGCGGCAGGTAGAGCGAACGGCCGCCCGTGGGGCGCGCTGCGGTGGCGATCTTGACCTTGCCGCTGCCGGCGCGGGCGATGGTGCGGGTGGCGGCCGCCGCGTCCAGCAGCGCCGCTTCGGAAATATCGTCGGAGTACGAAAAGGCCGTGCGCTCGCCCGACACGGCACGCACGCCGACGCCCTGGTCGATCGAGAAGCTGCCGGTCTTGACGATGCCCTCTTCCAGGCTCCAGCCTTCGCTCTTGGTGAACTGGAAATACAGGTCGGCGTAATCGACCTTGTGCGTGAACATCGAGCCCAGCGCGCTCAGCAGCTTGCCCTCGTCGAGGCCGAATGGCGTCAGCAGCACGTCGCGTGCGACAGCCAGGGAGGAAAGGTTCGGTTCGAATGGTTTCATTTTGCTTTCGGTCGTTCGTATGGAAAAGCCATTGTGCCCATTGTGCCATATCCCGCCGCATCGTATCGGACCGGAGCCAGGGGACACGGCGAGGCCACCGACACGGCTGCATGCGGCAAGAGGTCAACATGAATTCGCGGCATGAATCCGAGTTTTCGCGCCGGCGGGCGGCGCCTACAGCCTGCGGTGCTTCAGCGCCGGCAGGCTCTCGCGCACGCTCGCCAGGAAAGCTTCGTCGAGCGTGCCCGTGACGACGCCCTCGCCTTCGCGCAAGACCGCCTTCACCTCGCCCCAGGGGTCGACCAGCATGCTGTGGCCGAAGGTGCGGCGACCGTTGACGTGGGTACCGCCCTGGGCCGACGCCAGCACGTAGCACTGGTTTTCGATCGCGCGGGCGCGCAGCAGCACTTCCCAATGCGCCAGGCCAGTGGTGTGGGTGAAGGCGGCCGGCACGACGATCAGCGCGCACTCGCCCATCGCACGGAACAGTTCCGGGAAGCGCAGGTCGTAGCACACCGACAGGCCGACACGGCCGAAGGGCGCATCGAACGCGCCCACGGCCTGGCCGGGCACGATGGTGCGTGCCTCGTCATACGACTCGCTGCCCTTGTTGAAGCCGAACAGGTGGATCTTGTCGTAGCGGCTGAGCTTCTCGCCCTGCGGGTCGTAGACCAGGGTGGTGTTGAGCACCTTGCCGGCGTCGTCCGACACCAGCGGCAGGGTGCCGCCCACCAGCCAGATGCCGTGTTCGCGCGCCAGTTGCGCCATGCAGTCCTGGATCGGGCCGGCGCCCTCGCGTTCGGCATGCGCCACCTTGTCGCCGTCGCTCATGCCCATGATCGGCCAGTATTCCGGCAGCGCCACCAGCTGCGCGCCATCGATCGCAGCCTGCGCCACCAGCCGGCGCGCGCTCGCCAGGTTGTCTTCCACCCGCGGGGTGGACACCATCTGCACTGCGGCTACCTTGGTCATGTCCTGTCACTCCTTCTGAGCATTCGGGCGCCTGGCGGCAGGGGCCGGCGGCGGCGCGGGATTGTCGATCTTGATGATGGTCGGGGATTTCCACGGCCCCGAGATCCGCATCTGGTAGGTGAGCGCCTTCATCACCGGCGCCCGCAGGAACAGCTGGGCCAGGTAACTGCCGATGCCGATGATCGGGTTCACCGCCAGGCCGTACACCAGCGGCCCGGTGCCGAGATTGAATTCCGGGATCACCACCACGCGCAGGTCGGTGGTCTCGTTGGCGATGTCGGCGCTGCCGTCCATCAGGATCGTCGCCGCCACCCCGTGCATCTTGAGGTTGTCGGTGCGTAGCACGCCGCGTTGGATCAGGGCGTTGGCGCTGATGCCGTCGAAGGCCAGCCCCTCCGAGAACACGTCGTGGAAGTCGAGCTTGAGCAGGCGCGGCAAAGCCTGCAGGCTCAGCACGCCGAGCAGCTTGGCCGCGCCCGGGTCCTGTTTCAGGAACTGGCCCGACTCCACGTTCATTTCGATCTGGCCGGACAGGCTCGGGATGTCCAGCGCATACGGCAACCCGCTCCAGGAAACATCACCCGACATCTTGCCCTTGCCGCGGCGCAGGGTTTCGGGGAAACCGAGGCGGTCCAGCAGCTTGCCGGCATCGATGATGTCGAGGTTGAAATTCAGGCTGGTGTTGCTGCGTCCATCCTTGGTCAGCCAGCGCCCGTTGGCCTTCAACTGGCCGTCCGGATTGTCGAGGCTGAGCCGGTTGATGCGCCACTCGCGCCCGGCCAGGGCCTGCACGTTACTGGCCTGCAACTCGAGGCGGCCCAGGCGTTTGTTGAACAGCTGGAACTGCTCGGCCACGATATCGAGCGAGGGGATGGTGGCGCTGGCGCCGCGGTTCGATTCCAGCAGGTTCTTCACCTCGGCCTCGCTCGACTCGGGGATCACCAGCGTGGCCAGGCGCGCCGTGACCTTGCCTACCCCCTGGACAGCAGCCTGGCCGCTGCCGGCGCCGCCACCCGATTCCGCCCAGGTCAGGTAGCCGCTCGCATGGCGCGAATGCAGGTTGGCCTGCCAGGTGTCCTTCAGGTGGGTGGCGCCCAGCACCACGTCGGCCAGGCGCCGCTCGCCGATGGTCAGCTCGCCCACGCGGCCGGCGATCACGGTCGGCATCACGTACTGCGTGAAGCCGGCCGCGCTGCCGCCGGCGCCGCCGCCGGTGGCGACCTGATCGCCACCCTCACCCGCAATCGCCCTGGCGGCCGCGATCCAGCCGTCGGCGTTCAGCGCGCGCATGTTTACGTTGATCATCATGCCGCCGTCCGGTTCCGGCGCCGGGACATTCACGCCGATGCCGCCGCGCAGCACGGTCCAGGGCCCGCGCCCCTGCTTTTCGCGCAGGTAGCGCGCCGCCACGCCCTCGCCCAGCGTCATCCGGATCTCGTCGCGCGCCACGCCGTTCACGGTCGGTTCGCCGGCCAGCACGAAGCGTAGCGGCAGGCTGCCCGCCTGCGGCTTGTTGAGCGGGGCCGGCAGCTCCAGCCCGAGGCCGGCCAGGTTCGATTCGAGCGTCACGGTGCGCCGCCCCTCGCGCACCACCACGCTGCCGGTGTAGGGCGTGCTGCCCGACAGGCGCGCCGCCAGCCGCCCCAGCGCCGCCGCCGGCGCGGTGCGGCGCATGCCCTCGCTGGACAGGTTGCCGCCGAGACGGATCGCGATGCCGCCGTCCTTCTGGGTGCCGCCGGACAGCGCCAGCGGTCCGCCGAGGAAGCTGGCGCTGATCCCGTTCAGCGCCACGCCGCGCTCCCAGAAATCGATCCGGCCCTGTGCGCCCTGCAGCGGCGGCAGCTCCGGGAACAGGCTGAGCTCGTTGTCCAGCAATTGCAGGCTGCCCTGTACCTTGGTCTCCGGCAGGTGCGCCAGCGGCATGCGCAGGCGCAGGCCCAGGCGCGCATTGCCGCCGGCCCGGGTCTCGTCGGTGAAGTGGCCGATCCAGTCCGGCACCGGGCTGGCCGCCACATAGCGCAGGAATTCCTGCAGCGGAGCGGCGGCGCTGCCGTCGATCTCGAGCATCATCTTCTCGCGCGCGCCCAGGTCGGGAATCACCGCCTTCACGTTCGACAGCGCCACGCCCATGGTGTTCAAGCGCTCGCCGCGGATCTCCATGCGCGCGCGGTCGAACTCGATGCGGCCGTTGATGTTCTCGGCGAGCGGCCACTGCGGGGTGCCGTCGGCATGGCGGTGGCCCGGCGCATATTCCAGGCGCACATTCTCGAGGCGGCCGCCGGCATGGAACTCGCCGCGCGCACGTTCGAGCACCGCATTGACTCCGCCAGTGGTACGGAAAGGGAAATCGGCCAGGTCGCCGCGCAGGCGCAGGCGGGCGTCGCGCAGGCTGCCGCCCTGCAGCGCCCCGGTCAGCCAGTGCGCCAGGTGCTCGGGCGTGGCCAGCGGCAGGAAGCGCCCGATGTTGCCGATCGCGAAGCCGTCGAGCGTCGCCGTGATGTCGGCGCTGCCCCGGCCCGCCACGCCGCCTTCCGGCAGCAGCGGCAAGCTGTGGCGGCCCGACAGCGCGCCGGTAAGCGCGCCCTGCGCGAAGGCCAGGCGCTCGACCTCCACCAGCAGCTGGCGCCCCGGATCGTAGGTCCAGCGCGCCTTCAGGTCGAGGCGGTCGAGCGGCAGGGCCGGCTCGGCGAACCAGGCCGGCATGTGGAGCACCAGCCCGGTCGAATCGACCGTCACGCTACCGCCGTTCTGGCTGGCGTCGATGCTGCCGCTCAGGTTCTCGAAGCCGGGCGTGGCGGGACGGCCGGGGCGCGCCGGCTGGGCATTGATCGAGAGACCGGCGACCTCGCCGCGCAGGCGGAAACCGCGCAGCGCCGGATAACGCCCTTCCCACTCGGCGGCGACATCGAGCAGGCGGCCACGCGGCGCGTAGTCGAGCAGCATCTGGCGCTGTTGCGGCGGCAGCGGCAGGTAGCCGGCCAGCGCCGCCAGCGCGCCGACGTCGAGCTGGCGTGCGCTCAGCTCGCCCTGCTCGGGTTTGCCCGCGCGCGCCGGCAGCCAGCGCTGCTCGAGCGTGGCCGGCGGCAGCGCGCGGCCGTCGCGGGTGGTCACCGAGAAGTCGGTCAGGCTGACCGTATGGCCGTGGGCGCCGAAGGTCGGCTTGCCCTCGTCCTTACCCGGCAGCACTTCTTCGCGCGCGGCCAGGCGTCCCGATACCCGTGCCAGCTCGAGCGGCGCCAGGGTGGCGCCGAGACGCGCGTTGACCTCGGCCAGCGCCAGGTCGGCGGTGAAGCCCGCCACCCTGGCCTGGTCGACGTTCAGCCAGGCCCGCACCGAACCGCGCCCGCTGGCGATCTGGAAGGGCAAGTCGATGTACTGCTTCCAGCCCACCAGGTCGGCGCCGCGCAGGTCGGCATACAGTTCGCCCTTCCAGCGCTTCAGGTCCGAGGGCCGGGCGCCGAAGCGGTGGCGAAAGCGCGCGCGCACGTCGAGCGGCTGGCCGAGCGCGCGCGGCGGGGTGGCGCGCAGCGCGAAACGGTGCCCTCCGCCGAAGCGGTTGAGCAGCGCCAGGGTGACATCGGTCAGGACCAGGGTCGGGCGGCCGCGCAGTTCGTCGGTCCATGCGACCCGGCCGCCGCGGATCACGATCTCGCGCTGGCGCAGCAGCCAGTCGGCGCCGCGTCCGTCGTCGCGCTGAGTGGGGTCGAGCCGCACGCCGGCCACCGAAATCACGCCGTCCCTGCCGCGCCGCACATCCAGTTGCGGGCCGCTGAGCTCGAGCGCATGCAGGCGCGGCTCGAAGGCCGCCAGGCTCCACCAGGACAGCGCCGCCTCGACCTGCGGCAGCGCCAGCGCCTGGCGCCCTGCGCGGTCGATCAGGCGTACGTCGCCCAGCGTCAGTACCGGATGAATGCCTTGCCAGGAGGTATCCAGGCGCGCGATCGTGACGCGGTTGCCGAGCGCGCGCCCGGCGGCCGCTTCGATGTCGTCTTTATAGAGATCGATATTCGGCAGGATGGCGTAGCGCAGCAGCAGGAACAGCACTGCCAGTGCGAAATACAGCAGCAGCACCAGCTTGATGGCGAAGCCGAGGAAATGGTGCGACGCCAGGTTGGCGTAGCGATAGGCCGCCCGCAGCCGGCGCCAGCGCGCGGCCAAGGGCAGGTGCCCCTCGGCCGCCTGCGGTTCCCGGTTGTCCATCAAGGTGTTCAAAAAGGCTCGCCGTAAAATGATTCTCTAATAACAGATCGCTTGCAACAGTCGCGGCGTCTACCTTACCATCGTGCTGACCTGAGCCAGCACGGCGGGCAATTCTACCGTAGGAATGCCTGCCGGACGGCAAAACGCACACCGGATCGACACCATGACTCTTCCTTCGTTGGCATCCGGTTCGCCGGCCGCCGCTTCTCCTCCAGATTCCGCGTGTCCATCGCGATTCCTGCAACGCTGGCTCGGCGCCGATCCTGCGCGCCAGGCCCGGCTCGACGAGTTAAGCCGATTATCGCTGGCCGACGCCGACCTCGGCGCGTTGCTGGCCCGCGAGCTGGACCCTGGCCTGCCCCTTCCCCTGCCGCTTCCACGAGCGATGCGCCGCCTGCGCAACCTGCTGGTCTGCGCCATCATCCGGCGCGACCTGGACGGCCTGGCCGACCTCGACGAGGTGGTCACGACCATGACCCGCTTCGCCGACTTCGCCATCCAGACCCATGTCGCGGCGCTCAGCGAGGAACTGGTCGCCGCCCACGGCATGCCGACGGGCGAGGAATCCGGACGGCCCCAGCAGCTCATGGTGCTGTCCATGGGCAAGGGCGGCGGCGGCGAACTGAACGTT
This sequence comes from Massilia sp. UMI-21, assembly GCA_015277795.1. Classification (NCBI taxonomy): domain Bacteria; kingdom Pseudomonadati; phylum Pseudomonadota; class Betaproteobacteria; order Burkholderiales; family Oxalobacteraceae; genus Massilia; species Massilia sp. UMI-21. Next base: position 1,507,075 of record CP063848.1, on the reverse strand, counting down.
TCGTCGGACATCGACCTGATCTTCGTCTACCCGGAGGATGGCGAGACCGCAGCCGCCCCCGGCCAGCGCCAGTTGTCCAACCATGAATTCTTCGTGCGCCTCGGCCGCCGCCTGATCGCCGCCATGTCGGAAGTCATCGAGGACGGCTTCACCTTCCGCGTCGACATGGCGCTTCGACCCAACGGCAACTCGGGCCCGCTGGCGGCCAGCCTGAACATGGTCGAGGAATACCTTATTGTGCAGGGACGGGAATGGGAGCGTTATGCCTGGGTCAAGGCGCGCGCGGTCACCGGCGACCCGCAGGACATCGCGGCCCTGGATGCGATCGTGCGCCCTTTCGTGTTCCGGCGCTATCTCGACTTCGGCGTGATCGACGCGATCCGCAACATGCACGCCCAGATCCGGGCCGAGGTCAAGCGCCAGGAACGCTTGCACCCCGAACGCAGCCACAACGTCAAGCTGGGCCGCGGCGGGATCCGCGAGATCGAGTTCCTGGCCCAGGTGTTCCAGCTGATCCGCGGCGGGCGCGATCCGGCGCTGCGCGAGCGCTCGACCCGGGCTACCTTGCGCCTGCTGGCCGAACGCGAGCTGCTGTCCCAGGACACGGTAGCGCGCCTGCTCGATGCCTACTCTTTCCTGCGCAACCTGGAGCACCGCCTGCAATACCTGGATGACGCCCAGACCCACACCCTGCCGGCCAGCGAGGAAGACCGGCTGGCGGTGGCACGCATGATGGGCCTGCCGGACGTGGCGACCCTGCTCGCCCGCCTCGAGGAGCAACGCGCGTTCGTTGCCGCCCAGTTCGACGCCATCTTTGCCGACAAGGCCGAAAGTCCGGCCCCGGAGACGGTCACCCTGGGCGACGACCCGGATAACCGCGAGGCGATCGGCGCCCGCCTGGCGGAACTCGGCTACGACGACCCACCCGGGGCCGCGGCGCGCCTGGTGGCGACCCTGCAGGGTCCGCGCCTGTCCAGCCTGCCCGATGCCAGCCGCGCCAGGCTGCTGGCGCTGGGCGACGCCGCCCTGGCCCAGATCGCGACCGTGGTGCGCGAGGCCGGCGTCGGCAGTTGCGCCGCCACGCTCGGGCGCCTGCTCGACTTTTTCGAGGCGATCGCGCGCCGCTCGGCCTACCTGTCGCTGCTCACCGAATATCCGCACACGCTCGAGCGCGTGATCCGCATGATCAATGCCAGCGGCTGGGCCGCCACCTTCCTGACCCAGCACCCGATCCTGCTCGACGAGCTGCTCGACGACCGCAACGAGGGGGCCGGCAGTCCGGAGCAACTGGCCCAGCTTGCCGCGGAACTGGACGAGCACTTGCAGGCCGCCGCCGGCGACACCGAGCGCCAGCTCGACATCCTGCGCGAAGCCCACCATGCCCAGCTGTTCCGGCTGCTGGCGCTGGACCTGGCCGGCGAGCTCTCGGTCGAGCGCCTGGCCGACCACGTGTCCCTGCTGGCCGACACCATTGTCGGCGCCACCATCCGCCACGCCTGGCGCACGATCGCCAGCCGCCACCGCGAGGAACCGCGCTTCGCCGTCATCGCCTACGGCAAGCTGGGCGGCAAGGAGCTCGGCTACGTCTCCGACCTCGACGTCATCTTCCTGTACGACGACGAGGACGAGATGGCGCCGTCCAACTACGCCAAGCTGGCGCAGCGCTTCATCACCTGGAACACCGCCCACACGGCAGCCGGAATCCTGTTCGACATCGACACCGCGCTGCGCCCGGACGGGGCCAGCGGCATGCTGGTCTCCACCATCGCCGCCTTCGAACGCTACCAGACGACCAGCGCCTGGATCTGGGAGCACCAGGCCCTGACCCGGGCCCGCTTCTGCGCCGGCGACGCCGCCATCGGCGCCCGTTTCGAGGCCATCCGCGAGCAGGTACTGCGCCAGGACCGTAGCCATCGGGAAGCGGAACTGAAGAACGAAGTGCTGGCCATGCGCCGGCGCATGCGCGAGGCCAACGTCAATCGCAGCGAACTCTTCGACCTGAAACAGGACGAAGGCGGAATGATCGACATCGAGTTCATCGTCCAGTACCTGGTGCTGTGCCATGCCGCCATCCATCCGCGGCTGACGATCAACACGGGCAATATCGCCCTCCTGAAGCTGTGCGGCGAGCTCGGCCTGATCGACACCGGCATGGCGGCGGCGGTGGCGGACGCCTATCGCACGATGCGCCGCCTGCAGCACCAGGTGCGTCTGCAGGGACAGGAAAAAGCGCGCGTCGAGCCGCAACTGCTGGGCACGCATCCGGACACGGTCCGGCGCCTCTGGCAAGCCTGTTTCGGCAGCTGATCCACCCATCCCGCCTGCATGCACCGCCCGGTGCATGCCCTCTCTTCCCTTGCATTTCCCCCTGCAGCGCACGACGACCCTGCGCCGGACCATCTATTGACTTTTCGGTCAGAAACTTAACTTCTCGCTGAGCTATGGTGCAGGCAACGAGACCGCCGGCCTGATGTTCGGCGTGTCGCACAGCGAACAGGGCGCGGTCTGGGCGCGCGACCGCGAGATCACCAAATACTCGCGCGGCCCCGACTTCCCGCTCGAAAACCTGATCGGCGGCCCGCGGGGACGTATCCGCCAGGTCAGCGCCAGCGGCGGCCCGACCGGTTTCGACAGGATCCTGAACCACACCGGCGCCCAGGACGGTGACGGCCTCGGCCAGGATTCGCGCAAGCCGGCGAATTACCATGACGTGGCGGCCCTGACCCCGGTGACGGCCGACCTGTTCAACGCCACCAACCAGATGGTATTCGCGATGCCGTCCAAGCTCGACACCATTTTCACCAAGGGCGAGCTGCAACTTCCTTACGACATGCGCCTGGTAAGGACCGCCATGTTTGCGCAGCGCAAGGGGGTGTCGACCACCGCCGCCTACCCACTGTCGCCGACCTCGCAAAGCAAGTATCCGGTCTAGGCCGACAAGGACAGCTACTACAATCCATATGGCAACCAGGTGGCCGGCGCCGGCAAGGGCCAGGACCTGTTCTTCTACCGCCGCACCATCGAGGTGCCGCGTGAAACCACCAACAATAGCCGCACCCTGCACGTCGACGCCACCCTCGAAGGCAGTTTCGAGTTACGCAGCATGCCATGGAACTGGAGCCTGGGTAATTGGAGCGCGACCTGGGGCATGCGTTACCTGAGCCCGGTGCTCGACCAGTGCCTGAACATTCCACGCGGCTGGGAATGCAATGCGCCGCAGACGATCCGTGCCGGCTTCACGTCGGCGGGCGCCAACCGCCTGCCGTCGCTGACCTACCACGACATCAGCGTCGGCTACAAGTTCGCATGGAACGGCGCCCTCCTTGCCGGCGTGAACAACGTGTTCGACAAGGCACCGCGCTTCACCCTGCTCGGCGCATCGTCGGCCACGACGATCGATGCCGATCTGCCGATCGACCGTTTCTTCTACGTGCGCTACACCCAGAACTTCTAAAATAAATCATGTACTGATTACCGGGATCGACGCAATTTAATTGCGCACAAAGCCCGTCCGGCGCGAGCCGGGCGGGATTTTTTCCATTTATTCAAGCCATATGTATCTGTCAATAGTGAAGTCAATTGTGCGAGGTAAATACACAATTTAGCAACATTTCAGGGAGTATTTACGCCAACACCGTTGACAGTGAAGCACGCCGGGTGATCTTATTGCTGACTTGAAAGTAATCCTAGTTAAAGAATTATCTACTTTCAGGTGGTCCAACAGACCTTCCCTGTGGCTGTGCTTCACGACAGCATGGCCGCGTTTTCACCCAAGGAGTTTTGCAACATGATGGAAAAAATCTTGTCCCGGTCGGTCCGCGCGATCTGCCTGGGCGGCATGACCCTCAGCATGACCGCCGCGATCGCCCAGGAAACTTCGCCGGCGCCAGCGCGCGTCGAAGTCACCGGTTCCCGTATTCGCCAGGTTGATCTGGAAACGGCCCAGCCGGTCCAGATCCTGAACCAGGAACAGATCCAGAAAACCGGCCTCGTCACCGTCGGCGACATCCTGAACAACCTGTCGTCGGCCGGCGCGCCTGACTTCAGCCGTTCGGGCTCGCTGACCTCGAACACCGAAGCCGGCGGCCAGTACGTCAGCCTGCGCAACCTGGGTTCGAACCGCCTGCTGGTGCTGGTGGACGGCAAGCGCTGGACCCAGACCGTTGCCGGTTTCACCGACCTGTCGACCATCCCGTCGGCCATGATCGAGCGCATGGAAATCCTGAAGGATGGCGCTTCGTCGATCTACGGTTCGGACGCGATCGCAGGCGTGGTCAACATCATCCTGAAGAAGAACATGGAAGGCGGCCAGCTGTCCGCCTACACCGGCGCCTACGATGAAGGCGACGGCCGCAACAAGGACTTCTCGCTGACCTACGGCGCCGGCAACGACACCGCATCGCTGATGTTCGGCCTGGCGCACACCGAGCAGGGCCGCGTCGACACGCAGACCCGCGACATCACCTCGACCTCCTACGGTCCGGACCACCCGTTCGACGGCCTGGGCACCTCGCCATGGGCCCGTATCCGCCAGCTCACCGCCCCGACCGCAAGCGGCTCGCGCAGCCCGACCGGCTTCAACCGCATCCTGAACCACACCGGTACCTATGACGGCGTGGGCACCGGCGCCAACTCGCGCGACCCGAACAGCTACCACACCTACGCCGGCGCCAACGAGGACAAGTACAACTCGAGCCAGGACATGGACCTGCTCTCGCCGAACAAGCTCGATACCCTGTTCGTCAAGGGCGAGATCGCGCTGCCGAAGGAAATGCGCCTGAAGACCACCGCGATGTACTCGCAGCGTGAGTCGATCCGCCAGATCGCCGGCTACCCGCTGCAATCGGCAAGCCAGGCGAAGTACCCGGTCTACATCGACAAGGACAACTACTTCAACCCGTACGGCAACGCCGTTGCAGGCGCCGGCAATGGCCAGGACCTGTACTTCTACCGCCGCACCATCGAACTGCCGCGCATCACCGAGAACGAGAACCGCACCCTGCACATCGATGCAGCTCTGGAAGGCGACTTCATGTTCCGTGACCTGGCCTGGAACTGGGACGTCGGCTACAACCACAACAAGGTCTCGGGCATCTCGCGCGACAGCGGCAACATCAACCTGATCAACCTGAAGCGCGCCCTGGGCCCGTCGTTCATGAACGCTTCCGGCCAGGTACAGTGCGGCACCTCGGCTTCGCCGATCCCGCTGGCTGACTGCGTGCCGTTCGACATCCTGGGCGGCCCGTCGGCTTCGACCCCGGCAGCGCTGGCTTACGTCAACACCTCGGGCGCCAAGACCTACGGTTCGACCATCAACAGCGCCACCGCCAACCTGGCCGGCGAAGTGTACCAACTGCCAGCCGGCGCCCTGGGCGTCGCGGTCGGCGTCGAGCACCGTGAAGTCAAGGGCTCGGACGTGCCTGACCAGTTCTCGCAGTCGGGCTACTCGACCAACCTGTCGGGCCAGCCGACCTACGGTCGCTACACCGTGCGCGAGGCGTACGCTGAAGTGAACATCCCGGTGTTCAAGGACAAGCCGTTCGCTGAACTGCTGAACCTGAACCTGGCGACCCGCCACTCGGACTACAGCAACTTCGGCGTGACCAACAACAGCAAGGCCAGCTTCATGTACAAGCCGGTCAACGACGTGCTGATCCGCGGTACCTGGGCGGAAGGCTTCCGCGCACCGACCCTGGACGACCTGGCCGGCGGCGGTTCGCAGTCCTTCGACACCTTCCTGGATCCGTGCGACACCCGCTTCGGCGAAGCATCGCGTGATCCGGCAGTGGCGGCACGTTGCGCCAGCGGCTTCGCCGGCGTGCGTGGCACCCCGGCCAACTACCGCCAGCTGCTGCAGGCAGGCACCCCGATCACCAGCACCAACGGCACCCAGTCGCTGGTCGCCTTCAACTCGGGCGCCGGCAACAGCTTCCTGCAGCCGGAAACCGCGGTCACCAAGACCGCCGGCTTCGTCTACAGCCCGTCGTTCCTGCGCGGCTTCACCGTCGGCCTGGACTGGTACAACATCAAGGTCACCAACCGTATCACCGCGATCAGCGCGGAATACGTGGCCAACCAGTGCTTCATCGGTGGCGACGCCAACTTCTGCAGCGTGATCCAGCGTGACCCGATCACCGGCCAGATCAACCAGCTGGCACGCGGCAACGCCAACCTGGGCGAAGTGGAAACCGAAGGCCTGGACCTGGCAGTCAACTACCGCTTCCCACGTACCGCCTACGGCCAGTTCGGCCTGCGCAGCGAAACCTCGTACACCGACAAGTTCCGCACCCGCAGCAGCTCGGACTCGGAATGGAACGAGTACGCCGGCGAGTACTTCTACAACCGCGTGAAGTCGAACAACACCATCGACTGGAACATGGGCAACTGGAGCGCCAGCTGGGGCTTCCGTTACTTCAGCCCGGTGCAGGACCAGTGCTGGGACGTGGACGTCGAGTGCAACCAGCCTGACGCCAAAACCACCTTCGGCACCGGCGCCAACAAGCTGGGCTCGGTCACCATCCATGACCTGAGCGTTGGCTACAAGACCTCGTGGAACGGCCGCATCCTGCTGGGCGTGAACAACGCCTTCGACAAGAAGCCGCGTATCGTTTACAGCACCCAGGCTGATGCTGCATCGGTCGACGTCGACCAGCTGCTGGACCGCTTCATCTACGTCCGCTACAACCAGTCGTTCTAATCCTTCGACATGCGCCGGGTCGGCAACGGCCCGCGCATGAAGTCGGCCCGATGCCCGCCAGGTCCGCCTGGCGGGCATTTTTCATGGGGCACGGGTATCATGAGCCCTTTGCGGCCAGCCCGGCCGCCACATTCAAGAACACGATGGCAATCAAACTCAAGAACGACAAGGACATCGCCAAGATGCGCGTCTCCGGCCGCCTGGCGGCCGAGGTGCTGGCGATGATCAAGGAATACGTCGTGCCCGGCGTCTCCACCGAGGAGCTCGACCGCCGCTGCCACGACTACATCCGCAAGGTGCAAAAGGCGACACCGGCCAATGTCGGCTACCACGGCTTTCCGAAGACCCTGTGCACCTCGGTCAACGGCGTGGTCTGCCATGGCATTCCGAGCGAGAAGGACGTGCTGGAAGAAGGCGACATCGTCAATATCGACGTCACCGTGATCAGGGACGGCTGGCATGGCGACACCAGCCGCATGTACTTCGTCGGCGAGCCTTCCCCCCAGGCCAGGAAGCTGGTGGACACCACTTACCAGGCCATGATGGCGGGCATCCGCAAGGTGGCCCCCGGCGCGCGCCTGGGCGACGTTGGCCATGCGATCCAGAAGCTGGCCGAGGGCGCCGGTTTCTCGGTAGTGCGCGAGTACTGCGGCCACGGCATCGGCCGGGTCTACCACGAAGACCCGCAGGTGCTGCACTACGGCCGCCCGAACACCGGCCTGCTGCTCAAGGAGGGCATGGTGTTCACGGTGGAACCGATGATCAACCTGGGCGGCGCCGACGTCGACCAGCTCGAGGACGGCTGGACCGTGGTCACCGCCGACGGTTCGCTCTCGGCCCAGTGGGAACACATGGTGGCGGTCACGAAGAACGGATTCGAGATCCTGACGCCCTGGCCGGACGCTTGAGCCGACGACGAAAAAAAACCGGCCGAAGCCGGTTTTTTTTCGTGCTGCGCGCTGCCGGATTACTTGGCGTTCATCAGCGCCACGGTGGTGTCCAGCATGCGGTTCGAGAAGCCCCACTCGTTGTCGTACCACGACGAGACCTTCACCAGGCGGCCCGACACCTTGGTGAGCGTGGCGTCGAAGTTCGACGAAGCCGGGTTGTGGTTGAAGTCCACCGAGACCAGCGGGTCGGTATTGTAGGTCAGGATGCCCTTCAATGCGCCTTCCGAGGCCGACTTCATGATCTGGTTGACTTCGTCGACGGTGGTGTCGCGCTTGGCGATGAAGGACAGGTCCACGATCGACACGTTGATGGTCGGCACGCGGATCGCGAAGCCGTCCAGCTTGCCGTTCAGTTCCGGCAGCACCAGGCCGACCGCGGCGGCGGCGCCGGTCTTGGTCGGGATCATCGACTGGGTGGCCGAACGGGCGCGGCGCAGGTCTTCGTGCATCACGTCGGTCAGCACCTGGTCGTTGGTGTAGGCGTGCACGGTGGTCATCAGGCCGGTTTCCAGGCCGATGGCGTCGTGCAGCGGCTTGACCAGCGGGGCCAGGCAGTTGGTGGTGCACGATGCGTTCGAAATGACGGTGTCGGTCGACTTCAGCACGTCCTGGTTGACGCCGAACACGATGGTGGCATCGACGTCCTTGCCGCCCGGGGCCGAGATGATGACCTTCTTGGCGCCGCCCTTCAGGTGGGCCGAGGCTTTTTCCTTGGTGGTGAAGAAGCCGGTGCACTCGAGCACCACGTCCACCTGCAACTCGCCCCATGGGATCTCGGCCGGGTTACGCTGCGCGAACACACGGATCTTGTCGCCGTTGACGATCATGTTGTCGCCTTCGACCGTGACAGTGCCCGGGAACTTGCCGTGCGCGGTGTCGTAGCGGGTCAGGTGGGCGTTCGATTCGGCGTTGCCGAGGTCGTTGATCGCCACGATCTGGATGTCTTGCTTCTTGCCACCTTCGTAGAAGGCGCGCAGGATGTTGCGGCCGATGCGGCCATAACCGTTGATTGCAACTTTGATCGTCATTGCTTAGCTCCTGATTATAGAAAAAAACTTTTTTCGTACCGCAAATGGACAACGGGCCGCCGAGAGGCAGCCCGCTGAAACGCTTTACGCCGCGATGACGCCCTTGGCCTTGGCCACCACGTTCTCGACGGTGAAGCCGAAGTGCTTGAACAGCACCGGCGCCGGCGCCGACTCGCCGAAGCTGTCGATGCCGACCACGGCGCCTTCCAGGCCCACGTACTTGTACCAGAAATCGGTCACGCCGGCTTCGATGGCCACCCGTGGAATGCCGCGCGGGAGCACGCTCGCCTTGTAGCTCGCGTCCTGGCGCTCGAACACGTCGGTCGACGGCATCGAGACCACGCGCGCGGCGATGCCCTCGCCTGCCAGCGCGTCGGCGGCCTTCATGGCCAGCTCGACTTCCGAACCGGTGGCGATCAGCACGACTTTTGCGTCGCCGGCGTCGCGCAGCACGTAGCCGCCCTTGGCCACGTTGGCGACGGTAGCGCCGTCACGCTCCATGAACGGCAGGTTCTGGCGCGAGAAGATCAGGGTCGACGGACCATCCTTGCGCTGCACCGCCGCGCCCCAGGCCACGGCCGACTCGACGGTGTCGCACGGACGCCAGTTGTCCAGGTTCGGGATCAGGCGCAGCGACGAGACGTGCTCGACCGACTGGTGGGTCGGGCCGTCTTCGCCCAGGCCGATCGAATCGTGGGTGAACACGAACAGCGAACGGATCTTCATCAGCGCGGCCATGCGCAGCGCGTTGCGGCTGTAGTCCGAGAAGGTCAGGAAGGTCGCGCCGAACGGGATGAAGCCGCCGTGCAGGGCGACGCCGTTCTGGATCGCGGCCATGCCGAATTCGCGCACGCCGTAGTTGATGTGGTTGCCCGGGATGCCCGAGCGCACCGCCACCGATTCCTTCCAGTTGGTCAGGTTCGAGCCGGTCAGGTCGGCCGAGCCGCCCAGGAATTCCGGCATGCTTGGCGCCAGGGCCTGGATCGCGTTCTGCGAAGCCTTGCGGGTGGCGATGGTTTCCTTCTTTTCCACGCACGAGGCGATCGCGGCATCCAGCACTTCATTGAAGTTGGCCGGCAGCTCGCCCTTCATGCGGCGCTCGAATTCGGCGGCAAGCTCAGGGTGTGCGCCGCGGTATTCGGCGAACTTGGCGTTCCATTCGTTTTCGAACGCGGCGCCGCGCGCTTTCGCGTCCCAGGCTTCGTAGATCTCGCCCGGGATGTCGAACGGGATCGGATCCCACAGCAGGTGCTGGCGCACGGCCGCGATTTCCTTGTCGCCCAGCGGGGCGCCGTGGACCTTGTCGCCGCCTTCCAGGTTCGGGGCGCCCTTGCCGATGATGGTCTTGCAGCAGATCAGGGTCGGACGATCCGACTGTTTCGCCTGCTCGATGGCTGCCGAGACGGCGGCGACGTTGTGGCCGTCGACCTTCGGGATCACGTTCCAGCCGTAGGCCTCGAAACGCTTCTGGGTGTCGTCGGTGAACCAGCCTTCCACGCGGCCGTCGATCGAGATGCCGTTGTCGTCGTACAGCCAGATCAGCTTGTTCAGGCGCAGGGTGCCGGCCAGCGACGCCACTTCGTGCGAGATGCCTTCCATCAGGCAACCGTCGCCCAGGAAGGCGTAGGTGTAGTGGTCGACCACGTCGTAGCCCGGGCGGTTGAATTCATAGCCCAGCAGCCACTCGGCCAGCGCCATGCCGACCGAGTTGGCGATGCCCTGGCCCAGCGGGCCGGTGGTGGTTTCCACGCCCGGGGTGATGCCGACTTCCGGGTGGCCTGCGGTCTTCGAGTGCAGCTGGCGGAAATCGCGCAGGTCGTCCATCGTCAGGTCGTAGCCGGCCAGGTGCAGCATCGCATAGTGCAGCATCGAACCATGGCCGTTCGACAGCAGGAAACGGTCGCGGTTGAACCAGCCCGGATTGGCCGGATTGTGGCGGTAGTGCTTGTCCCACAGCGCGACGCCGATCTCGGCCATGCCCATCGGCATGCCCGGGTGGCCCGAGTTGGCTTTCTGGACGGCGTCCATCGCCAGCGCGCGGATCGCGTTGGCCATCAGGGTGGTGGTTTGCGTAGATTTCATGAAGGTACGAAGGTCTGGATTGGAAAGCGGCGGCGATGCAATGCCCGTAACCCGGTATTTTAGCAGACCACGCTCTACCGGCTGCTGCGGTGCCGAATTAAAATGCAGGCTTGATCATTGTCCAAGAGCGCCGCATGCCCCGTTTTTATTGCCCCCAGCCCTTGACCGAAGGCGCCGTCATCGACCTGCCGGAAGCCGTCGCCCACCACCTGCACGTGGTACGCCTGCAACCGGGCGCGGCGCTGACCCTGTTCAACGGCGCAGGCGGCCAGGTCCAGGCCACCCTGCTCGAGGTCGGCAAGCGGCGCGCCAGCGCCCGGGTCGACACCCACCAGGCCATCGAGGTCGAACTGCCGTATGCCCTCACCCTGGCCCAGGGGTTGCCGGAAGGCACGAAAATGGATTGGATCATCGAAAAGGCGGTCGAGCTGGGCGTGGCCGCGGTGCAGCCGCTGGCGGCGCAGCGCAGCGTGGTGCGCCTGTCGGGCGAGCGCGCCGAGAAACGCCAGGCCCACTGGCAGGGCGTGATCGAAGCGGCGTCCGAGCAGTGCGGGCGCAACCGGCTGGCACGGCTCGATCCCCTGCTCGACTTCGGCCGCTGGCTGGCGGCGCCCTCGCCTTCGTCCTCCCTGCGCATCCTGCTGAGCCCGCGGGCAGAGCTGTCGCTGGCGGAGTGGGCGAAGCAGAACGGCCCGCAGCCGCTGACCCTGATGGTGGGCCCGGAAGGCGGTTTCAGCCATGAAGAAGAAGATGCGGCGCTGGCCGCGGGCGCACTGGCGCTATCGGTCGGCCCGCGCGTGCTGCGCACCGAAACCGCGGCACTGGCGGCGCTGGCGATGCTGGGCGGATTGTGGGACGGCATGGGCAAGGCCGCCCCCTGACGGACGAGAAAAAACCCCGGCACGCGCAAGCGTACCGGGGTGGTCGGCCAATGGGCGATCAGAACGTGTAGTTCAGGCCCAGGCTGAAGTAGCGGCCGATGGCGCCCGCCTGGTGCATGGCCGAGTTGTACTGGCTCAGGTTGTTACCTGCCGAGCCGTAGGTCGCCACGTCGATCGGCGGTTCACGGTCGAACACGTTCAGGATCGTGCCTTTCAGGGTCAGGTTATCGCTGAGCTTGTAGGTCACGTTCAGGTTCGTGGTCGTGAACGAACGGATGGTGCAGTACGACGCCGGCATGCCGTTCAGGTCGAACATGGTACGGCCTGCCACGTCGTGTGCGGCGGTGGCGCAGTCGAGCGCGCCGACCGACGGGTCGAGCGCCGAGTACTTGTCGACCCAGTTCACGGTGGTGGTGATGGCCAGCGGACCGCGGTCCCAGCCCAGCGTCAGGTTGGCGCGGTTCTTCGGATTGCCGGTGTTGCCGCCGACCGCCGAAGGACCGTGCGTGCCTGCCAGCTGCAGCTTCTCGGTACCGGTGTCGATCTCGTAGCCGATCATGTGGGTCATGTTCAGGCCGGCACGCAGGTTGCCCATGGCGCCCATGCGGTAACGGTAGGACACGTCCAGTTCCAGGCCGTGCGTCTCGACGCCGCCCAGGTTGACGTACGGGGTCGGACCGTAGGCGATGAAACCGACCGACGGGGTACCGACGACGGTGCCGCCGTTGCCGTCGGCGATATCGGTCGGCACGGCCGGGTTACGCACCCAGTTCGGCGTGAAGCCCGGCACCGACACGGCCGAGGTGATCTGGCCGGTCATCTTGATGCGGTAGTAGTCGAGCGTTGCCGACAGGCCCGGCACCGGTTCCAGGATCACACCCAGGGTGTAGCTCTTGGCCTTTTCCGGCTCGACATCGGCTTCGGTGGTCTGCACGTAGGTCGGCTGGATGCCGCAGGCTGCCGGCACATTGCCTGCGGTGTTGCGGTTGCCGTCGGCGCACAGGACCGGATCGTCGATACCGTTAAACAGGAAGAACGAACCGGCATTGCCCACTTCCGACGCGTTCGGCGCACGGAAGCCCTTGTCGAAGGAACCGCGCAGTGCGAACTGGCGGGTCGGGGTCCACTTGAACTTGGCCGACGGCGTGAACGAATTGCCGTAGGTGTCGTAGTGGTCGTAACGGGCCGACAGGTTCAGCTCGAGCGCCTTGAGCGGATTCGCGCTGATCTCCGCGAACACCGCGGTGTTCTTCTCTTCGCCGAACACGAAGGCCGAGGTATTGGCCACGACGCCGTTGGCCGTCAGCGGCGAGGCAGGCGAGTTCTGCTCCTTGCTGTGCCAGTGGGCGCCCACCGCCATCTTCAGCGCGCCTTCGCCCAGCTGCATCAGCTCGCGGCTGCCCGAAATGTCGAAGTAGGTCAGGTCGGACTCGAGGGTGTTCGAGAAGCGCGGGATCACGTTCGCCAGCACGCCGGGCGAGTTGCCGCCGAGCGGATTGTAGCTGCCGTTCAGCACGCCGTTGATCAGCGCCGCACGGTTGACGTAACCGGCGTAGTCGATCTCGGTCTTGACTTTGCTGTAGCCCAGCGCCGCGTTGACGTCCCAGCCCAGCGCCGAGCCGGTCAGGTCGGCCGCGTAGCGGGTGGCACGCGAGGTATTGTCCGACTGGATGCCGGCGCCGGCTTCGGTCACATAGCCGTACAGGCGGGCCGGTGCGCCCAGCTTGTTCAGCGGGTGGTTGGCGGGCAGGCGCGTGTCGGCGATGCGGCCGACGCCCGGGGTCAGCACGCCGTTGTTATAGGTCGTGAAGCCGGCGAAGGTGCTCGGCGAATAGGTGGTCGGGGTGCCGCGGTTGTTCTGGCTGTGGCGCTCGAACATCGACGCCTTCAGCGACAGGGTCCAGTCGTCGCTCAGGCGCTTGGTGCCGCCCACCAGGATGTTCAGGTTGTCCGAGGGCGGCTGGATCCAGGACCAGACGTCGCGCACCACGCACTGGCCGGCGCGGTAGAGTTGGTAGTTGCAGCTCGGATCGAGGAACTGGAAGTTGGCCGCGTTGTTGGCGCCGCCCGGGCCGGCCGGGTTGTACAGGAAGGGAACGCTGGTCGGGGTGACGAAGCTGTTCAGCGGGGTCGGCACGCCACGGCGCAGGTCGTAGCCGCCACGCGCGCGGTAGTCGCCGTTGGCCCACTCGCGGTCGTCGCGCTGCGACAGGCGGATGCCTTCGCCGTCGCGGTACTCGATGCTGCCGAACACGTTGAAGCCCTGCTCGCCCAGGTCGCCATAGCCGGTGGTGATCGAGGCCTTCTTGGTATTGCCGCCGCCGTGCTGGGCATTGCCGGCTTCCGCGTTCAGGCGCAGGCCGTTGAAGTTCTTCTTCAGGATGATGTTGACCACGCCGGCAACCGCGTCCGAGCCGTAGATCGACGAAGCGCCACCCTTCAGGACCTCGACGCGATCGACCAGGTCGAATGGAATGTTCGAGACGTCGACGAAGGAACGCTGCGCGTCGTCCGACAGCGGATAGGAAGCCATGCGATGGCCGTCGATCAGCACCAGGGTCAGGCCGACGGTCAGGCCGCGCAGCGAAACGCCGGATGCGCCGTTCGCGAACGCGCCCGGGAAGCCGGTGCCGAGCGCACCCTGGCCGTTGGCCGCCAGCTCGGCCAGGACTTCGGCAACCGAGGTCTTGCCGGTCTTCGCCATTTCTTCGGCGGTGATCACCTGGATCGGGCTCGGGGTTTCCAGGTCGCCCCGGCTGATCAGCGAGCCGGTAACGACCACGCGCTGCGGCGATGCGCCTTCGGCGGCGGCGGTTTGCGCGAATGCCGGAGCGGCGCCGACCAGTGCGCCGCTGGCGATCACCGATGCGACCGCGAACGGCAGCGACTTCAATTTGAACGTCATGGGTACTTCTCCTTCTTGGCTTTTCTTGGATGGTTTTGTGCCACCGCCCGCAGGGCTCACCCGCGCAACGGCCGTCTCCTGCAAACCCTGCGCCGACTGCGCGCTCCCGGCTGCGCTGGTGGCGGCCGGGGGGTTGAAGGGCTGAAACATGCATATAACGCTACGTCTGTATATCGCCGTTTTTTAACAGCAATATTCTTCCGTGCCTGGACATCTAGGACGTGTAGCCTCGAATAACGGTCAAATGGAAAATGTTATTCAAGTAAATATATGGAACCATGGCGCCCAGAAAAGTGTCAATTGAACACGGATAGGTATGAGTGTCACGCCCCCCGCATTCGCCGCTAACACGGCTGACAAGCAGCGTGCCGGCGACCGGACCGGGCGCCGGGAAAGGGGACTGGCAATCGGGCGGATACGCGCGTTTCGCGCGAGAAGATGGCAGATTGGCCGGAATTGACGTAATGACGAAGGTGACATCTGCATATGTCACGCCCTGGCCGATGGTCATGGACCGCATATGCATGTGCAGCCCTGGAACGGGCACCGCCGCCCTGCTGAAGCGTTGCGCAATCACAACGCTTATTGACATGCATATTTCACACTCTCCTCCTAAAGAGAGAGCGCAGAACCGGTCCCAGGCCTGGGCCGGAAAGAACAACACCCTATAAGCCTGGAAGCTTATAGGGTGAAGGGGGAGTATCTCGGCAGCCGCCCGAAGGCGGCTTCAGCAGTAAAAGAGCCTGGGAATCAGAACTCGTACTGCGCCATGAAGCGGAAGCTGCGGCCGGTCTGCAGCGACAGCGGCTGCAGGTAGGTCGGGTTCGGCGTACCCAGTGCAGATTCGCCGGCCTCTTCTACCGAAGTCACGCCGCGTTCGTTGAAGACGTTCAGGACATCAACGCTGAAGGTCGTACCTTTCAGCCACTTCGGCTGGTAGGTCGCCTGCAGGCCCAGTTCACGGGTCCACTCGAGGTTACCGAGCGTGCCGCGCGGGTTCAGCTCGCGGTTGCACCAGAACGATGCTGCGCGGTAGTAGATCGACACTTCGTCCAGGTTACCCGCGTAGTAGCCGATGCAGTTCACCGGACGGCCACTCTGAACGATCGCGTTCGCACCGAGACGCCATTCCGGGGTCACCTGATAGGCGCCAAACAGCTTCAGGGTGTGACGGCGGTCGTTCGGCAGGTAGCCATAGGCGCCTTCCATCAGGCCTGGGTAATCCCAATCCTGACTGATGCCGGCGTCGTCCTGGCCGATGTCCGACTTGACGTAGCCTTCGGTATTGCCGCGCGACTTGGCCCAGACGTAGGAACCCTGCAGGTTCCAGACGCCGTCCCAGGCACGCTCGAAGGTGAACTCGAGCGCGGTCCACTTGCGCACCGGCTTCTCGAAGCCGAGCGAAGCTGCTGGAATCGTGATCTGGGTGAAGCCCTTGCCGTCTTCCAGGTCGATGTTCGCGGTCAGGTCGCCGCCCGGGTTGTACAGGAAGCAGTGGTCGATCGCGCCGCCGATGATCGCGGCCTGATCGGCACTGTAGTTATTAGCCAGCGCCCATTGTTCGGCGCCCGGACCGTTACACATGTCGTCCATCACGCTCTGCAGCTTGCGGTGGGTGACCTTGGCGCCGACCGACCAGCGGTTGCCCAGGGCCTGCTGGAAGCCGACGATGAACTCGTCCTGGTACATCGGCTTGATGTTGGGGTCGACCACCGAGCGCGGATCGCCCGCTTCGCCGTTCGAGCTCACCACACGCTCGCCCAGTTGCTCGCCGAGGATCGGACGCTGGAAGGCGTCGCTGGTGTTGGTGCCGGTGTAGCGGAAGTAGTCGGTGTAGTCGAGCTCAGCGCCCGACAGGCGGACGTTGGTGTTCGACATGACCGGGATGTAGTAGCGGCCGGCGTTAGCGAAGATCTTCATCGACTGGTCGCCCTTGACGTCCCAGCTCAGGCCGAGGCGCGGCGCCCAGGTGTTCTTGACCTTGATGAAGGTTTTGTCTTCAGCGTTCAGGTTCTCGAACGATTCGTTACGGATACCGATGTTCGCCACCACGTTCTTGGTGACCTGCCAGTTGTCTTCCAGGTAATAGGCCGCGTTCTTGGTGGTGAAGGCGCCGCCGTTCTGGAAGAAGCGAACATCGACGTAGTCGAAGGCCGCACCGGTGTTGTTGGTGTAGCCGCTTGCCAGGCTCGAGCCCGGGTTCAGGGTGCGGATATTCTGCACGCCGCCGCCGGTGCTGGTGCTGCCGCTGATGACCTTGTATTCGTCATTGTCCAGGCCGAAACGCAGGCCATGGTCGCCCAGGTTCCACTCGGCATCGATACGGTAGGCGCGGCGCTCGTCCATCGCGTTCGGATCATTGAACGCGGTGTTGGTGCCGCAGCCGATCAGGCGCGCCGGCGCCTTGCGGCGATCGACGATGTACGGGCAGGTCGACGAACCGATGATTTCACCCTTGTTGTAGCGGCCCAGGCCGGCCAGGGCGGACACGGTGAAGTCGTCGGTCAGCCACGACGTCAGCTTGGCGATGTAGTTCTCGCCACCCGTGGTGAACTCGTCCGGCGCCTTTTCGGTGGTGCGCGATTCGCGGTACGGCGTCGCCAGGTTGAAGGTACGGACCTTGTCCTTGGACTTGTCGCTGAAGGCGGTGACTTCGAGTGTATTGCTGTCGTTGATGTTCCAGTCGGCCTTCACCAGGTAGCGCGGGGTGCTGTTCTTCGTTTCGGTCAGGGTGCTGGCGCCATAGGTCTCCTGCTTGATATCGGCGCCCTGGACCAGGCCGAAGATGAACAGCTTGTCCTGGACGATCGGACCGCCGGCCCAGACGTTGGCCTGCAGGTCATCGACGCCGCCCGGACGCTCGCTCAGCAGCCAGGAACCGTTGGTCGGGCTCTTTTCGGTGTACACCGACTTGGCGCGCAGGTCGACCGGGGTCCAGATGACGTTGGCGCCGCCCTTCCACTCGTTGGTGCCGCGCTTGGTGGTGACCGCCAGCACGCCGCCCAACGAACGGCCATATTCCGGACCGTAGCCGCCGGTCTTGACCTGCTGCTGTGCGATCGCTTCGAACGGCGCTTGGTTGAACGCCACGCCGTTGAGCATGTTGGTGACGTTGAAGCCGTTGATGTAATAGACGTTTTCCGCCGGCGAAGCGCCGCCCAACGAAGGCACGTTGCCGGCGCGCAGGCTGGTCTGGCCGATACGGGAGTCGCCGCGGGTCGCGCCCGGGGCCAGCAAGGCCACGGCGGTCACGTCGCGCGCCACCGGGATGCGGTCGATCGCGGCTTCGTTCAGGACCAGGCTCGACTCAGGCGACTTGACGTCGATGCGGCTCAGGCGGCCGGTCACGACGACGGTCTTGGTGGCGGCGTCGAAGTTGGCCGAAGTGCCCTCGCCGGCATTGACCGACACGGTGCGTTCCTCGATCGAACCGTCCGGACGCTTGGCGCGCACGACGTAGTTGCCCGGAGCCAGCATGGTCAGCTGGTAGTCGCCGTTCTTGTTGACGGTCAGGGTGCGGGTGAAGCCGATCGACTTGTTTTCGATCGTGATCACGGTACCTGCCGCGGCGCGGCCAACGATGTCGCCGGCCGAGTTCGAGGCAGCGTGGGCGCTGCCCGACACCAGGACGACGGAACCAAGCGAGGCGGCAAACGCGATGCCCAAGGCACGTGCCAACACGGTCTTTTTCAACATATTATGAATCCTATGATTGCGGGCCGATTCTGCGAGCCCGCTGTGGTTGTTATACGAATCATGGAAGGCCGGCAGCGCTGTCCTGACTACTGCATGCCGACGATTGTCCTTCTACCAACAAGTAGTGAACTTTCAACATAGAAACATGCATATATAGACAAGTCAAACTTTTCAATACGTCAATACGCATGGAAACAACACATTGATTTCATTAGCTTTTTTCCCGACCAACCATAGTGCAGCGCAGCACCACGGTGGCGCGGAAAAGCACAACATTGGTGCAAATGTAGATGCATATAAAGGCTTGTTCGTGTTTGCGCGCCGCAACAAAATCGGCCGATGGAAAATGCGATGCCGTCCCGCCGGCGCCGGCTCTTGGGTAAAATAGCGGTTTGAGCGGCCTTCCCGGCCGCTCCTCTTTTTGTTGCATTGCCAGCAACCTCTTCGATTACTCCCATGCTCCGAATCAGCGAACTCAAACTCCCCCTCAACCATCCGGAACCCGCCCTGCGCGAAGCCATCCTGGCGCGCCTCGGCATCCAGGCCGCCGACCTGGTCGATTTCACCGTCTTCAAGCGCAGCTACGACGCGCGCAAGAAGTCAGCCATCGTGCTGATCTATGCGATCGACGTCGAGCTACGCGACGAAGCCGCGGTGCTGGCGCGCTTCCAGCAGGACCAGTACGTCGGCCGCTCGCCCGACACCGGCTACAAGTTCGTCCCCGCCGCCAGGCCGGCGCCGGGCACGCCGCGTCCGGTGGTGGTCGGCATGGGTCCCTGCGGCATGTTCGTGGCCCTGATCCTGGCCCAGATGGGCCTGAACCCGCTGGTGCTGGAGCGCGGCAAGGTGGTGCGCGAGCGCACCGTCGACACCTTCGGTTTCTGGCGCAAGCGCAAGCTCAATACCGAGTCGAACGTGCAGTTCGGCGAGGGCGGCGCAGGCACCTTCTCGGACGGCAAGCTGTACAGCCAGATCAAGGACCCGAAGCACTACGGCCGCAAGGTGCTGACCGAGTTCGTCAAGGCCGGCGCGCCGGAAGAGATCTTGTACGTGAGCAAGCCCCACATCGGCACCTTCCGCCTGGTGAAGATGGTCGAGCAGATCCGCGCCGAGATCACGGCCCTGGGCGGCGAGATCCGTTTCGAGACGCGCGTGGACGACATCTACGTGAGCGAAGAGGCCGGCGTGCGCCAGGTGCAGGGCGTGCGCCTGTCCAGCGGCGAAGAAATCCCGACCCGCCACCTGGTGATGGCGATCGGCCACAGCGCGCGCGACACCTTCGAGCTGCTGTACGAGCGCGGCGTCTACGTCGAGGCCAAGCCCTTCTCGATCGGTTTCCGCGTGGAGCACCCGCAATCGCTGATCGACGTCTGCCGCTTCGGTCCGAACGCCGGCAACAAGCTGCTCGGCGCGGCCGACTACAAGATCGTGCACCACGCCTCCAACGGCCGTTCGGTGTACAGCTTCTGCATGTGCCCGGGCGGCACCGTGGTGGCGGCATCGAGCGAGGAAGGCCGCGTGGTCACCAACGGCATGAGCCAGTACTCGCGCAACGAGCGCAACGCCAACAGCGCCATCGTGGTCGGCATCACGCCCGAGGATTATCCGGGCCATCCGCTGGCCGGCATCGCCTTCCAGCGCGAGCTGGAGTCGCGCGCCTTCGTGCTCGGCGGCTCCAACTACGACGCGCCGGGCCAGTTGATGGGCGACTTCGTGAAAGGCGTGGCCTCCAAGGAGTTCGGCTCGGTGGTCCCCTCGTTCAAGCCGGCGGTGCACCTAACCGACCTCGCGCCTTCGCTACCCGACTACGCGATTGTCGCGATGCGCGAAGCCTTCGTCGCCTTCGACAAGCAGATCAAGGGCTACTACAAGCACGACGCGGTGCTGACCGGGGTCGAGACCCGCACCTCCTCGCCGATCCGCATCAAGCGCAATGACGGCGACCTGCAAAGCCTGAACACGCGCGGCCTGTTCCCGGCCGGCGAAGGCGCGGGCTACGCCGGCGGCATCATGTCGGCGGCGGTGGACGGCATCCGCGTGGCGGAAGCCGTGGCGCTGGCGATGGCTGCGTGAAACCGATCGCAGGTGCGCCGGCAGGCAGCGGGACCCTCGGTCCCGGCCTGGCGATCCTGGCCTCGATGGTGTCGGTCAACGCCGGCGCCGCCTGGGCCAAGCACCTGTTCCCGCTGGTCGGCAGCCAGGGCGTGACCGCCGTGCGGGTCGGCCTGGCGGCGCTGATCATGCTCGCGCTCGTGCGCCCGTGGCGCCGCCTGCCGGCGCGGCGCGATGCGCTCAACCTGCTCGTCTACGGCCTGATGCTGGGCTGCATGAACCTGCTCATCTACGGCGCCTTCGCGCGCATCCCGATCGGCATCGCGGTCGCCATCGAGGTGGTCGGTCCGCTCGGCGTGGTGGTGCTGTCCTCGCGCCGCGCGCGCGACTTCGGCTGGGTGCTGCTGGCGGCCTTTGGCCTGTGGCTGCTGGCGCCGGTGCATGCGGGCGTGGCGCCCCTGGATCCGCTAGGGGTGGCGTATGCGCTGGGCGCGGCCTTCTGCTGGGCGATGTACATCGTGTTCGGCAAGCGCGTCTCGCATCTCGACGGCGGCCAGGCGGTGGCCTGGGGCATGCTGGCGGCGGCGCTGTTCACGGTGCCGGTCGGCGTGCTTCATGCCGGCGGCGCGCTGCTCCTGCCGTCCGTGCTGGCGGGCGGCCTGGCGGTGGCGGTGCTGTCCAGCGCCCTGCCCTATACCCTCGAGATGGCCGCGCTGGCGCGCCTGCCGCGCCGCGTGTTCGGCATGTTGGTGAGCGCCGGGCCGGCGTTCGCGGCGCTCGCGGCCTGGGTGGTGCTTGGGGAGATGCTCACAATGATGCAGTGGCTGGCGATCGCCTTAGTAGTGGTGGCCTGCGGCGGCGCAGCGGCCACAGCCAAAAAGTGAGCGGTCAACAACCGCCTATCAATCGAACGAACTTGAAGTTTGCGAGAGTTCGTTGACATATAGACCTGATTCAGCCGAAAAATTACCCAAAATTTCCCCGTCCACTCTCGGAAAACCAAGTCCAGATATCGGGTCGGAGTGTTGAAACTTCGGGAGAGATAGAAGCTCACCGATCATGGTCGGCGGCGCAACATTAAAGTCAGATTTCGTCTCGCGCTCCGCTATAAACTCGAAGTTTGCGTGGGGCTCCTGGAAAGACTATGACATGTCGGTGATTGGTGTAAATAGGGAAAGTCCCTGCTGATATCGCACTTCTGGCCTTCACCAGTCGGCATGCACGCTCGAACGATTATTTATACTGCATGGAATCCACTATTGAGAGGCATGCATATGTGGAATACAATTCCTTACGCTATTGGGAGTAGTCGTCTCAATAGTGAATAGATGGTTTCGTAAAATTTTCTCTAGTAAGGAATACCTATGAAACGTAAGACTCTCATGCTCGCTCTCATTGCGAGCCTCTTCAGCATCACTAGTATTGGGTATGCTGCAATCAATAAGGGATATCGGGCAGTCTATTATTCAGATGCGACTTTTACGACGCCTGTGGGCGAAGGCGGAATCTCGTGCTTTAACAACGACAAGTTTATGTGGTGGGGCGTGAGAACTGAGTTTTATGTTAAGGTGGAAGAATACGATTGCTGTCTAAATAGTTGCCTGCCCCCAGAGGGCAGCTATTAACGCGCATTAGACAAATCAAGAACCGGTCCGGTCTGTAGCCAGTTGAGGGGCCACTGGACCATATTTCCCCCTCCCTCTGCATTCAAATTCAATTTCAATTTCAAATTTTCCAGCTACATATTTGTCGACTTAACTAAGGATATTTAAGTGCCGGCGGTTTAGTATTCTCTGTGAGTTCAGCGACTCTCTTGATCCGTGCCAGCGAAGCTTCGCGGTAAAGCCAATGCGAGAGAGTGCCCTGCAATGAATAGCATAGGCGCCCGATGAACCCGGGTAAAGTAATCAAAGCCATCCTGCCCTCTTGAAGCGCCGGTACAGGTAGAAGCACACCCCGGCCATCGTGCACAGCGCCACCGGGTACCCGTACTTCCACCTCAGCTCCGGCATGAATTCGAAGTTCATGCCCCAGATGCCGGCAAAGGCGGTAAACACGGCGAAGATCGCCGCGTAGGAAGCCAGCTTCTTGCTGATGTCGTTTTCTTCGATCGCCACCATCGACAGCGTCACCTGGATCGCGGTGTTGATGGTGTCGCGCACCGCATCCAGCCGGCCGAGGATGCGCAGCAGGTGGTCGTGGACGTCGCGCAGGTAGTCCTGGGTCTCGATCACCACGCCGGGCACGCGCCCGCCGTGCAGGCGCCCGATCGCATCCATCAGCGGCACCACCGCATGGCGCAGGATCTGCGACTTGCGCTTGAGCTCATACAGGCGCTCGACATTGCCGCGCTGCGCGCCTTGCTGGCCGAAGATGTGGTCCTCGATCGACTCCAGTTCGGACTCGAGCATGTCGGCCACCGGGAAGTAGCGGTCCACCACCGCGTCCACCAGCGCGTACAGCACGAATCCGGAACCTTTCTTGAGCTGGTGCGGCTCGCGCTCGGCGCGGGCGCGCACGCCCAGGAAGCCGCGGTTGGCGTCGCGCCGTACCGACAGCACGTAGTTCGGGCCGGCGAAGATCGCCAGTTCGCCGGCGTTGATCTCGTCGCCATCGAGCTCGATGATGTGCACGGTCATGAAGACGCAGTCGCCGTACTCCTCCATCTTGGGACGCTGGTGGCCGCGCGCGGCGTCTTCCACCGCCAGTTCGTGCAGGCCGAATTCTTCCTGCATGGTGAGGATCTCGGCCTGGTCCGGATCGCGCAGGGCGACCCAGACGAAGGTTCCGGGTTCTTTCAGGTGTTCGCTGATGTCCTCGACCGCGATGTCGGACAGTTTCTTGCCTTCCTGGTAGGCGACGCAGTTAATCAGCATGGCGGTGGTGTAAGTGCATGAAGCCGCAGCTTACACCATCGCCCCCGCGCGCCGGGCGCGCTACTCTTCGCGTGCGCCATCGATGCCGAGTTCGCCGATCTTGCGCGTGATGGTATTGCGGCCGATCCCGAGCCGCACCGCGGCATCGTTCTTGCGTCCGTGCGTGTGCTTGAGGGCGGTCTTGATCAGGGCCGATTCGAACTGGCGGCCGAGCGTGTCCATCACGTCCACCTGGCCGGCGCTGAGCATGCCGGCAGCCTGCTGTTCGAGTAGCGCGATCCAGCCCTCGGGCAGGATCGGCGCCACGGCGGCCGACGGGGATGCGGCGGCCTGCGGCGTGCCGGCCGGCTCCGGCGCCTGCTGGCCCGAGGGCGCCGCCTGGCCCTGGATCAGCTCGCGCGGCAGGTCTTTCACCTCGACGGTCTGGCCGGGGGCCATCACGGTAATCCAGTTGCACAGGTTTTCCAGCTGGCGCACGTTGCCCGGTAGTTCGAGCCCGGCCAGGCAGCGCATCGCGCCCTCGCTCAGCCGCTTCGGTTCGACGCCCAACTGGCGTGCACTCTGCACCAGGAAGTGGCGCGCCAGGATCGGTATGTCCTCGCTGCGCTCGCGCAGCGACGGCAGGCGCAGGCGGATCACGTTCAGGCGGTGGTACAGGTCTTCGCGGAACAGGCCGTCGCGCACGCGCTGTTCCAGGTTCTGGTGGGTGGCGGCGATGACGCGCACATTGGCCTTGACCGGCTGGTGCCCGCCGACGCGGTAGAAGTGGCCGTCCGACAGCACCCGCAGAAGACGCGTCTGCAGGTCGAATGGCATGTCCCCGATTTCATCCAGGAACAGGGTGCCGTTCTCGGCCTGCTCGAAGCGGCCGCGCCGCATGGCCTGGGCGCCGGTGAAGGCGCCGCGCTCGTGGCCGAACAGTTCCGATTCCAGCAGGTCTTTCGGAATCGCCGCGGTGTTCAGCGCGATGAAGGGCTGCGCGGCGCGCGGGCTGTGCTTGTGCAGGGCGCGCGCCACCAGCTCCTTGCCGCTACCCGATTCGCCCGTGATCAATACCGTCACGTTCGACTGCGACAGGCGGCCGATGGCGCGGAACACTTCCTGCATCGCCGGCGCGTGGCCGAGGATCTCGGGCGTCTCGGCGGGCGCCGCTTCCACGCTGGCTTCGCGCAGGCTCTCCTCCAGCGCGCGCCGGATCAGGGCGACGGCCTTGTCGATGTCGAAGGGCTTGGCCAGGTAGTCAAACGCGCCGCCCTGGAACGAGGCAACCGCCGAGTCGAGGTCGGAGAACGCGGTGATGATGATGACCGGCAGGCCGGGATGGCGCGCCTTGACCGCGCCCAGCAGTTCGATGCCGGATTCGCCCGGCATGCGGATGTCCGACACCAGCACCTGCGGGGTGTCATGCTCGAAAGCGGCCAGCGCGTCTTGCGCGTTGGCGAAGCTGCGGGTCTGCAGGCTTTCGCGCGCCAGGGCTTTTTCCAGCACCCAGCGGATCGATGCGTCGTCGTCGACAATCCAGATTGGTTTCATGTGTTCGTGCTTCCCGCAATATGGATGAACGGGGACTCACGGCAGAACCCGCTTACCCTTGCGCAGTTTTCTACGGCAGCGGCAGCAGGATCCGGAAATCCGTCAGTCCAGGCCGGCTTTCGCACTCGATCACACCCAGGTGCTGCTGCACGAAGGTCTGCGCCAGCGTCAGCCCGAGGCCGCTGCCGCCTTCGCGCCCGGAGACGAGCGGATAGAAGATGCGGTCGCGGATCTCGGGTGCGATGCCCGGTCCATTGTCGATGATATGCAAATCTAATGCCAGCCCATAACGGACCTTGGCCAGGGTGACCTGGCGCGCCACGCGGGTGCGCAGCACGATCTCGGCGTCGCCCGCCGCGATGCGCCCCTTCAATGCGTGGGCGGCGTTGTGGGCGATGTTCAGCACTACCTGGATCAGCTGCTCCATGTCGCCCCTGAACTCGGGGATCGAGGCATCGTAGTCGCGCCGGATGGACAGGCCCGCCGGGAACTCGGCTAGGATCAGGCTGCGCACGCGCTCGCACACTTCGTGGATGTTGACGTCACCCACGATGTGCGGCTTGCGGTGCGGCGCCAGCAGGCGGTCGACCAGGGTTTGCAGGCGGTCGGCCTCCTTGATGATCACCTGGGTATATTCGGTCAGGTCTGGCTGGTAGCGGGGCGGCAGCTCCAGCTCGAGCAGCTGGGCGGCGCCGCGGATGCCGCCCAGCGGATTCTTGATCTCGTGCGCCAGGTTGCGGATCAGTTCCTTGTTGGCCTGGCTCTGGTCGAGGATGCGTTCCTCGCGGTCGAGCTTGAGCTGCTGGACGTTCTCGCGCAGCTCGATCAGGAGTTCATCCTCCCCCAGCGCGCTGACGATGCTGTTGACGTGCAGGGGTTCGCGCCCGGCGCGCTGCAGGACCAGGTCCTGGCGCAGGTCGGCGTACTGGTGCGCCAGCGCCTGGGCGCACAGCGCGGCCAGTTCATGGCCGTTGGCGAACAGTTCGGGCAGCGGCGCGCGCTGCAAGGACTTGAGCGAAAGTTCGAGCAGGTTCTCGGCCGCCGGGTTCGCGTAGCGCACCTCGCCCGCGGGGCCGAGCAGCAGCACGCTCGAGGCCAGCAGGTCGAGGCCGGCGAAGCGCGACGGTGTCCCCGGCGCGCTCATCGGATGTTGTTGATCTCGCGCTGCAGCGCTTCGATGTTGCGCTCGGTACGGCCGATCTCCTCGCGCATCGAGGCGACCCGCTCCTGGTACTTGGCGTAGTTGCGCTCGTTGCCCTGGCGTTCCGGCTCGCCCTTGTTGAAGTCGCGGCGCAGCTCAAGCAGTTTCTTCTGTTCGATGCGCAGCTCGTCCTCGAGCACCTCGCGGCGGTCGTCGTCGCGCGCGCGCTGCTGGGCGGTGTCGACGCGCGGGAAGCTGGCCGGGCTCGCGGTTGCCGCCGGCGGCTGCGGGCTGATCGGACGCACCGCCGGAATCGGCGCCGAAGCGCGCGGCGGCGGCGGCGGCGCATAGCCCGGCAGGTCGAGGGCCTTGCAGCCGCGGCGGCTGGTGTCGGTGAATTCGACGCGGCCCTGCTCGTCCACGCATTTATAGACGATGCCCTGGGCCTGCGCGCCGTTGTGGAGCGCCAGGCCGGTGGCCAGCACCATGGCGAAACGTCGGAAGAAGCTGATTGTCATTCCCATCAGAAATCTATTTGCACAATAAACGTGCACCAAGTGTAGTCCACCGCGACTATACCCGATCCCAAAAACAACGCGGGGAAAGCCCTCGCTTTCCCCGCATTTGTTACACCGGCTTACAGCCGTTGAGTCCCTTAAGCAACAAACTCAAGCAAAAACTCAAGCCAGCAAGGGCGACAAGGCGCTCGCCGCGTCGATTACGACGAGTAGTACATGTCGAATTCGGCCGGGTGCGGGGTCATGCGCAGGCGCTGCACTTCCTGCATCTTCAGCTCGATGTAGGCGTCGATCATGCTGTCGCTGAACACACCGCCGCGGGTCAGGAACTCGCGGTCCTTGTCGAGTGCTTCCAGGGCTTCTTCCAGCGAGGCGCACACGGTCGGGATCAGCTTGTCTTCTTCCGGCGGCAGGTGGTACAGGTCCTTGGTCGCGGCTTCGCCCGGGTGGATTTTGTTCTGGATGCCGTCCAGGCCTGCCATCAGCAGCGCGGCGAAGCACAGGTAGACGTTGGCCAGCGGGTCCGGGAAGCGGGTCTCGATGCGGCGGCCCTTCGGGTTCGCCACGTGCGGGATGCGGATCGAGGCCGAACGGTTGCGTGCCGAGTAGGCCAGCTTGACCGGGGCTTCGTAGCCCGGCACCAGGCGCTTGTACGAGTTGGTGCCCGGGTTGGTGATCGCGTTCAGGGCGCGGGCGTGCTTGATGATGCCGCCGATGTAGAACAGCGCGTTTTCCGACAGGCCGGCATAGCCGTCGCCCGCGAACAGGTTCTTGCCTTCTTTCCAGATCGACTGGTGCACGTGCATGCCCGAGCCGTTGTCGCCGTTCATCGGCTTCGGCATGAAGGTCGCGGTCTTGCCGTAGCTGTGGGCCACGTTCCAGATCACGTACTTCATGTTCTGGGTCCAGTCGGCGCGCTCGACCAGGGTCGAGAACTTGGTGCCGATCTCGTTCTGGCCGGCGCCGCCCACTTCGTGGTGGTGCACTTCGACCGGGATGCCCATCGATTCGAGGATCAGGCACATTTCCGAGCGCATGTCCTGGAAGCTGTCGACCGGCGGGACCGGGAAGTAGCCGCCCTTGACGGTCGGACGGTGGCCGCTGTTGCCGCCTTCGATTTCGCGGTCGGTCGACCACGAGGCTTCGTCCGAGTCGATCTTCACGAAGCAGCCCGACATGTCGATCTTCCAGCGGATCGAGTCGAAGATGAAGAATTCCGGTTCCGGACCGAAGAAGGCGGTGTCGCCGATGCCGGTCGACTTCAGGTAGGCTTCGGCGCGCTTGGCGATCGAGCGCGGGTCGCGGTCGTAGCCCTTGCCGTCCGACGGTTCGATCACGTCGCACTGCATGAACAGCGTGGTCTCTTCCATGAACGGGTCGAGGTTGGCGGTGTTCGGGTCCGGCAGCAGCAGCATGTCGGACGCTTCGATACCCTTCCAGCCGGCGATCGACGAACCGTCGAAGGCGTGGCCCGATTCGAACTTGTCTTCGTCGAAGTGCGAGACCGGAACGGTGACGTGCTGCTCTTTGCCGCGGGTGTCCGCGAAGCGCAGGTCAACGAATTTCACTTCGTTGTCTTTGATGAGTTGGATTACATCTGCAGCCGTCTTTGCCATTCGTATCTCTCCTGATTGAAAAGGGGGTGCCGCGCGCTCAGTCCGCAGCACGGCAACTTGCTATCCATAAAAGCATGAAGCGTGCCACCCCAGCGTTATGAGTAAATGCACAATGCTTCGTTGGAAAGCCTTGGTGTTTGGTCCTACAATCGCCATGCATCACCGGCGGACATGCACCAGCATTCGCACCAAAATGGTGCAAAGCAGGCGCAACGCACCATCGCAGCGCAGGATACACCGAACCAAGTTGGTGCACGCCTTTTTCTTTGCCTAATCGGACTCGACGCTCTTACCGGACCAGACATCATGACGACAACTGAAGCCATCCTCGCCGCCGCGCGCCAACGCGCCTCCGGCCAGCCCTATGCCGGCGCCGTCACGCCCGGCGAAGCCTTTGCGCTCGTGCAGGGCGACCCGCGCGTGAAGCTGGTCGACGTGCGCACCAATGCCGAGCGCGACTGGGTCGGCCGGGTGGCGATTCCCGCGGCCCAGCACCTCGCGGTGGAGTGGGCCACCTACCCCGGCGGTGCGCCGAATCCCGCATTCGGTGCGCAGCTCGAACAGCTGGCGCGCAAGGACGAGGTGCTGCTGTTCCTGTGCCGCTCCGGCGTGCGCTCGCGCCATGGCGCGCGCGTCGCGACCGAACACGGGTTTGCCGAGTCCTACGACATCCTGGAAGGTTTCGAGGGGGACCGCGATGCCGAGGGGCATCGCAAGACGGTCGGCGGCTGGTGCATGGCGGGATTGCCCTGGATCGGGGCCTGATGACCCCGGAGCACGGGCGGGTCCTCCCGCCCACGCGGTGACCGAGGGCACGCGCGAGCCGCAGCGCGTCCGTGCAAACGCTGCTTGCCCACCCCACGACATCACTGCGCCGGCATCACCATCAGCTGCAAGCCTGATGCCGCGCCCGGCGCGCGATACACCCGCTGGGTCGCCTTTTTAAAATCTTCCGGCTTGGCCTGCGGGATGTGGGTGAAGGTCTGCGGGTTCAGGTCGATCAGCGGGAACCAGGAGCTCTGCACCTGCACCATGATGCGGTGGCCGCGGCGGAAGGTGTGGTTCACTTCGCCGATGTCGAAACTCAAGGCCTCCTGCTTGCCCGGGGTGAAAGGCGCGGGCCGCTCGAAGCTGTTGCGGAACTTGCCGCGCAGCGGATTGCCGCGCACCAGTTGCTGGAAGCCGCCCAGGTTCACGCTCGGCGGGCCGACGTCGCTGCCCTTGCGCTCGGCCGCCGGAGTCGGGTAGTCGGCCGGATACACGTCGATCAGCTTGACCACCCAGTCGGCGTCGGTGCCGGTGGTGGACACGAACAGCTTCGGTTCCACGGAACCGACCACGGTGACATCCTCTTCCAGCACCTCGCTCTGGTAGACCAGCACGTCGGGACGGGTGGCGGCAAAGCGCTGGTCCGACACCATGTATTCGCGCGGCACGCCGGTGGCCGGGTAGCCGATGAAGGGCACGGGCTTCCTCGGATCGGCGACGTACTCGTCGTAGCCGGCGCCGGAAGCTGCCGGCTGCTGCCAGCCCAGGCTGCCGTTCGGGCCGAAGTACAGGGTGCGTGCCCTGGCCGGGGCCGGCGGCCAGGCGGCATAGCTACGCCAGACATTGGTGCCGGTCTCGAACGCGCTCACGGCGGGCAAGGCGCGCGCCGGCTTCACGCCCTTCAGGTGCTGTTCAAAAAACGGGAACTGGAGCTCGCGGCGGAAGTACTCGCTCGTCCTGGCGTCGAAGCTCACATGGCCCAGGCGCGCGCCGTCGCCGCGCGCCCAGCCGCCATGCACCCAGGGGCCGATCACCAGCGCGTTCGGCGTGCCCGGGTTGTGCTTGCCCACTGCCTTGTAGATCGCGAACGGGCCGGCCGGGTCTTCGGCGTCGAACCAGCCGCCCACGGTCAGTACCGCCGCCTTCACGTTCTTCATGTGCGGCGTGATCGCGCGCGTGCGCCAGAATGCGTCGTAGGTGTCGTGCTCGATGGTCGGCACCAGCAGCTCGCGCTGCTCGTCGCTCAGGCTGGCGAGGATGTTCGGCATCGTCAAGCGCTTCAGGAAGAAGTCGTAGGCGTCGGCCTCGCCGTATTCGAAGCGCGAGCGCGCCTTGCTGCCCACGGTCGGATTCTTCTGCGGCAGGAAGGCCGAGTAAAAATCGAAGTTCGCCGACAGCATGAAGGCGCCGCCGTGGTAGGAGTCGTCGCCCATGTACAGGTCGGCGATCGGCGCCTGCGGCGAAGCCGCCTTGATCGCCGGGTGCGAATCGATGATGCTGGCCGCCGTATAGAAGCCCGGATAGCTGATGCCCCAGATCCCGACCCGGCCGTTGTTGTTCGGGATGTGCTTCAGGAGCCACTCGACGGTGTCGTGCATGTCCTCGCTTTCCTGCCCTTCGCCCCGCTCGCGCTTGCCCTTGGCGTGCGGGGTCATCTCCTGCCAGCTGCCTTCGGACATGTAGCGGCCGCGCACGTCCTGGGTCACGAAGATGTAGCCGGCATCTTCCAGTTCGCGCGAGGGGCCGAGCGCTTCGGGGAACCAGTCCACGCCGTAGCGCTGCTCGCCCTGCGCATACACGCCGGCGCCGTAGGGCGTACGCTGCATCAGGAAGGGATAAGGCCTGGAACTGTCCTTCGGCACGTACACGGCCGTGAACAGCGTCACGCCGTCGCGCATCGGGATGCGGTATTCGTACTTGGTATAGGCTTCACGCGGGCTGCGCTTGTGCGCGGCGGCGTCGGCCGGTGCGGCGGACTCGGTTGCGGCCTGGGCCCCAGCGGCACAGGCCAGCATCACGCCCAGCGCGAGGGCGGAAAACGGACGGCGGATCATGACTTCCTTCGGGATGCGGAACAAAGACCGCCAGTGTAATCCGTTTCCGCCGGCGTTTGCTATTTCGCCAAGGGCACGGTCGCCCTGCCGTGCTGGTCGATGGTGCCGCGCACGCGCTCGCGTACGAAATTGATGTGGCTGCGCAGGCGGTACAGTTCTTCGGCGTAGGCGAGCGGAATCGAGATGTGGTTGACGCGCTCTTCGATGTCGTCGAGGCGGTCCAGCAAACCTGCGCGCGCGGCCGCCCGTTCTTGCGGGGCGCTCGCTTCCCGTTCGCCCTCGAGCTCCTGTTCGACCTTGCGCAGTTCGCCGTACCAGCGGTACACGCGCGAGCGCACCCGCCACACGTAGATCGGCGGGACGATCCTGGAGAGCGGAATCAGGAGCGCCGCCAGCGCCACCGCCACCACCCACAGGCGCTCGAACAGGTTGGCCAGCCAGAAGCGCAGGTAGCGCTGCATGAAGGGCGCGCCGTCGCGGTAATAGCGCGCCGCCTCCTGCGCCACCGGGATCTCGGTGTACTTCGGCGAGGGGAACTGGCCCTGCTGCTGGAACCAGCCGGCCTTGCCGTGGATCTCGCCGGCCGACTTCACCAGCAGTCCGACCAGGGCCGGGTGCAGGTCTTCCCGCGCCACCAGGGTCGCGGTGGGGGCGATCAGGTGGTAATCCTGGGCCGGGATGTCGCGCCCGAGGTCGACGATCCCGCGCGGCAGCACCACATGGGTCAGGAAAGGCAGGCGCCGCGTGTAGGCCTCGGCCCGGCTGAAGTTGAACAACTGGATACCGGGCGTCTGCAGCAGCATCTGGATCAGCGGCGCTTCGGGCGCCGAGCTGAACACCAGGCCGTCGATGCGCCCCGCCAGCAGTTCCACCGTGGCCGGCGTGTTCTCGAGCGCGCCGATCGTCAGCTCGCCCGGCGCAATGCCGTTCGCGTCCAGCACCTGGCGGAACAGGCCGGGCACGCCGGTGCCTTCCGGGCCCAGGTTGATGCGCTTGGCCCGCAGGTCGGTCAACTGCGCGACCTGGGCGCCTTCGCGCAGGAACAGCCAGACCGGCTCGGTGAACAGGCTGCCCAGCGACACCAGTCCGGCGGCCGCGGCCTGGCCTTCTTCGGTGGAACCGCTCTGCACGAAGGCGACGTCGGCCTTCCCGTCGATGAGGCGCCGCAGGTTGTCCGCCGATCCCAGCGAAGGCTGGAGCGTGAGCGTGATCTCGTCGCGGGCAAGCCGCTTGGCGTACTGGCGGCCGAATTCTTCGTAGGCGCTGTTGAACTGGCCGGTGGCCATGGCGAGCCGGCGCGGCGGCGCCGGGTCGACCCACAGGTAGGCCAGCACCGCCACCGCGATCGCCGCCAGCAGCGTCGGGCCCGACGCGACCAGCAGGTCGCGCAGGGACACGATGCTGAACTGGCGCATGCGCGTCATGGCACGCAGCACCGCTGAACCGCGCGCGCCGGAAGGTCCTTTCAACGGACGCACTGGCGCTGGGCGCCGCCCGGCGTACCGGCGACGCTGGCCGGCGGCGGTTCGATCATGGGCATCAGGCTCGGCGCCAGGTTGGTCAGCAGCTGCACCGGCAGCGCGCTGGTGAAGTCGTAGTTGCCCGACTGCGGGCCGTGCACGTAGGCGGTCATGCTGCCGAAGTAGCGCTCGCCGATGTTGAAGACGAAGGTGGCCGAACGGTTCACGTAGCGCGATTCGATCACGCGGCCGCCGCGCGCATACACCTCGAAGCGCTGGTCGCCGGTGCCGGTCTTGCCGCCCACGGCGATCACGCTGCCATCGCTCTGCTTGAAGGCGGTCTTGACGCGCTTGGCGGTGCCGTCGGTGACCACGCCCTGGATGGCGTCGGCCACCGCGCGCGCCACCTCGGGCGCCAGCACCTGCTCCTTGCCGCCACCCTTGCTGCGCTTGACCAGGGTCTCGTAGGGCGTGTTCTTGGCGAAGTGCAGCGAGTCGATCCGCTCGACCGGCTTGCGCACGCCCTCGTTGACGATGATGCCCATCAGCTCGGCCAGCGCGGCCGGACGGTCGGCCGAGGCGCCCAGGGTGGTCGCGTACGACGGCACCAGCGAATCGAAGGGATAGCCCATCTTCTTCCACTGCGCGTGGATCTTCAGGAAGGCCTCCACCTCGAGCAGGCCGGCGATGCGCTTGTCCTGGGCGTGCTTGCGGTGGGTCTTGAACAGCCACGAATACACGTCCTGGCGCTCCTTGACGCTGGCGTTGGTGATTTCGGTCCAGCCGGCATTCGGGTGGCTGCGCAGGTAGCTCACCAGCCACAGTTCGAGCGGATGCACCGAAGCCACGTAGCCGCGGTCGGCCAGCGACATATTGCGCGGGTCATACATCTCGTACATCTTCGGAATGCGCTCCGGATCCATGTCGTGCGACGCCGGCAGGTTCTTGTCGACGAAGGCGCCGAACTGCGCCATCGTCGCGTTCGGGAACACGGTGCGGTGGGCGGCGGCCAGCTTGGACGCCAGCGGACGCACGCCCGAGAACAGCAGCTCTTCGATCTCGGCCGGGGTCTTGCCCTTGTACTTGTTCCAGAACCGGGCCATGAAGACCTTGCCTTCGTTGTCGGCGAAGCGGGCCAGATAGGCGGCGCGGCGCGGGTCGTCGGCGTCGGCCAGCAGCTGGGCCGAGGAGCCCGGCAACTGGAACATGTAGTAGCGCACCACGTCGCGCATCATGCGCACGAACACCAGGTTGGTCGAATTGCGCAGCGCCTCGGTGACCGTCATGATCTTGCTGTTGTCCAGCCTGCTGAAGTTGCCGAAGGTGTGCAGGCCGCCGCCGGTGAAGAAGGACTCGCCCGGGTTGGCGGAGTACTTGCGCTCCAGCGCGGCGGCCAGCATCGGCTTGAGGCCGCGGTCGGCGCCGTTCGGCAAGCCGCGGAAATATTCCAGTGCCCATTGCGACATGCGGTCCTTGGCATCGACCTCGACGCCCATCAGGCCGATCTCGTCCATCGGCTCGAAGCGCTTGTGCAACTGGTCGACGATGTCGAGGTAGGTCACCAGGGTGCGCAGCTTGGCGGTCGAGCCCAGGTCGAGCTTCGCGCCTTCGTTGATGTCGAGCGGCTGGTCGTAGTTGTCGGTCTGGACGCGCAGGTAGTTGACGTGCTCGCCGCGCTCCATCAGGGTGAAGCTGTACACCACCTGGGACGGGTCGCCGTTGCCGAGCAGACCCTTGCCGGTCAGGCCGGCCGCCTTCGCCTGCTCGGCGTCGTTCAGATTGCGCAGCGTGTCGGTGACGGCCTTCTGCACCTGGGCGTCGAGGGTCGATACCACCGAGAGATCGAGGCGGTCGAGGTTGTACAGGCGCGAATCGCCCACCAGGTAGCCGAGGTGGTTGCGCACCGCGTTGGCGGCCTTGCGCGTGACAAACGCGTCGGCGCCCGGCGGCGCCACGCCCGAGCCCTTGGCCGGGTGCAGCTGGGCCTTGAGCGCGGCGTCGCGCAGTTGCGGCGAAATCACGCCGGCCTGCGCCAGCACGCGCAGGTGACTGTTGGTGAGCGTTTCGAGGTCTTGCTCGCCGGCGCCCAGGTAGTAGGCCGGACGGCGCTGGGCGATCATCAGGGACAGGGCCTCCTTGTAGGCGGTGACGGCTTCCTGGCTGTCCATCGGGCCGCGCAGCATGCTGCTCAGCTTGGCAAAGTCGCGGCCATACCAGACCCACATGCCGTCGCCGATGCCGTTGACCTCGCCGTAACCGGACTTGGCCGACAGCGGCACGGTGTTCAGGTAGTCGAGCACGATCTGGCGCCGCGCCCCGGTCGTGTCCTCGCCGTCCTGGTAGGCGCGCAGCGTGGCCGAGGCCATCTGGATCATCTTGTCCTGCAGCGAACCGGTACGCCCTTCGGGCGAATGGCGGTACTTCTCGATCTGGGTCGCCAGCGTGCTGCCGCCGGCGACGCGGCCGCCACCACCCAGGCCGACGCTGCTCAGGGTCTTGTCGAACACCGCTTTCGAGAAGCGGTCCCATTCGACCGCCGGGTTGCGGCGCGGGTAGGCCGGGTCGAGCAGCTCGCGGTTCTCGATGAACAGCAGGCTGTGCACCAGCAGCGGCGGCGCGTCCTCGAACTTGTGATAGTAGCGCTCCGGGAAGCGCGATGCGAACAGCGGCTGGGCGCGGCAGTCGAGGATCTCGAGGCCGACCTGGGTCTTTTCGTGGTAGGTGGCGTACAGGCCGCGATCGGCGAATTCGACCATCCTGGGCGAGATGCGCGCCTGGGCGTCGATGACGTAGCCGCGCGATTGCAGCTTTTCCAGGTAGGCCGGCAGGTTGGCATAGCCGAGGCGGGTGTCGTAGGGGCTGGCGGCCGGGAAACGGATCGACTTGCTGACGCCTTGCTCCATATGGAAGTTCAGGTCGTCCGCCATCTCGGCGAAGATCTTCGCCTGCAGGCGCGAGGAGCGCATCTCGAACGCACCCCAGCCGGCCAGCAGCGCCAGCAGGATCAGGAGGACAAGGTAGAGCCAGGGCTTGTAACGACGCTTGCGCGGCGCCTTCTCGGGCGCGCCTTCGGGGCCGCCTTCGGAAGGGTCTGGCGGCACCGGCGCGCCCGACGGCACGCCGCCGCCGGCCGCCAGGTGCGGATAGGCTTCGTACAGCGGAACGTCGTTGCCGCCCGCGGATGCGAGCACGGGTGCGCGGCCAGCCGCTGCCTGGGCGAGTTGTCCCAGCCACCGACTGACTGCGCGAATTAGCTTACTGGGCCGCTTGGTGCGGCGAATACTTTCCATGATGGCTCAACCGGTTTGAATCAATTTCGTGCTCAATCCCTGCCAAGCTGCCCGCCATCCTTGCCTCTGCCTTGTTCGAGTGAGTGGGCCCTCGTCAGTATGCAAAAATGTGCGGCGCAAACTCACTCAGGATTGCACCTCCACAGGTATCATTCCACCACATCAACAGGACCCGCGCGAGACACGGTTTAACAATTTTGACCCGTGCGAAGTATTTTCGCAAAAAAACAACGGCCGAGTTAACTGGACGGCATGTAGTCCTACAAAGTGCGGAATTCGGCCCGGCGGCGCTGCAGTTCTGCCTGCATGGCAAGGAAAGCCGGCTCCACCTGCGCGGGCGCGCCCTTCACTCCCAGTTCGATATGGCGGCGGGTCTGCGCGTCGCCCACGCTGGGCAGGCTGAACACCCGCACGCCGGGGTAATCGCGCTCCAGCGCCTCCATCAGCGGGGTCAGGAGCGCCTCCGCCTGCTCATAAACGATCAGTGAGCGTTCCAGGTGGACCGAGGCGTGGAATAAATGTGCGTAGTGGGTGTCGAGCACCCACGCGAGCATGGGCCAGGCCATCACGGGAAAGCCCGGCACGAAGTGGTGCCGCCGCACGGTGAAACCGGCAATGCGGTTGTACGGGTTCGGAATCAGGTCCGCGCCTTCGGGAAATTCGGCCATCTTCAGGCGCTGCAGGTTGTCGGGCGCCTGCAGGTCGGCTTCGTGGCCAGCCTCGCGCGCGGTGTCGCGAATGCGTTGCTCGATGTTGCGGCGCCCTTCCGGGTGCAGCGCCAGGGGCAGCCCGAGCGCCGCGGCCGCGCACTGGCGCGTGTGGTCGTCCGGGGTCGCGCCGATGCCGCCGCAGCAGAACACGATGTCGTCCCCGCCGAAGCTGCGGCGCAGCAGTGCCGTCAGGCGAACCGGGTCGTCGCCGATGAATTCGGCCCAGGACAGTTGCAGGCCGCGCGCGCCGAGCAGCTCGACCACTTTCGAAAAATGCTTGTCCTGGCGCCTGCCGGACAGGATCTCGTCGCCGACGACAATCAGACCGAATTCCATCGAAGCCCTCCTTGTCAAGCGGGTGGAATACCGCCGCGCAATTCTTCCAGCGCGCCCAGGCAGTAATACTGGAACCACAGCCCGGCAAACAGGAAGATCATGATGTACAGCCACAAGGACAGCAGGGCCAGGAAGGGGAACAGCACGATCGAGATCAAGGCCCCGCCCATCCAGGCGATGCCGGGCAGCGCCCCGGCCAGGCCGGAGGCGAAGCCGATCGCCAGCAGCGCGCCGCGATGGCGGCGCATCAGTGCGCGCCGCTCATCGGGACTGGCGTGCGCGGCCAGCGCGTCGTAGCTCATCACGCGCGAGGTCACCCAGGCCCACAGGCCGGCCTGCACCAGCCAGGCCAGCGGCGGCAGCGCGTACAAGGGCAGCGTCAACAGCCACAGCACCGCGAACACCGCGGTGCTGCCGACGTTGACGGCGACGCTGCCGATGAAACTGCCGCCCTCCTTCTTCTCCAGCTTGGGATACAGGCTGTTGCCGACATGGCGCTCGATCACCGGCATCGCGATCACGCCCATGAACAGCAAGGCCGAAGCGATCATCAGGGGCAGCAGCAGCGCGATCGCCAGCAGCGGCACCACCATCACCTTGAGCATGCCGAGGCCGAGCATCGACAGCATGCTGCCGCTGGTCTGGAACAGGTCGTAGTCGGCGAACACGCCCTGCAGCCAGTCGAGCAGCGGCTGCAGCCCGGTCCACAGCAGCGCGCCCCACAGCAGCAGCGACAGCGCCAGCGGCGCGCCGGACAGCAGCAGCATGCGGCGCGAGAACTGGGCGCGCAACGCGCGCCGGTAGGCGGTGCCGACGCCCTTCATCGGGCAGCCTCGTGCAAGATCGGTCGGGAACGGTGGGGCATGGCGCTTCCTTGTCTGGGTTCCAATATTGCCATTGTACGCAGATGCGCCGGCGCGCCACGCGCCGGGGCCGTTTGGCGCACCTCGGGTGCATGCACTACAATCCCCGTTCAACTTGAACAACAGGAAAAACCATGTCCACCATTACCACTGATTCCGGCCTGCAATACGAAGACACCGTC
The DNA here is from genome assembly GCA_015277795.1 of Massilia sp. UMI-21. Classification (NCBI taxonomy): domain Bacteria; kingdom Pseudomonadati; phylum Pseudomonadota; class Betaproteobacteria; order Burkholderiales; family Oxalobacteraceae; genus Massilia; species Massilia sp. UMI-21. The sequence goes on along the minus strand of CP063848.1, from coordinate 1,469,437 downwards.
GTCGGCAACGGCGCCGAGGCGAAAGCCGGCCAGCACGTGACCGTCCACTACACCGGCTGGCTGCGCAACGATGACGGCAGCCAGGGCGCCAAGTTCGATTCGAGCAAGGACCGCAACGACCCGTTCCAGTTCGCGCTGGGCGCCGGCCACGTGATCCGCGGCTGGGACGAAGGCGTGCAGGGCATGAAGGTCGGCGGCCAGCGCCGCCTGACCATCCCGGCCAGCCTCGGCTACGGCGCGCGCGGCGCCGGCGGCGTGATTCCGCCGAACGCCACCCTGCTCTTCGACGTCGAACTGCTGGCTGTCTAAGCCGCGTAGGGTGCACGGCTTCGCCGTGCGCGCGTTCAAACCTCGGGTAAACAGACGCGCTGCGTTCACGCTCGCGCCGGTTGAACGCGCGGTCGGCGAAGCCGACCACCCTACCCCGAGCATCTCCTCTAAAGTTCACGCCGTTTGGCCGTGAACGCGCCCCGCCTGCGCTAAGATCCCCTCCTGCATTACACATTGCCAACGCAACCACCACAGGAGTATTCATGAGCTTGCAGGAACAGTTCGCCCAGGCCCAGGCCGAATCGAAGAATCTGCCGGAACGCCCGGACAACATGACCTTGCTGAAGATTTACGCGCTCTACAAGCAGGGGTCGAGCGGCGACGCCACCGGCGAGCGCCCGGGCATGACCGACTTCGTCAACCGCGCCAAGTTCGACGCCTGGGCTGCCCTGAAGGGCACCTCGCAGGAAGACGCGATGCAGCAGTACATCGACCTGGTCGAAGAACTGAAGGGCTGATCGCCCCGATACGGCAGGGCCGCCCGGACGGTGGCCCTTGCCTGCCCGCGCATCAGGCGGGCACGAATACCTTGCGCATCTTTTCCGCCACCTTGGCCTCGATGGCCGACGCGAATGCCGCCATGAAGAAGCCCAGGCGGATCCGCAGCGCGGCACGCTGGCCTTCCAGGCTCAGGGCCCCTTCCACACCGCTGCGCTCGAAGCGCAGCACGTCGCCATCCCACTTGCATGCCAGGCCGTATTCGGCCGCGATCCGTTGCGCCACCTGCTGGGCGGCCGCGCGCGCCTGCTCGGGGGTCAACGTGTGTTCCTGGACGATGCTAATTTCCGACATGCTGGAGAATCCTTTTTCTTAATTCGTTGCAAGAAAGCCCGCCATGATGCCAGTTGACGGCGCAGTAAGCCAGTCTGCCGGGCGAATCGGATCTCGAACCACGTCAATTGACCCTAGTCAATGCCTGCGCCGCCGGGCGCGCGACCATGGAGATGCCGCCCGACATTTCGCAAGGAGCCGTCATGGAACCAGGTGCCCTCTTGCCGGACGAACTGGACACGTCCCGTGACCAGCCGCCGGTTCGCTTCATCCCCACGCCCAGCGCCCCCTACCAGCAGCAGCACCGCCTCGCCAGGCTGCTCGAGCAGCCGGTCGATCCGGGCGGCGAGCAGCCCGGAACCGGCGCCGCGCAGCTGGAGGACGAACTGCAGGCCGAAGCGCCGCCGCTGCCGCACGCCTTCGGGGCGCGCGTGCTGATGTGGAAGCAGGACCCGTCGGTGGGCGAGATCGGCACCCGCCGCGCCTACCTGCCCGGCCCGGTGCTGGCCGGCCCGCGCGACGCCCGCATCGCCCCCGGCACGCCGGGCATCGATCCGGTCGAGCCGAACGCCTTCGGCGACTTCGTCACCCAGCCCGATACCCCGCAGTTCGACGCGGTCCACACCTTCGCGGTGGTGCGCCAGACCCTGACCATGTACCAGCGCGCCCTGCTGGCCGCCGGCCTGGACATGCCCCTGCCCTGGCAGTGGAACACCAGCATGGACACGCGCCCGCTGATGGTCCATCCCTACGGCCTGCCGAACGTGATGAACGCCTTCTACAGCCGCAGCCAGGCCTGCCTGAAGTTCGGCGACTTCATCCCGCCCGGAGCGGCCGCAGCCGCGGCGGATGCCGAAACGGCGCGCGTCTACACCTGCCGCTCGTTCGATATCGTGGCCCACGAGACCGCGCACGCCGTGCTCGACGGCCTCAAGCCGCAGTGGCTGCAGGCCGACGCCCCGCCCCAGACCGGCGGCCTGCACGAAGCCTTCGGCGACCTCACCGCGATCTTCCTGGCCCTCTCCCAGCTCGACCAGTGCGAGGCGGTGGTGGCCCAGACCAAGGCACACCTGCACGACAAGACCTACCTGGCCGACATCGCCGAGCAGTTCGGGATGGCGCTGGGCGGCGGCACCGGCCTGCGCAATGCCGACAACGACCTGACCCTGAGCCAGGCCGGCACCCAGGTGCATGCGATCTCGCAAGTATTCACCGGGGCCATGTACGACGTACTGGCCGACATGTTCGCCTACGAGCGCAACCCGGTGCTGGACGACTGCGCCGCCGTGCTGCACCGGGTGGCGGCCTACCTGCGCGGGCTGCTGCTGCGCGCCCTGATCGCCGCGCCGGACCGCGCCGCCACCTACGTCGACGTGCTCAACGAAATGCTGCGCATCGTGCAGGACGACGGCAAGCCGCCCATCTACGCCGCCTTCATCCATAACCAGTTCGCGCGCCGCGAGGTGGTCGAGCACCCGGGCGAGGCCGCCATGGCCCAGCCGCCGGCCGCGCCGCTGGCGCCGAAGGTCTGCGACAAGCCGGGGGCACGCCAGGACCGGCGCGCCTGCTGCGGCACCATGAACCTGCCCGAGTACCACCGGGTGAACCGGGTGCTCGACAGCGAATCCGCGGCGCTGGCGCGCTGGTGTGCGGCCAATGGCCGGCTTGGCGAATGCCTGTTGCCGTCGGCGGCGGTGGTGCCGGTGGCCGGGGTCGAGCCGGCAGGGGCGGAGCGCGCATGAAGATCAGTGCGCGCGCCTGCGGCGGCTTCGCCGGGCTGGCCGAAGCCTACGACCTCGACACCGCCGCCCACCCCGGCGGCGGCGAACTGGAGGACCTGTTGCATCGGGTCGACTTCTTCTCGGCCTCGCCCACCTGCCCGATCGGGGCCGACCTGCCGCGCTGGGAGATCACGGTCGAGGACGGCAAGCGCTGCCACACCGTCTTCCTGCGCGAGGACGGCAGCGGCGGGGACTGGCAGGCGCTGCTCGACCGCCTGCGCACCAGCGCATGAGCGACAGCTGAGCAGCAGCGTGGCCGGATCGGACCGTGCCGACGCTCCATGGGGCGCCGGCACGGTCCACATTTGCTTATATATATTGTGTATAAGCCCAATTTGTGGGAAAACCCGAATTGCCCTAAAATACAGTGCTTTGCAAGTCCCGCCGGCCCATTGGGCGCCCGGTGCCGCGACACCATATCAACTAATAGGACTGTTATGACCCACGTTGTCACCGAATCGTGCATCCGTTGTCGCTACACCGACTGCGTCGATGTATGCCCGGTAGATTGTTTCCGGGAAGGCCCGAATTTCCTCGCCATCGACCCCGACGAGTGCATCGACTGCGCCGTCTGCGTGGCCGAGTGCCCGGTGAACGCGATCTACGCGGAAGAAGACGTGCCGTCCGACCAGCAGCAGTTCATCAAGATCAACGCCGACCTGTCGCGCTTCTGGCCGTCGATTACCAAGACCAAGCCGGCCCTGCCCGACGCGGATGAGTGGAAAGACGTCAAGGACAAGCTGGACCAGCTGGCCCGCTGATTCTTCCCGGCCGGGCCCGCCATGGGCCCGGCCGGCGCAGGTTCGTCAATCGTGGCACACTAGCGGCCATCGTTCCACCCATACCCAAAAAACACAGGATTTAAGCGCATGACTATCAGTGCCTCCCACGAAGCGGGCAGCATCGCTCCCAACAGTTCGTTCGCCGGCGCGATCGACGCCGATGCCGTGATCATCGGCGCCGGTCCGGTCGGCCTGTTCCAGGTCTTCGAACTCGGCCTCCTCGAGATCAAGGCCCACGTCATCGACTCGCTGCCGGCCGTCGGCGGCCAGTGCGTGGAACTGTACCCGGACAAGCCGATCTACGACATCCCGGCCGTGCCTGTGTGCACCGGCCAGGAACTGACCGACAACCTGCTCAAGCAGATCGAGCCGTTCGAGCCGACCTTCCACCTGGGCCAGGAAGTCACCACCGTCCAGCGCCGCGAAGACAGCCGCTTCAACGTCGAGACCTCGACCGGCACGCGCTTCATCACCAAGACCATCTTCATCGCTGCCGGCGTCGGCTCGTTCCAGGCGCGCACCATGAAGGTCGACGGACTCGAAAAGTTCGACGGCACCCAGCTGTTCTACCGCGTCAAGGATCCGGTCCTGTTCGAAGGCAAGAACCTGGTCATCTGCGGCGGCGGCGACTCGGCCCTCGACTGGGCGCTGAACTTCGTCGGCAAGGCCGAGTCGGTGGTGCTGCTGCACCGCCGTGAGGACTTCCGCGCCGCGCCGGCCTCGGTGGCCAAGATGAAGGCCCTGTGCGACGAATACGAGATGCAGCTGATCATCGGCCAGGTCACCGGTTTCGAAGAGAAGGCCGGCCAGCTGAGCGAAGTGAAGGTCACCGGCGCCGACGGCGTCACCCGCCGCGTGCCGCTGGACATGCTGCTGGTGTTCTTCGGCCTGTCGCCGAAGCTGGGCCCGATCGCCGAGTGGGGCCTGGACATCGAGCGCAAGCAGCTCAAGGTGGTGGACACCGAGAAGTTCGAGACCAACGTGCCGGGCATCTTCGCCGTGGGCGACATCAACACCTACCCCGGCAAGAAGAAGCTGATCCTGTCGGGCTTCCACGAAGCCGCGCTGGCCGCCTTCGGCGCCGCGCCCTACATCTTCCCGGACAAGAAGATCCACATGCAGTACACGACCACTTCGCCGAAGCTGCACAAGATCCTCGGCGTCGAGACCCCGGTCTTCGACTAAGACGTCCAGATGCCCCGACGGCTGCGCCCTCGGGGATTGTCAGACATCCTGCATGGAAGCATGTGGTAAAAATGCCGCCCGGCGCAAGCCCGGCGGCATTTTTCATGGCTGCGCCCGGCGCGCCGTTCAGTTTGTACGGCGCAACGCAAGCCGCTGTCGGACACGGCCTACCCGCTTATGTGGGGCGGTTCACCGAAAGGATTTGCACAAATATGCTACAAGTGAACTGTGAACACAGGGAAGTGAAAACGACTGTTTCCACAAGTAAATCACTATCCCCTATAATTGATTGAGAGCATGCACGCGCTGAAAACATCGGCGGTTGCGACGCCCAGTCTATCCGAAGGAATTATTTATGCTTTACCAACTGCACGAGATGCAACGCTCCTTCCTGACCCCGCTGATGCAGTGGGCAGATGCGTCCTCGAAACTGTTCTCGAACCCTGTTTCGCCATTTGCGCACACCCCGTTCTCGCAGCGCATCGCTGCCGGTTACGAGTTGATGTACCGTCTCGGGAAGGATTACGAAAAGCCGGCATTCGGCATCAAGAGCGTCTCCATCAAGGATGCCGAGGTCGGCATCATCGAGCGCACGGTGCTCGACAAGCCATTCTGCGAGCTCCGCCACTTCAAGAAAGCCCTGAGCGACAAGGAATTCGCCGCCCTGAAGCAGCCGACGGTGTTGCTGGTGGCGCCGCTGTCGGGCCACCACGCGACCCTGCTGCGCGACACCGTGCGCGCCCTGCTGGTCGAGCACGACGTCTATGTCACCGACTGGATCGACGCCCGCATGGTGCCGCTCTCGAGCGGTCCGTTCCACCTCGACGACTACATCTACTACGTCCAGGACTTCATCCGCCACCTCGGCCCGGACGTGCACGTGATCTCGGTGTGCCAGCCGACCGTGCCGGTGCTGGCCGCGATCTCGCTGATGGCGACCAACAAGGATCCGAAGCTGCCGAAGACGATGACGATGATGGGCGGCCCGATCGACCCGCGCAAGTCGCCCACCGCGGTCAACGACCTGGCGATCGAAAAACCCTTCTCGTGGTTCGAAAACACCGTGATCTATTCGGTGCCGGGCAACTACCCCGGCTTCGGCCGCAAGGTCTATCCGGGCTTCCTGCAGCATGCCGGCTTCATCGCGATGAACCCGGGCCGCCACGCCCAGAGCCACCGCGAGTTCTACCAGCACCTGGTGCGCGGCGACGACGACTCGGCCGAGTCGCACCGCCAGTTCTACGACGAGTACAACGCCGTGCTCGACATGCCGGCCGAGTACTACCTCGAGACCATCAAGACCGTGTTCCAGGAACACCGCCTGCCGAAAGGCACCTGGGAAGTCGGCGGCCAGCTGGTGCGTCCGCAGGACATCAAGACGGTGGCGCTGTTCACCGTCGAGGGCGAGCTGGACGACATCTCGGGCCTGGGCCAGACCCAGGCGGCGCACGACCTGTGCAGCGGCATTCCGAAGGACATGCAGCAGGACTTCGTGGCGCCGAAATGCGGCCACTACGGCATCTTCTCGGGCCGCCGCTGGCGCGAAATCATCTGCCCGAAGATCGGGGAGTTTATCCGCAAGCATGCGTGATTGACGTAAAAATGCCGGAGCTTGCTCCGGCATTTTTTTTGTTGCGGGCACGCGGCTCTCACCTGCGCACCAGCACCTGCTGCACCTCCCCGGTCGCGATCGCCACCAAGGCATAGTCGCTGCCCGCCCGCACCCACTGGTGCCCGGGCGGCGGTTCGGTCAGGCGCTGCGCCTTCCAGTCCTCCACCACGTAGTTATGTGCCCGGTAGCGCGGCGGCAGCTGCTCGCCGCGCTTGAGCCGGCCGCTGGCCTGCACGCTGCGATAGGGCCCGGCCTGGATCGCTTTGGCCTGCTGCACGCGGGCCTCCTGTTCGCCGCGCTCGTGCACCTGGGCCGCGGCGCCACCGGCCAGCACCGCGGCGGCCAGCAGCGGAACGATGAATTTGTTCATGTGTGCTCCTCTTCAGCGTCGAGGCCCCAGTACATCACGCGCACGCGCGCCGGTCTGTTCGCTCCAGCACGCACACTCCCAGCGGTGATGGCAATTTCGCACCGCCCCGTCTTTTGGCGGATAATGTCGGCTTTGACCGCCGGCTTTCATTGCCCGCCTCCGCACCGTGACCAAGACCCTCGCCGACCAGATCGAAGACGTACTTCCGCAGACGCAATGCACCAAATGCGGCTATCCCGCATGCCGCCCGTATGCCGAAGCGATCGCCTGCGGCGAAGCCGAGATCAACCAGTGCCCGCCCGGCGGCATCGAGGGCGTGCGCCGCTTGTCCAGCGTCACCGGCCGGCCGGTGATCCCGATCAATCCGGCCAACGGCATCGAGCGCCCGCGCCCGGTCGCCTTCATCGACGAGTCGCTCTGCATCGGCTGCACGCTGTGCATCCAGGCCTGCCCCGTGGATGCCATCCTGGGCGCCGCCAAGCAGATGCATACCATCCTGCCGAGCCTGTGCACCGGCTGCGACCTGTGCGTGGCGCCCTGCCCGGTCGACTGCATCGCGATGGTCCCGGTGACCGGCGAACGCACCGGCTGGGACGCGTGGTCGCAGGAAGCCGCCGACGCGGCACGCAGCCGCCACGACTTCCGCACCGCGCGCCTGCGCCGCGAGCGCGAAGAGAACGAGGCCCGCCTGGCCGCCAAGGCGCTGGAAAAGATGCGCGCGGTGACGGCGGAAGCCGCCAACACGCCGGAAGAGCTGGCGGAGAAAGAGCGCAAGCGCGCCATCATCGCCGCCGCGATCGAGCGCGCGCGCCAGAAGGCAGCCGGCAACGGGCCCGATAAAACCTGAGCAAAACGAATGAATCCCGCCAAGCGTCTAGAAATCTTCACGCGTTTTCGCGCCGCCAACCCGAAGCCGACCACCGAGCTCGAATTCGGCTCGCCCTTCGAACTCCTGATCGCGGTGCTGCTGTCGGCGCAGTCGACCGACGTCGGCGTCAACAAGGCCACGCGCCGCCTGTATGCGGTGGCGAACACGCCCCAGGCCATGCTCGACCTGGGACTGGACGAGCTCAAGTCGTACATCTCGACCATCGGCCTGTACAACAACAAGGCCAGGAACGTGCTCGCCACCTGCCGAATCCTGGTCGACCAGTTCGGCGGCGAGGTGCCGCGCGAGCGTGAAGCGCTGGAAGCCCTGCCGGGCGTGGGCCGCAAGACCGCCAACGTGGTGCTCAATACCGCCTTCGGTGAGCCGACCATGGCGGTCGACACCCACATCTTCCGGGTCGCGAACCGCACCAGGATCGCACCGGGCAAGAACGTCGACATCGTCGAACAGAAGCTGCTCAGGTTCGTGCCCAGGGATTTTCTTCACGATGCCCATCACTGGCTGATCCTGCACGGCCGCTACACCTGCGTGGCGCGCAAACCGAAGTGCTGGAACTGCCTGATCAGTGACCTGTGCGAGTTCAAGGACAAGACCCCGGCGCCCGCCGGGGTGATGGACCCGGCCGCCGACCTGGCGGCGCAACCCGGTTAGGCCGCATCGGCCGGGCCGCGTTTGTGCTGTCGCGAACGAGGCATGGATGAATGTTGCTCGACGCTAAAAGCGCCTAGATGCCTGGGCGCCTAGGCGGCAAGGCGTGGCGGGGCGCGCAGGCCGATCACCTTGCGCCCTTCGCCCGCATGCGCCAGCTTGAACACCGCGACCACCTCGTTCAGTGCCTGCGTCTGTTCGCGCAGCGACTCCGCCGCCGCCGCGGCTTCTTCCACCAGGGCCGCGTTCTGCTGGGTGGCGGTGTCCATTTCGCCGACCGCCACGTTAACCTGCGCAATGCCCGCGCCCTGCTCGGCGCTGGCGGTGCTGATCTCGGCGATGATGTCCATCACGCGGCGCACGCTGGTGACGATGTCGCCCATGGTGGCGCCGGCCTCGCCCACCAGGCGGTTGCCGGCGTCGACGCGCTGCACCGAATCGTTGATCAGCTCCTTGATTTCCTTGGCCGCCGTGGCGGAACGCTGCGCCAGGTTGCGCACCTCGCCCGCCACCACGGCGAAGCCGCGGCCCTGCTCGCCCGCCCGCGCAGCTTCGACCGCTGCGTTCAGCGCCAGGATGTTGGTCTGGAAGGCGATGCCGTCGATGACGCTGATGATGTCGACGATCTTGCGCGATGAATCGCTGATCGAGGCCATGGTGCCGACCACCTGCTCGACCATGTTGCCGCCTTTGGATGCCACTTCGCACGCCGAGATCGCGAACATGCTGGCCTGCTGAGCGCTCTCGGCATTGCGCTGCACCGTGGCGGTGAGCTCCTCCATCGAGGAGGCCGTTTCCTCGATCGCGCCTGCCTGCTGCTCGGTGCGGCGCGACAGGTCGGCATTGCCGTGCGCAATTTCATCGGAAGCCACGGCGATGGTTTCGGTACCGCTGCGCACCTGGGCCACGATGGCCTGCAGGCTGCCCGTCATGTCATTCAGCGCCTGCAGCAACTGCCCGGTTTCATCATTGCCGCGTACCTCGATGAGGGTGCGCAGGTCGCCCGCGGCGACGCTTTGCGCCGCTTCGACGGCATCTTCGATCGGACGGGTGATCGAACGCGACACCAGCGCGCCGGCGACCACCGCAGCCACCGCGCCCAGCAACATCAGGCTGTAGCTCAGCAGCGTGGCCCGCTCGCCGACGGCCTCGGCCTCGACAACTGTCGCGACCGCCTGTTTCGACATCGCGTTCTCGGCCTGTTCCAGCAGTTCGGCGGGTGTCCGGTCCATGCCCTTGACAGCCCGGTCACCGGCGCCGGCGTCGAATTCGGCGCTGCTGAAGTCGGCAAACCCGCGGCGATAGCCCTCGCCCATCTTCGCATGCGCGCTCGCGAAGCGGGTCAAGAGCTCGCGCACTTCGCCAGCCGGCAGCGCAGCAATCAGGCCCTTCGCTTCAGCGGCGACCTCGGTTTCGTGCTTCTGGAACGCGCTCCAGTACTTGTTGCGCTGTTCCTCGTCCTTGCCGCGCAAGAGCGTGTTTTTCCATTCCTGGGTCTGCAGGCGGAAACGCGACAGCAGGCCTCCGACACGCTGGGCATGGCCCGACTGGCTGACCGCGTCGTTGGAGGTGTCGAGCGCACGATTCATCTGGCTCATGCCGAAGAACCCGGCGCAGGCGACGAGCAGGGTGACGGCTGCAAAGCCAAGGGGAAGCTTACGGCTGAGTTTCATAATGGCTCACAGATCGGGGCAGGGTTGTCAATACGTATTTAATTTCCTCAAGTCTAAAGATTTTGTATCCGCAAGGCAAAATTTATGTGATTTGACGATGCGGGCGCCCAAAGAAAGTGTATCCATATAGCAACATATCCAGCTTAGCCTCAGAGCAACACCATGTTATCGCGGTGCACCAGTTCCGGTCCTTCGACATAGCCCAGGATCCGCTCGATCTCGGCCGACGAATGACGCATGATGCGCCGCACTTCGCTGCTGGTGTAGTTGGTGAGCCCGCGCGCCAGCGGCTTGCCCGCCTCGTCGATGCAGGTGATCACCTGCCCGCGTCCGAATTCGCCGCGCACCGCGACCACGCCGATCGGCAACAGCGACTTGCCTTCGCGAGTGAGCTTTTGCACCGCGCCGGCATCGATCACGACTTCGCCGGTCGTGTGCAGGTGGTCGATCATCCACTGGCGGCGCGCGGTCAGGCGCCCGGTCGGGGCGAGCAGCTGGGTGCCGATCGCTTCGCCGGCGGCCAGGCGGGTGAGCACGTTATCCTCGCGGCCCCAGGCGATGATGGTGTGGGCGCCCGAGCGCGCCGCGCGCCTGGCCGCCAGTACCTTGGTCAGCATGCCGCCGCGCCCCAGGCTGGAGCCGGCGCCGCCGGCCATCGCCTCCAGCGCCGGGTCGCCCGCCTGCGCCTGGTCGATCAGGCGCGCGTGCGGGTCCTTGCGCGGGTCGGCGGAGAACAGGCCGCGCTGGTCGGTGAGGATCGCCAGCACATCGGCTTCGATCAGGTTCGCCACCAGCGCGCCCAGGGTGTCGTTGTCGCCGAACTTGATCTCGTCGGTGACGACGGTGTCGTTCTCGTTGATGATCGGCACCACGCCCAGGCGCAGCAGAGTGGTGAGCGTGGAGCGTGCGTTCAGGTAGCGTTCGCGGTCGGCCAGGTCGGCATGGGTGAGCAGTACCTGGGCGGTCTGGATGCCGTGGCTGCGGAAACTGGTCTCGTAGATCTGCGCCAGGCCCATCTGGCCGCAAGCGGCGCAGGCCTGCAGTTCGTGGATGTCGGTGGGACGGGCGGCGAAGCCGAGGCGCAGCATGCCTTCGGCGATCGCGCCCGACGACACCAGCACGACCTCCTTGCCAAGGGCGCGCAAGGCGGCGATCTGGAAGGCCCAGCGGGCGATGGCGGTGTGGTCCAGGCCCCTGCCTTCGTCCGTGACGAGCGAGGAACCGACCTTGACGATGATGCGGGAGGCTTGCTGGAGCGTTGAATGATGAGCTGAGGTCATGGCGACAGGAATTTTCCTCGCGGCCGTAAGGCCAGCAGGGAAAGTCCTGCCAACAACTCGACCGCGCAGACTGCTAATAATACCCCCTTCGGCAATCCGATCGCGAAAGCCGCGACCAGGCGCCCGGCCGGTTGGGCCAGGAGGAACAATGCGGTGAGGTCGACGAGCAGGGGCTGGTCGCCCTGTCTCGCTGCCAGCAGCGCCAGCATCGCGGTAGCGAGGCGCATGCCCACGTAGACGGCGTAGAACTGGCTGTAGCCGTTCACGCCGACGAGAAAGATGCCCATCGCCGACGCGATACGGTCGGGATCGAGCATGGCCGCCAGGGCCGCCAGCGAACTGGCGGTGGCGACGAGTTGCAGCAGCTGGCCGCGCAGCCAGCCGCGGTTCAGCGCAGCCGCAGCCAAGTTGACGCCTTACTCTTCGATGATCTTGAAGCGCGGATCGTCCGGGTCGATCGAGTTGATGCCGCGCGCTTCCTCGGTCATCGTTGTCTCTTCGGCGCGGTGTTCGCTGGTGCGCTTCTCTTCCAGGTGCAGGTAGATCGCATTGACCAGGTCCTGGCAGCCTTCGCGGTTCAGTGCCGAGATCTCGAACACAGGCCCTTTCCAGGCCATGCGCTTGACGAAGTCTTTCACCCGCTTCTTGCGCTCGGATTCGTCGACCACGTCGAGCTTGTTCAGCACCAGCCAGCGCGGCTTGTTCAGCAGCTCTTCGTCGTACTTTTCCAGCTCCTTGACCAGGGCCTTGGCTTCCTTGACCGGATCGGCTTTCTCATCGAAGCCCGAGAGGTCGACGATGTGCAGCAGCAGGCCGGTACGCGCCAGGTGGCGCAGGAACTGGTGGCCCAGGCCCGCGCCTTCGGCGGCGCCCTCGATCAGGCCCGGGATGTCGGCGATCACGAAGCTCTTCTCGTGCGACACGCGCACCACGCCCAGGTTCGGGTGCAGGGTGGTGAACGGGTAGTCGGCGATCTTCGGCTTGGCGTTCGAGACGGCCGTGATGAAGGTTGACTTGCCGGCGTTCGGCATGCCCAGCAGGCCGACGTCGGCCAGCACCTTCAGCTCCAGGCGCAGGGTGCGGCGCTCGCCTTCCTTGCCCTCGGTCTTCTGGCGCGGTGCGCGGTTGGTCGAGGTCTTGAAGTGGATGTTGCCCCAGCCGCCCTCGCCGCCCTTGGCGAGCAGTTCGGTCTGGCCGTGTTCCATCAGGTCGGCGATGATTTCGCCGTTGACGTCGTCCACGATCAGGGTGCCGACCGGCATGCGCAGGTAGACATCTTCGGCGCCCTTGCCGTAGCAGTCCGAGCCGCGGCCCGGTTCGCCGTTGCGTCCATGGTGGGTCTTCGAGTAACGGAAGTCGACCAGGGTGTTGATGTTACGGTCGGCCACCACGTAGATCGAGCCGCCCTTGCCGCCGTCGCCGCCGTCCGGGCCGCCGAATGGGCGGAACTTCTCGCGGCGGAACGAGGCGCACCCGTTGCCGCCGTCGCCGGCGATGACTTCAATTCTTGCTTCGTCGATAAACTTCATGATGGTGACCGATAAAAACTAAAAAGGCTCTACCGTGGGCAGAGCCTTTCGATGGAAGGCTTGCGCCTTGCAAAGAGCGCCGCGTATGCGGCGCGTGTGCTTACTTATTAAGCAGCGACTGCTTCGTTAGCAACGACGGTCACGAACTGCTTCGAGCCGACGCCTTGCTTGACGAACTTGACGGTACCGTCGACCAGCGCGAACAGGGTGTGATCCTTGCCGGTGCCGACGTTGGTGCCAGCGCGCACCGGGGTGCCGCGTTGACGGATGATGATGCCGCCGGCGTTGATCGCCTGGCCGCCGTAGACTTTCACGCCGAGGCGTTTGCTTTCTGAGTCACGGCCGTTGCGGGTAGTACCGCCACCTTTTTTGTGTGCCATTTATTTGCTCCTTGATGAATGAACTTGGTGAATCGAACGGGATTAGCCGTTGATCGACACCACCTGGATTTCGGTGAAGTTCTGGCGATGGCCCTGACGCTTCTGGTAGTGCTTACGACGGCGCATCTTGAAGATGCGGACCTTGTCGTGGCGACCGTGAGAAACAACTTTCACCAGGACCGAGGCACCTTCGACCAGCGGAGCACCAAACTTGATGCTGTCGCCCGCGCCGAGCGCGAGAACTTGATCGATGGTGAGTTCGGAACCAATGTCAGCAGGTATCTGTTCTACTTTGAGTTTTTCGCCAGCGACAACTTTGTATTGCTTGCCACCGGTTTTTATGACCGCGTACATGATTGAAACCTCATCAAATGTTAAAAGAATCCCACCGGCGTCGAGACGCTGGACTGTTCGGATGCCGGGGAACAGGGGATTATACATAATTCGTGGCAAGCGGTCAAAAGGCCTTGACGATTCTTGCGGCCCGTGTTGCAAGTTGGCGCAATGGCAAGGCTTGCGGCGGATGCGGCCCGACCAGGCCGACGGGTGCTGAGTCATCAGTGGGACACCCTTCCCTTGCATGTCGTATAATCCCCGCACAAAATCCACGCCATTTAGTAATACTCACTGTTTATCGCAGGTTCGCCTTGTCAGCCGCTACCCAACACGCACAGAACACCATCGCCCAATCGATCGCCACCGACATGGAGGCCGTGAACGCGGTGATCCGACAGCGACTGCACTCCGAAGTGAGCCTGGTAAACCAGATCGCCGAGTACATCATCAGCGCAGGCGGCAAACGCATCCGCCCGGTGCTGGTACTGCTGCTGGCCAACGCCTATGGCTACAAAGGCAGCGCGCACCACGAACTGGCGGCAGTGGTCGAATTCATCCATACCGCCACCCTGCTGCACGACGACGTGGTCGACGAATCCTCGATGCGCCGCGGCCGCCAGACGGCCAACGCCCTGTTCGGCAACGCCGCCTCGGTGCTGGTCGGCGACTTCCTGTATTCGCGTTCGTTCCAGATGATGGTCGGCCTGAATGACATGCGCGTGATGCGCATCCTGTCCGACGCCACCAACGTGATCGCCGAGGGCGAAGTGCTGCAGCTGCTGAACATGCACGACCCGGACGTCACCCACGAGAGCTACCTGAAGGTGATCCGCTCCAAGACCGCCAAGCTGTTCGAGGCGGCCGCCGAGCTGGGCGCCCTGGTCGGCGGCGGCGATGACGACGCCATCGCCGCCGCCGGCGAATACGGCCGCTCGCTGGGCACCGCCTTCCAGCTGATCGACGACGTGCTGGACTACGCCGGCGACGCCGCCGAGATCGGCAAGAACCTGGGCGACGACCTGCGTGAAGGCAAACCGACCCTGCCGCTGATCTGGCTGATGGAAAACGGCACGCAAGAGCAACGCCAGCTGGTGCGCAACTGCATCGAGCACGGCGACGAGGAACAGTTCGAAGCGGTACTGGCGGCGGTGACCTCGAGCGGTGCGCTGGACTACACCCGCCGCCAGGCGGAACAGGCCGCCGAGCGTGCGGCCGAAGCCATCGCCGGCCTGCCGGACAATGTCTACAAATCGAGCCTGCTGCAGCTCTGCAGTTTCGCTGTTGACAGGAACCATTGAGCCGAATATAGTAATGCCTTCCCGAGATTTCGACCACGAAGTCTCAAACAGTCGGGGTGTAGCTTAGCCCGGTAGAGCGCTACGTTCGGGACGTAGAGGCCGGAGGTTCGAATCCTCTCACCCCGACCACAGAATATTCTTACAAAACAGCGAGCTTCGGCTCGCTGTTTTGTTTTCCGCATGGCGGTTCCATGATTCGAGTCGCTTCCCCGCCCCCGAGCCGGCTCGAGCGCGGACTGCAGGCCATCGCCGGTAGTGCTACTCGTCGAGACCCGCGGCCTGTCCCAGCGCTTCGGCTTTTCCCGGTTCACCGCATACCGCGAGCCGGATCGTGAAGACGCTTCCCCGGTTAAGCCCTTCGCTGAAGGCTTCGATCGTTCCTCCATGCATCTCGACAATACGGCGGGCCAATGTCAGGCCGATGCCGAGCCCTCCGTCCGAGCGCGCCAGAGAACGCGGAAGCTGCGTGAACAGTTCGAAAACGGAATCCAGCATCGATTCGGGAATTCCGCTGCCGTTGTCCTGCACGGTAATTGTCGCGATGCCATCATCGACCTGCGCGGCGATGGCGATTTCGCCGCCGCTCGGCGTATATTTGGCCGCGTTGTTGAGAAGATTGCTGAACACCTGGGTGAGCCGTGTGATGTCCGCGTGAACATGCACCGAACGATTCGGTACCGTCATCGACAAGGCGTGCCCACGCTGGTCGATCAGGGATCGCGCCTGCTCCACGGCCGTTTCGATCACGTCTGCCAGGGGGGCTGCCTTTTTTTCTAACTGGATATGTCCTCGGGTTACGCGTGCGGTGTCCAGGAGATCGTCGACCAGGCGGGTCAAGTGATTCGCCTGACGCTTGAGGACGATCGCGCTCTTGGCGATGACAGAGCCGTCAGGCGCAAAAGTATTGATCAGTTCTGCCGCGGTCTGGATCGGGGCCAAGGGATTGCGCAATTCATGGCCCAGCATGGCAAGGAACTCGTCGCGCGCGTTGAGTGCAGCGTTCAGTGCAGCGGTTCTCGCCAGGACGCGCTCCTCGAGCTCGGTATTCATCCGCAGCAAACGGTCCTTGGCGACCTTGAGCGCAGAGCTCTCCAGCAATTCCCAGTCCCCTTCACGTCGTGTGAGAGCGAACTGATGATGCCGACACACATCGAGCACATCGGACGAGTTGCAGTTATCCAGCGCATACGTACAGAGCGCTATCAGCTTGCGCTCACTGAACGCTTCGTTGACCTGGCTCTCGTACGCCATGAATTCCGCCCATCCCGAGCGTTCCACCCAGCTAGTGTCACCGGTCAAGCGCAGGCCGACAAAACCTTTTTCGCGCGAACGTGCTTCGCGCTCGAGCCAACTGGCCAGCACTGTGTCGGCGTCGAAGCCCGCAGCTCCTTGATACCAGTCGGAAATCGAAACGATCTCGATTTGCCCGCTTGCGAGGTAGTCATCCAGATCGGGAACGGATTGCGCGAGCAGGGTCTTCGCCTTCTGCACGTCGAGTACGCCTGATGTCACCCATAAGCATGCTTCGTTCGCCGCCAGACCTGCCGTGAAGAAGGGAACGAGCGTTTCGATGAGATCCTGCTCGCTCTGGTAAAACTGGCAAAAGTGAGCGCCCCATGGAATATCTCCGACGGCATCGATGCCCGACCTGCGAATCGTGTTGCTCATTAATCATTCTCCCCGGGGCCGCTCAACAAAGGCAAGCCAGCATCATACACGCGCAATGGCGCGCCTTGACGCTGTTTCGCAGGCAGCGCCCGACCCGGGCCTTCATTCACGGCGCTCCCGGCCGCGCATCCATCGCAAGGAGGGCCGGCAGCAGGAACCCGCAGCACGTCGGTCCCGGGCCGATCGCTTCGTGTCGGACATGAAGCTCATCCATACTCGGCCGGCGCGGATTCCCGCGTTCGCTCGCGCGCGCGCGCCGTCTCCGGCGCACGCGCCCCCAACCCCAGCGCCAGCGCGCCACCAAGCAGCCACGCCAGGCCGATCCCAAGCTCCCCCAGCAGCAGCATCCGGTGCACCGCGACCAGCAAGGCTACCGTGCCGCCCACCACGCCGGCCCAGCGCAGGGCCGTGACGGCGATCGTGCGCGCGCCGCGGCGCTGGCTGGTGCCGGGCCAGAAGCCGACCGGAGCGATGTCGGCGACGAAGCCACGGATCGTCTCCGGGGCGGTCGGCGGGCCCCACAGCATGCCGGCGGCCAGGCCGAGCAGGCTGGCGCCGGCGATGACCAGCAGTTCCGTTTCATAAGGCAGGGACACCCAATTCAGCGCGAGCGCCGTGGCCAGGCCGGCTGCCATCGCGGCCAGTTCGCCGGCCGCGTTCACCCGCCACCAGACCCAGCGCAAGGCGGTCGGGGCGCCGAGCGCGGCGCCGAGCGCGGCGACCCACTTCCAGGCCTGCTCGATGGTGTCGATCTGGAAGCTGACCAGCACCGCGCCCACCGCGAAGGCGAGCACCGCCAGGCGCGCCACGCCGATCTGGCGGCGCACCGAGGCCTTCGGCGCCAGGCGCAGGTAGACGTCGTTGACGATGTAGGAGGCGCCCCAGTTCATGTGCGTGTCGATGGTGCTCATGAAGGCCGCCAGCAGGCTGGCCACCATCAGGCCGAGCAGGCCCGGGTGCAGCAGCACGCCCATCAGCACCGGATAGGCCTGCTCGCGGTCGCCCGCCACGCGGGCGGCCGCCCCGCCCAGGGCCGTGCCTTCGGCGCCGATCGGGATCAGGACCAGGGCCGCCAGCCCGACCACCAGCCATGGCCACACGCGGATGACATACTGCAGCACCAGGAACAGCAGCGAGGCCTTGCGCGCATCGAGCGGCGAGCGCGTCGTGTTCAGGCGCTGCATCAGGTAGCCGCCGCCGTCGGCCGGCACGTTGGCATACGATTGCACCAGCATGTACAGGCCGAACAGGGCAAAGGCCACGGCCCCTGCCCCCGGCATGTCGGGGAACAGGTCGAGATAGCTGTGCTCGGCGCCGTACAGGCGGCTCAAGCCTTCGGTCAGGCCGGCGCGCCCGCCCACGGCGGACCAGGCCAGCCAGGCGAACCAGAAGCTGCCCACCAGGGCCAGGCCGAGCTGCACCAGGTCGGTGACGATCACGCCGCGGATGCCGCTCAGGCCCGAATAGACCACCACCAGGCCCAGCAGCAGGACGATGGTGAGGCCGTCGGAGGCGGTGCCCATCGGGGAGTTGGCCGGCCAGTACAGCGCGAAGCCCTGCATCAGGCCGGGGAACCAGGTATCCCAGTGGAAGAAGGGCGAAGCGATCTTGACCATCGCGCGCAGCACCCAGCCGAGGATGATGGCGTTGTAGACGATGCCGTACAGGCCGGCGCGTGCCGTGCGCAGCACCGAGGCCGGCCGGCCGGAATAGCGCTTGGCGATCAATTCGGCGTCGGTCATGACGCCGCTGCGGCTCCAGCTGTCGGCGAACAGCACGACCACGGCGGCGTGCACGCCCATCCAGGCCAGCCAGATCCAGTTGCCGCTGATGCCCTTGGTGGCGATGATGCCGGCCACCGCCAGCGGCGTATCGGCGGCGAAGGTGGTGGCGGCGATCGAGGCGCCGGCCCACCACCACGGCAGCGAACGGTCGGCCAGGAAATAACTGCGTACCCCGCTGCCGGCCAGCTTGCTGGTCCACAGGCCGACCCCCAGGGCCAGCGCGAGGTACAGGCCGATGACGGCCCAGTCGATGGTGTGCAGCGCCAGCGTTTCTCCCATCAGGCAGCCCGCGCAAGAATGGATGGATACAAGGTCGATCTCCTTGGAATGCGCCGCTCGCGCCGCAGGGTGCGCCCTGCTTGCCTGTAGGTGGTCCGTTGGGGGCCCAAAGCGGCCCGAACCGGCCTGTGATCCGAGCGGCCTCGATGAAAGAACGCCACGGCAAGCGCGGTCCGCGGTGGCGATGCGACGAGATATTGACAGTGACACTGCCCGGCGTCTTGCGACGCTGATAAGCAGTCAGTGGGAAATATTGTAACGGCAACTATGATTGAGGGGCAACCCGTGCGGCGGCAAGGGTGTCGTGATCGCCTATTCGCCGGGCCCGGTGCCGGAGGCGGCAGGCACGAGTTCCACGCTCAGCGTCGGCGACGGCAAGGCGATGCCGGCGGCGCGCAGGGCCTCGATGACCGCGAGCCTGGTGCGCGAGGCCGTCGCCACGAAGTCCGAACGGCGCGAGTCGGTCCAGAAGCGCAGCTCCAGCACCAGCGCGTCCTTCTCGAACTGCAGCACCCGCACCGCCGGCGCGGGCTCGGACAAGACCTCGTCCACCTTGGCGGCGGCGTCCAGCAGCACGGCGCAGCAGCGCTGGAGATCGGTGTCGTAGTCCGTGTAGATGCGCAGCGACGCCCGGCGCACCGGACTGGCGGTGTTATTGGTGACGCGCGAGGTGAAGGTCTCCGCATTCGGCACCGAGACCACCCGGCCGTCGTAGGTCCGGATCAGGGTCGCGCGCAACTCGATCCGTTCCACGCTGCCTTCGGTCTCGCCGATGATGATCTGGTCGCCCAGCTGGAACGGGCGCAGGATCAGAATCAGGAGCCCGCTCACGAAGTTCGACAGGATGTCCTTGAGGGCGAAGCCGAGTGCGATGCTGGTCAGGCCCAGGCCGGTCGCGACGTCTTCCGGGTCGAGGCCGAAGGCCCCGGCGGCGACCATCAGCCCGAGCCCCCAGACCGCGTAGTAGCCGACCTGCCGGATCAGGTTCTCGACGGTCAGGTCGGACAGGAACTGACGGAACACCAGGCGCATGATCCAGCGCACCAGCCGGGCCAGCAGCCAGAAACCGAACAAGACCAGGGCGGCGGCCAGCGCACGCGGAATCACCACGATGGCCGACTCCAGCAGGCGTGCGAAGGCGGTTTCGATGCTCGCCTGCACCGCGGTGACGAAACGGCTGCCGGCGGACGTGCGGCGCTCGGCGCCGCGCGCCAGGGCGCGCTCGATGATGCCGCCCCATTGCCGGGCCAGGTCCTGCGCCGGCAGGCCGGCGTCCTGCGCGTCTTCCGTGCCGACCGTCACGATCGGCCGGTCGGCCACGGTGATCAGGTAAGCGCCGGGCGGTGCGGGCGCGGGGACGACACGGATGCTGCGCTGCCGGCTCGGTGCGTCGAGCAGCGCGCCGAGCCTGTCCTCGATCTGCCTGGCGCGGGCGCGCGCCGGCTGGCCGGCCGCATCTCCCACCACGAACAACAGGCGGCCGTCCAGCAGCACCGCCGCCCGGGTGCTTTGTGCCTGCACCCCGGACGACAGCGAAAGCAGCCAGGCGGCAAGCAGGGCCAGCAGCGTCAACCACGAGCGCCGCGAGCACGGGAATCGGGACGGCAGCCCTTGCTCCAGCTGCACGGCTCAGAAGATGAGGCTGAATAAGCCGCTGACGACGAGCAGGCCGATGACGAAGATGATGATGACCGCCCACAGCAGGAATTTCATCATGATGCTCTCCTTGAACAATATCCGATCCCTTATGGTCGCATCGGCGGCGATCGCACAGCGCATGCTTGCCGGGACAGGTCCTGGCGCCGCCCGGTCAATGCGCACCTTCTCCGGCACCCGCAGGCCGTTTGTGAAGGATGTCTTCCACGTACCACATCCTGATCATCACCATGGCCGCCACGGTCAGGGGCGTGGCGAAGACGACGCCGGCAATGCCCGCGACGACCCCGAACAGCACCTGCATCGTCAACAGGAGCGCCGGCGGCATGTCCGCCAGCTTTTGCTGCAGGAATGGTGTCAGTCCGTAGGTCTCGACCGCCTGGACCGCCGCGTACAGCACCAGCACGTACAGTGCCCGTTCGGGCCCCTCGACCAGTGCGATCAGGGCGGCGGGAATGACGGAGAGGATCGGGCCGAAGTTCGGGATGAAGGACAGCAGGGCCGCGATCAGGCCGAGGATCAGCGCCAGGTCGATGCCGAGCAGCATGAGGCCGGCGGTCGTCAACACGCCGACCAGGGCCATCGACGCGAGTTTGGCCAGCAGCCAGTTGCCGAGCATCGTCCCGGTTGCGCACAGGACCTGGCGCGCGCGTTCCTGGCGCGCGGACGGCACCAGCAGCAACAGGCCCTTGATGTACAGCGCCGGCTGGAGCGAGAGGAACAGGCCGACGACCAGGGCGAACAGCAGGTTGCCGAAGACGCCGAGCGTGGAAGAGAAAAAATTGGCGACGTACTGGGCGGTGTCGGAATCGTCCGGCGCCAGCGCGCGCAGCTGGTTCGTGCTTTCCCAGACCCGCGCCACCAGCTCGTATTGCATGAGCTGTTCGCGCAGCCGTTCGGCGGCCCGGGGCAGCCGCTCCGACAGCTTGCCGATCTGGTCGCCGATGTCGGGGGCGATCGCCCACGCGCCCAACCCCAGTGCCAGCAGGGGAAGCAGGATCGCACCGGCCAGGGCCAGCCTTTCGTTGATCCTGGTGCCCGCGTGTATCCAGTGCGCGATCTTGTGGAACAGGATCGCCAACAGGATGCCGCCGAACAGCATCAGCAGGACATCGGCGGTGGCGGCAATGAACAGCAGGAGCACCACGACGAGCGCATACACCGTCGCGTTGACCAGGGCGATACGCGCGACCGAGCTGCTTTCCACGTCAGCCTCTCCTTCCAGATGTTCGCCGGCAGGCAAGAAGTGATGAGCCAGCGTGCGCTTGATTCTAGAGAATTTCATGTGCAGGGGGCGCTCGGCTACCGCCGCCCCCGCCGCTTCCGTCCTGCAGCGCGGGCGCCAGCCACCGGGAAAGGGGCCGGCCAGGCATGTCGTGGCGGAGTCCGGAGCGGGCTCATCTCTGATCCATCACAGCGCGCCCCCGGCCGGCCCGCCCTACTGTAAGGCTTGCCACCGCTCGCCGGGTCCGCCATGACCCGGCGGGGTGGCGCCAACCGGGAAAGGAGTCTGCCATGGCAAGATTCGGAGTCGAAGCGATCCGGTACTTCAGTCATGCGCGCGCCGCAGGCGTGAGCACGGCTGGAGACCTCACCTACACATTTAATCGAAGTAACGGTTTCGACGCAAAGCTGCGCGGTGCCGGCCACACCCGCGCATTCTACTGGGCCAATACCGACTGCTGGGAAACCGATATCCGCGACACCGACCAGGGCGGCGACGACCGCAACTGGGTCGACGCCGTCGACCTGTTCTGGATCGAGACCCATGGCGGCCACGAAGCGGACGGGCGTGCCCGCATGCTGTACGACACCGCGCGCACCGACTGGCGCACCTATTCGAACCGCTGGCAGCTGGGCGAGGACTGGAACAGCGAATGGGTCATGGCGTATTCCTGCGAAACCGTGAACCGCGAGCGCGTGACCGGGTTGTGGAACATCTTCGCGCGCCTGCACATCTACTGCGGCGCCTGGGAAACCATGTACGACGGCATCACCACCGACGAATGCGGCGAGGACGTGGCCGACAACCTGACCGACGGCGACACGGTGTGCAAGGCCTGGCACAACGGCGTGTCCGACTGGTGGGTGGACAACCACCCGATCACGGTGTGCGTGGGCGATGCGGCCACCTGGAACGGCGGGAACATCCGCTGGGAGCGCTCCTACCTGAACCGCGACCACCTGTGGGGACACGGCAACGTGGACCCGGACCTGGCGCCGGCCCGGCAGGCCTGCATCCTGTGGTACTGGACGGAGGGTTGACCATGAACGAACAAGCCTTGATCGACAGCCTGGCCGCATCCTGCCCCGGCAACCTGCCCGGCCGCGCCGACGTGCTGCTACTGCGCCAGTTCACCGAGGATGAGGTACGGGCGCGCGCCACCCGCTTTGTTTCGCTGCTGCGCGAGGTCGATGCCTGCTCGCGCGACCACGCCAGCTTCGGCATGCGCGACGATCGCACGGTGGTGCAGCTGACCGGCGGCGCGCATGCAGTCGTCTACCACGCGTCCGGCGCGCTGCAGTTCAACGCCGGCATCGGGCCGCTGGAGGCGCCCTTCGCCCACGTCGAGGAACGCGAGCAGCTCACTCGCCTGGTGGGCGAAGCTGCGCAACGCCTGCGGGTGAGCGAGTGGACCGGCGACGGCGGCACGCTCGCCTTCGAGCGCCTGTGGCTCACCAAGGGCCAGGGTGCGGACCCGAACCAGCGCCTCTCCGAGCCGGTCCTGTTCCGCGCCACCGGCGCCTGGCGCCATGCGATAGGGGGCGTGCCGGTGCTGGGCGCCGCCTCGGTCGCCATCACGCTGGCGGGCGACGGCCTGCTCCACGGCCTGCAGGTCCGTATCCGCCCCGGCATCGAGGAAACCCTCGACAAGGCCATCGTGACGCCGCCGGAAGCCGGCGCGCAGCTGATCGCCCACAAGCTGCTCAGCGTGCTGGGCCAGGCCAAGGAAAGGCTGCCGGCGGACGCCGTGCGCGTCGAAACGATGCGCTTCGGCTACCTCGACCTCGGCAAGCGCAAGGCCCAGCGCGTGCTGGCCCCGGTGTACGTGGCGCAGGTACAGATCCGGCACCGGCTGGAGACGCAGGGCTACGTGTTCGCCGTGCCGGCCACCGAACGCCTCTACCAGGAGCTGCCGCTGTTCGGCAGCAGCCAGGTGGCGGCCCGTTCGCGCGCGCTGGCGGGCAAGCCCTGTCACGAGGCTTTGCGCCAGGGCCTGGCTGACTGAGCACATCGTCGTGACAGCAGCATTCTTGTCATGAGCCCTGCGCTGGTCGGCCTGGCCGACCAGCGTAGGGAAATTCGCTATCCCGTGCCCGGCATCAGTCGGGCCGCCCCTGGCGCGCGGCAAGGCGGCGCGGTGCTCAACGTGGCGGCAAAGAGACATTCACAGCGTAAATATCAGAAAGAATTTAGAGGGCAACAATTATTCATAATGATGATCGCCGAGATCATCAATCTAAAGTTTATTTATGGCGCTATCCTCCTTATACTGCAATGCAACATCGGAACAAAGACTTTCTCAGGAGGCTTCATCATGACCGTCACCCGCCGCTTCTTCGCCAATGCCCTCGCCGCAGTGCGCAGCTTCTCGATCGAACTGTATGCCGCGCACGGCGGCTGGGCCCCGACCGTCCGCGGCTGAGCATGAGCACCGTCGACACCCTGGTCGTGGTCTTCGCCATCGTGGCAGTCGTGGCCCGCATCGCCATGTTCCTGCCACGTCCGTCGACAGGCGCGGACCATCCGGCCTGAGCGCTGCAACGCAACAGCTGTATTGATCGGTATGGGGCCGGCCCACGTATGTACGTGCGCCGGTATGTACCTTTTTAGCAGGCCCATTCTCCGTATCCCCCGCAGCGTGGAATGCTGAGCTAGAATGCACATCGCATTTCCTGGCAAGAAAGTCCCCTTTCACTCAGCTCCTACGACACGATGCGACTACCAGCACTCACGATCTTCGCAGCGCACCTGGCACTCTTCGCGCTGCCGGCGGCGGCATCCACGCCCATCACCCTCGACCAGGCCATGGCCCATCCCGACTGGATCGGCACCCCGGCGGAAACCGCCTGGTGGAGCTGGGACGGCAAGCAGGTGTTCTACAAGCAGAAGCGCACCGGCTCGCCGATCCGCGACACCTGGGTCGTCGCACAGGGCGCCAGGCCGAAGCTGGTGAGCGATGCCGAAGCGGCGAAGATCGACGCCGCCGCCGTGGTGTACAACCCGGGCCAGACCCGTGCCCTGATGCTGCGTAACGGCGACCTGTTCGAGCGCGACCTGAAGACCGGCGCGCTGGTCCAGATCACGCGCGGCGCCAGCAAGCTGGAAGCGCCGCAATATGCAAGCGACGAGCGTAGTGTCCACTACCGCATCGGCACCGACTGGTATAGCTGGGATCGCGCCACCAGGGTGGTCGGCCCGATCGCACTGCCGCGCGCCGCCAAGGACCCGGCGCTGGACGACGCCGATCCGCTGCGCGAGCAGCAACTGCGCCTGATCGCCACCCTCAAGCGCCAGAAGGACGAGCGCGACGCACTGCGCGAGCGCCAGAACGCGCAGCGCCGCGTCGACCCGACCCTGCCCCCTGCCCCGATCTACCTGGGCGACAAGCTCGAGATCGAGGGCAGCGCCCTGTCGCCCGACGGCCGCTGGCTGCTCGTGGTCACCGCGCCGAAGAACGGTGACAAGGGCCGCGTCGGCAAGATGCCGCGCTACGTGACCGAGTCGGGCTACGAAGAATTCGACGACCAACGCACCCGGGTCGGCCGCAACATGCCGGCGCCGCATGCACTGAAGCTGGTCGACCTGCGCACCAACAAGGTGCAGGACCTGTCCTTCGACGTGCTGCCCGGGATCACGGTCGACCCGCTGGCCGAACTGCGCGCCGCCGCCAAGAAGGAGCCGCTGAAGGGCAACCGCGCGGTGCGTATCGGCGACGGCGCCGACCCTATCGTATGGAGCGCGAACGGCGCCAAGGTCGCCGTCATGCTGCGTTCGGTGGACAACAAGGACCGCTGGATCGCCACGGTCGACCTGGCGGGCGCCAGGCTCAAGCCGCTGCACCGCCTGACCGATGGGGCCTGGGTCAACTACGACAACAACGAATTCGGCTGGCTGCCGGACAACCGCAGCGTGTGGTACCTGTCCGAGGAAAGCGGCTATTCGCACCTGTACACCCGGCCCGCCGAAGGCGGAGCCGCCCGCGCCCTCACCTCGGGCAAATGGGAAGCTTCGGACGTGCGCTGGTCGCATGACGGCAGCGTCGCCTACGTGATGTGCAACCGCGCCACGCCCGGCGACTACGAGGTCTGCGCGGTCGACGCGAAGAACGGCGCGATCCGCGAAGTGACCAAGCTGGACGGCGTCGAACGCTTCCGCCTGTCGCCGGACGAGCGCAAGCTGCTGGTGCACTGGTCGAGCAGCTACACGCCGGTGCAGCTGGCCACGGTGCCGGTAGGCGGCGGCGCGGCCGTCAAGCTCACCGACACCCGCAGCGACGCGTTCAAGGCGCGCCAGTGGATCGAGCCGCAATACGTGACGGTGCCGTCGAGCGCCGGCGGCGATCCGGTCTGGGCCAAGCTGTACCGCCCGGCGCAGCTCGAACCGGGCAAGAAATACCCGGTGGTGATGTTCGTGCATGGCGCCGGCTACCTGCAGAACGTCAGCAAGCGCTACCCGAACTACTTCCGCGAACAGATGTTCCACAACCTGCTGGTCCAGAAGGGCTACATCGTCCTCGACATGGATTACCGCGCCTCCAAGGGCTACGGCAGCAAGTGGCGCACCGCGATCTACCGCCAGATGGGCCATCCGGAACTGGACGACTACATCGACGGCGTGGAGTACATGGTCGCGAACCACCAGGGCGACGCGAAGAACGTGGGCGTGTACGGCGGCAGCTACGGCGGCTTCATGACCTTCATGGCCCTGATGCGCGCACCCGACACCTTCAAGTCGGGCGCGGCGCTGCGTCCGGTGACCGACTGGGTGACCTACAACCACGATTACACCGCGAACATCCTGAATACGCCGGACATCGATCCGCAGGCCTACAAGATCTCGTCGCCGATCGAGTACGCCGACAAGTTGCAGGGCCATCTCCTGATCGCGCACGGCATGATCGACGATAACGTGTTCTACCAGGACTCGGTACGCATGGCCCAGCGCCTGATCGAACTGAAGAAGGACAACTGGGAACTGGCCAGCTATCCGCTGGAGCGCCACGCCTACGTCCAGCCGGAAGCCTGGTACGACCAGTACCGCCGCATCTACCAGCTGTTCGAGCGCACGCTCAAGCCGTAACGCGGTAAGATGAAAGGCGCCTTCGGGCGCCTTTCTTTATCGGCTTCCCATTCGTCCCATGCGACAGCTCCGCTTCCTTATCTCCCTGCTTGCCATCCCCGTCCTGGTCCTTGCCGCCATGCCTGCTGCGCGCAGCCAGACCTTGCCGGAATCCGGCAAGGCCGACCTGCCGGCCGGAGGCGGACTCGATGCCGCCCGGGTGGTCGAGCTCCGCTACGGGGCGGCCATGCCGCCGCCAGCCGGCGCCGTTACGGCGCAGCCGCGCCAGGACAGGATTCCCGGCGCGCTGGCGACGCTGGCGTTCGACAGCACCGGCCAGCAGGAACAGGAAAACGTTCCCGTCACCTTCGGCCAGGTGTTCGGCGTGGGCGTCCTGCAGCGCGGCCAGGAGCTGCGGGCGCGGCTCGCCGATGGCAGCACGCTGCCCCTGCAGACCGACGTCAAGGCGCGCCATCCCGACGGCTCGGTCAGGCATGCCGTCCTGTCCCTGGCACTTGCGCAGCTGTCACCGGCCAAGCCGGTGCTGCTCGGGCTGTTCGCCGGCGGCGCAGCGGCTCCCGTCCGCGCCGCCCCCACCGCGGAGCGCAGCCTGGCGGCGCTGCTGCGCAAGGCCGACGACACCCGGATACGGCTCGAACTGGGCGGCGCCAGCTATTCCGCCAGCCTGCGTGCGCTGCTGGAGACGGCACAGCCGCAACCCTGGCTCGACGGCCCCATCGTGCGCGAATGGCTGGTAGCCGGCCCCCTGCTCGATGCCGACGGCCGGCCCCATCCGCACCTTGCCGTCAGGTTCGCCCTGCGCTGGTATCCGGCGCTGGACAAGGCGCGCATCGATCTCACCGTCGAGAACAACTGGGCGTTCGAGCCCGCACCCCGGAACTTCACCTACGACGTCATGGTCACGCGTGGCGACGACACGGTCTACAGCAAGCCGGGACTGCTTCATTACCACCACGCGCGCTGGCGCAAGCTGTTCTGGTGGGGCGGCGCACCCGCCCTGCATGTGCGGCACGACACCCGGCAACTGATCGCGTCGATGGCGCTGCCCAACTACGACCAGTCGGTCGTGGTCGACGGGTCCAGACTCTCCGGCATGCACGCCGGCTGGAACGGTCCGAAGACGGAACCGATGGGCACCGGCATGGCACTGCGGGCGATGCCCACCACCGGAGGGCGTCCGGACATCGGGCTGCTGCCCGGATGGGCGGCCATGTACCTGCTCGGCATGGACCCGCGCGCGCGCGAACTCACCCTCGGGACGGCCGACCTGGCGGGCAGCTGGTCGATGCACTACCGCGACCGCCGCACCGGGCTGCCCGTGAGCCTGCTCGACTACCCGTACATGACGCGCCTCGGCACCCCCGGCGACGCCCGCAACCCGGCCACCGGCAAGAGCGAACTGTTTCCGGCCTGCGCACGGCCGGACGCCTGCAAGACGCCGAACCGGCACGACGTCTCGCACCAGCCGGCATTCTCCTACCTGCCCTATCTCCTGACCGGCGACCACTATCACCTGGAAGAGCTGCAGTTCTGGGCCATGTACGACGTGTTCGCCTCCAATCCGGGCTACCGCGAGAACCGCAAGGGGCTGCTCAAGCCGGAACAGGTGCGCGGCCAGGCCTGGGGCCTGCGCACGCTCGGCGAGGCCGCCTACCTGACGCCCGACACGCATCCGCTGAAACGCCACTTCGCCCAGATCCTCGACGACAACCTGGACTGGTACAACGCCACCTACACCCGCAACCCCACGGCGAACGCGCTGGGCGTCATCGTCAACGGCTATGCCCTGGCCTACGAGGGCAAGCGCGGGCTGGCGCCCTGGCAGGACGATTTCTTCACAGCGGCTGTCGGCCACCTGGCCGAACTGGGTTTCGCCAAGGCGCGGGAACTGCTGCGCTGGAAGGCGAGGTTTTCGGTGCTGCGCATGACCGGCGACGGCAGCTGCTGGGTCCAGGGCGCCATGTACAGCATGCTGGTGCGCGACAGCGCGACGGCGCCCTTCTATGCCGGCATCGGCGAGGCCTATCGCGCCAGTGTGGCGCCGGAGATGAGGAGCCTGGCTTGCGGCAGTGCCGAAATGGCTGCCGCGCTCAAGCTGCGCACCGGCGAGATGACCGGCTACTCCGCCAGCGACTCGGGTTTTCCCTCGAACATGCAACCCGCGCTGGCCTACGCGGCCGATGCGCTGGGCGAACCCGGACGCAAGGCCTGGCGCCGATTCATGGCGCGCAGCGTCAAGCCTGACTACGGCCAGGGGCCGCAGTTCGCCATCGTGCCGCGCTCGGCCTCAGCCTCCGCCGAGGAAGTCGAATAGGGTCAGCGCCACCACCTTGGTGGCCTTGCGCAGGTCGTCCAGCACCAGGCGCTCGTCGGCCTTCTTGGCGTTCGATTCCGGTACCGTGCGCGGCCCGGCGCCGTACAGCACCGCCGGGATGCCGCGCTCGCCGTACAGGCGCGCGTCCGCGTACAGCGGGGTGCCCTGGGCCGTGACCTCTTCGCCCAGGATGGCGCGGCCGTGGCGCTGCAGGCTCGCCACCAGCCGTTCGGAGCCGGGCAGCGGGCGCAGCGCATGCGACAGCAGCAGGCGCCGAATCTCCAGCCGGATGCCCGGCATGCCGGCCACCGCCTCCTGGATCAGGGCGCGCACCTGGGCCTCCACCGCCACCGGATCTTCTTCCGGAATCATGCGCCGGTCCATCTTCATGACGACCTTGCCCGGTACCACATTGGTGTTGGTGCCACCATCGATGCGCCCGACCAGCATGGTGGGCGAATCGATGCCGGGAACCTGCGACTTGATCTTCTTCAGCTCCGGCAACTGGCCGTAGATCGCGTTCAGGATGCGGGTAGCGGCCTGCAAGGCATCCACCGCCGTTTCCGGCATCGCGCCGTGGCCGGCCTTGCCGTGCACCGTGATCTCCAGCTGCAGGCAGGCGTTGTGGGCGGTGACGATGTTGTAGCTGAAGCCGGCCGCGATCACGTAGTCCGGGCGGGTCAGCTTGTTCTCCAGCAGCCAGCCCGGGCCGAGCAGGCCGCCGAACTCCTCGTCGTAGGTGAAGTGCAGCTCGAGCGCGCCCTTGAGCGGCGCGCCCAGCGCTTCCAGCGCGCGCACCGCGAACACATAGGTGGCGAAGTCGCTCTTCGACACCGCCGCGGCGCGGCCGTAGATCGCCCCGTCTTGGATTTCGGCGCCGTAGGGCGGCCTGGTCCAGCCTTCGCCCGGCGGCACCACGTCGCCATGGGCATTCAAGGCCAGCGTCGGGCCGCCCTGTCCGTAAGGGCGGCGCACGATCAGGTTGGTGATGCTTTCCATGCCGTAGTCATGGACTTCCTGCTCGGGCACGGCGTGCTTCTCGACGTCCCAGCCGTAGCGCGCGAGCATGTCCGCCACCGCCTCGGCATGGGGTGCATTGTTTCCCGGCGGGGTGTCGGTCGGGATGCGGATGACCCCCTGCAGGAAAGCGAGCTGCTCGTCGAAGTGCGCGTCGATCCATTCCAGGAGCTGCTGCCGTTTTTCTTGGTCCATGATGATTGTCCGGTTTATTGTTGCCCTGTTCGTGCGCCGGCTTCGAACCAGGCGCCGATCTGCGCCCGTTCGGCATCGGTCATGTGGGTGAGGTTCGCCAGCGGCATGGCCTTGAGCTGCACGGTCTGCTGGTAGATGCGCTGCGCATTCTGGCTCACCAGTTCGGGCTGGTGCAGCATGACGCCGGCCGGCGCCGTCGCAAAGCCCGGCTGGGTCGGCTGCTGCGCATGGCAGGACACGCAGCGCTGGTCGATGATGGTGCGCACCTGGGCAAAGCGCGCCGCGTCATCGCCCCCCGCCGCCGCCTGGGTTCGCACCGGCGCCGCGGGCGCGATGAGGAAGGCCAGCAGCGCGAGCAGTGCCAGGCCGGCCGCCGGATACTTCCACTCGACGCGGCCCTTGTGGCGCAGGTTGAAGAAATGGCGGATCAACACGCCCGCCGCCATGATCACGCCCAGCACCGCCCATGCGTGCTCGTGGCGATAGGTCATCGCATAGTGGTTGCTGATCATGATGAACAGCACCGGCAGGGTGAAGTAGTTGTTGTGCACGCTGCGCTGCTTGGCCTTGATGCCGTGGACGGGGTCGGGCTGTCGTCCCGCCAGCATGGCGTTCACCATCTTGCGCTGGCCCGGAATGATCAGCATCGCCACGTTCGCCACCATCATGGTGCCGATCATCGCGCCCACGTGCAGGTAGGCCGCGCGGCCGCTGAGCAGGTGGGTGAGCACATAGCTGCTGGCGACCAGGAAGCCGAAGATCACGAGTCCGAAGGCCAGGTCGTGCCTGCCCAGCCTTGATCGGCACAGCAGGTCGTAGACGATCCAGCCGACCACCAGGCTGGCCAGGCCGATGCCCACCGCCTGCCAGCTGCTCAAATCCGCCACGCTGCGGTCGACCATCATCGCCTGCGCATTCAGGTAGTAGACGATGACCAGCAGCGCAAAGCCGGAGAGCCAGGTGGAATAGGCTTCCCACTTGAACCAGTGAAGTTCCTTGGGCAGCTCGGCGGGCGCCACCAGGTATTTCTGCGGGTTGTAGAAGCCGCCGCCGTGCACCGCCCACAGCTCGCCGGCCACGCCCTTGTTCGCCAGTGCCGAGCCCGGCGCCGGCGGGCGAATCGTGTTGTCGAGCCAGACGAAGTAGAAGGACGCGCCGATCCAGGCGATGCCGGTGATGATGTGCAGCCAGCGCACCAGCATGTTGAACCACTCGAGGGCGTACGGTCCAAGATATCCGAATCCATCCATGGAAGGCTTCCTTATCAGTATTCCCCGACGATAGCCTGATTTCATTTTCTGCAACATGAAATTTAGCGTATATTCAACATAACAGTATTGATATACCTGACCCAGACGAACGCCATGGCCAGCCTGCCCCAGCATCTCGACCTGCACCTGATCCGCATCCTCTACCTGCTGCTGCAGGAGAAGAACGTTTCGCGCGTGGCGCTCAAGCTGAACCAGCCGCAGCCCTCGATCTCGGCTTCGCTGCGCAAGCTGCGCGAGCTCACCGGCGACCCGCTGCTGGTGCGCGGCGCGCGCGGCATGGTGCCGACCCAGCACGGCGAGAGCCTGCTCAAGCCCGCCAAGCGCATCCTGGACGAAACCGAGAGCCTGTTCGTGCGCAAGTCGCCCTTCGTGCCGGAGGAAGCGGCGCGCACCTTCCACATCGCCGCGCCCGACTACCTCGACACCCAGTTCCTGCCGGGCGTGGTGGCCTCGCTGCGGCGCGGCTCGCCCAACAGCAAGGTGGTCATCCATGGCCTGGGGCCGGGCCTGGACTACCTGCGCATGCTGTCCGACGGCGAGATGGACCTGGTGATCGCCAACTGGGACGAGCCGCCCGCGCACCTGCACATGTCGAAGCTGTTCGAAGACCCGATCACCTGCACCATGCGCGCCGACAGCCCGTACGCAAGGCGCACGGCAAGCGACGCGATGACGGTCGAGGATTACCTGTCGCTGCCGCACGTGGCGCCTTCGCAGATGCTGCCGGGCTACCACGGCGTGATCGACGCCCACCTCGACCGCCTGGGCCTGCAGCGCAAGGTGGCGGTCGAGTCGCCCTACTTCGGCGTGATTCCCTACATGCTGACCCAGACCGACCTGGTCCTGACCACCGGGCGCCAGTTCATCCGCTTCTACGAACGCACGCTGCCGCTGAAGAGCTTCACGGTGCCGATCAAGTTTCCGCCGATGCGCTTCTACCAGCTGTGGCACCAGCGCGTGCACCAGTCGCTCGAACACAAGTGGCTGCGCGACCAGGTCAGCGCCGCGGCGCGCGCACTGCTTGCCAGGTAAATCCGTGTAATTCCAGGCAAGCGCAATACCCCTTATGCGCCCCGGCGTATAAGCTGGATGGGTTGCAGGAATTATCATCATTGATTCCAATGAGGCGATGCATACCATGACCACCCTGCCGGACCTGAACCGCTGCGCGCCCGACGCCTTCGTCGAGGCGCTGCGCGGCATCTACGAACACTCCCCCTGGATCGCCGGACGCGCCGCCGGCCTGCGCCCCTTCGCGAGCATCGCCGCCCTCAGGCAGGCCTTGCAGGCGACCGTCGTGCAGGCCACGCAGGACGAACAGCTGGCGCTGCTGCGCGCCCACCCGGAACTGGCCGGCAAGGCGGCCATCGCCGGCGAGCTGACGGTCGAGTCGACGGGCGAACAGGCGGCGTCCGGCCTTAACCGCTGCAGCCCGGAAGAGTATGCGCTTCTGCACGAACTGAACGCGCGGTATGGCGAGAAGTTCGGCTTTCCTTTCATCCTGGCGGTCAAGGGCCCGACCGGACAGGGCCTCAGCCGCGCCGCCATCATCGAGACCTTCGCGCGTCGCCTGAACAACACCCGCGACGACGAGATGCGCGAGTCCCTGCGCCAGGTGCACCGCATCGCCGAGATCCGCCTGAACGCGCTGCTGGGCGTCGTGCACCGCTTCGGACGGCAGGTAATGGACTGGGCCGAGACCCTGGGCGCGATCAGCGACAGCGAGGACGGTCTCACCTGCGCCTACATGACCCCGGCCCACCAGCGCACCGCCAGCCAGCTGCTGGAGTGGATGCGGGAAGCCGGCATGGACGCGCGGATCGACGCCGTCGGCAACGTGGTCGGTCGCTACCCGGCCGCCCGGCCGGACGCGAAGACCCTGCTCACCGGCTCGCACTACGACACCGTGCGCCGGGGCGGCAAGTACGACGGCCGGTTCGGCATCCTGCTGCCCATCGCCCTGGTGCGCTACCTGCACCGGCGCGGCGAGCGCCTGCCCTTTCACCTCGATGTCATCGGCTTCGCCGAAGAAGAAGGCGTGCGCTTCCGCAGCACCTTCCTGGGCAGCAGCGCCCTCACCGGCCGCTTCGATCCGGCCTTGCTGGACCGGCAGGACGGCGATGGCGTCACGATGCGCGCAGCGCTGATCGCCGCCGGCCATGAGCCCGCGTCCATCGGCGCGCTGGCGCGCGACCCGGCGTCGACGCTGGGCTTCGTCGAGGTCCACATCGAACAGGGTCCGGTGCTGCTCGAGCGCGGCCTGCCGGTCGGCGTGGTGACGGCCATCGCCGGCAGCTCGCGCTACCTGGTCGACCTGTCGGGCGTGGCCAGCCATGCGGGCACCACGCCGATGGGAATGCGCCGCGACGCCGCCGCCGCCGCCGCCGAAATCGTGCTGCTGGTCGAAGACCGCTGCAGCGGGCGCGGCTCGCTGGTGGGCACGGTCGGCCAGCTCGAGGTGCCCGGCGGCTCGGTCAATGTGATCCCCGGCGATTGCCGGCTCTCGCTCGACATCCGCGCGGCCAGCGACGACGAGCGCCTGGCGGCGGTGGGCGATATCCTGGCCGGCATCGGCGCGATCTGCGCACGGCGCGGCATCGAGGAAAAGCTGTGCAAGCTGGTCGAAGCCGACGCCGCGCCCTGTGCGCCGCACCTGATGGACCGGCTCGGCGCGGCCATCGAGGCGGCCGGACTACCGCGCTTCGACCTGCTGTCCGGCGCCGGCCACGACGCGATGGAGATGGCGCACATGACCGAGGTCGCGATGCTGTTCACGCGCTGCGGCAACGGCGGGATCAGTCACAATCCGCTCGAGACCATGACCGCCGACGATGCCGAGCTGGCGGGCGAGGTGCTGCTGGGCTTCCTGCGCAAGATGGGCGACACGCCGGCTTGAGGCGCATGCGCCGCCTCGCTTCCGGCTTACTTCTCGGTATGCCTTTGCTTGCCCGTCAAGTCCACGCGCAGGATCGCCAGGATCGCCAGCGCAAGCAGCGCGCTGAGTACGGCCGAGGCCTCGCGCCCCATCCCGGCCGCGACGCCCACCGCGGCGGTCAGCCATACGCTGGCGGCCGTGGTGACGCCCCTGACATCGTCTCCGTTGTAATGCTTGAGGATGGCCCCGGCGCCGATGAAGCCGATACCGGCGGTCACGCCCTGCAGGACGCGCGAGATATCGCCGATCTCCATCCCCGCCTGCAACGGGATCAGCACGAACAGGGCGGCGCCGAGCGACACCAGCATGTGGGTGCGCAGGCCTGCCGAGGCGCCGACCGTCTCGCGCTCGTAGCCGAGCATCCCGCCCAGCACCACGGCCACGGTCAGGCGCACCACGATGCGCGTGATGTCCTCGACATTGCCGAGGTCCGAAAATTCCTGCTGTACCGTGAGCCAGCTCCGCTCCAGCCAATCCATGCAATACCTCCCGAGAAGACCCGGGAATGATGCCATTTTTTCAAGAATGACAGCGCCACGCAGGCAGCGTCAGCCGGCAATGCCGGCGCGCTCGAGCATGGCATGCAGCAGCACGTTGCAGCCGGCTTCCAGGTGCGCCGGCTGGGCGTCCTCGATCTCGTTGTGGCTGATCCCGTCCTTGCAGGGGACGAAGATCATGCCGGCAGGCGCGACCCGGGCGGCGTAGATGGCGTCGTGGCCGGCGCCCGACACCACGTCCATGCTCGCATAGCCCAGCTTTTCGGTGGCGGCCCGCACGGCGTCCACGCAGTCCGGATGGAAGGGGCATGGCGGGTAATAGGAGACGCGCTCGATCGCGATCCGCAGGCCGCTTTCCTCGCGGGTCTGGTCCACGAAGGCCAGCATCTCCTCGTGCATCGTGTTCAGCAGCGCGTCGCTCACGTTGCGCAGGTCGATGCTGAACTTGACCTCGCCGGGGATCACGTTGCGGCTGTTCGGGAACACCTGCACCATGCCGACCGTCCCGCGGCCGTAGGGCGGGTAGCGGTTCGCGATCCGCACCGTTTCCTGCATGATGGCGGTGGCCACCTGCAGCGCGTCACGCCGCAAGCCCATCGGCGTCGGTCCCGCATGCGCTTCCATGCCGGTCACGGTGCAGTCGTACCACGACAGGCCCATCACGGCCGGCACCACGCCGATCACCTTGCCGGCGTCTTCCAGCACCGGCCCCTGCTCGATGTGGGTTTCGAAATAGGCGCCGATCGGGTGTTTTCCGGGCACCTCGTCGCCCAGGTAGCCGATGCGCTCCAGTTCCTCGCGCACGCTCTTGCCCTCGGTGTCGCGGGCGGCGTAGGCCGTCTCCAGCTTGACGGCGCCGCAGAACACGCCCGAGCCCATCATCACCGGCACGAAGCGCGAGCCTTCTTCGTTGGTCCAGAAGGCGACCTCGATCGGCGCCTCGGTCTGGATGTTGCGCTCGTTCAGGGTGCGCACCACTTCCAGCCCGGCCAGCACGCCGTAGTTGCCATCGAACTTGCCGCCGGTGGGCTGGGTGTCCACGTGGCTGCCGGTGACGATCGGCAGCAGCGCGGCATTGCGTCCCGCACGCCGCATGAAGACGTTGCCGATCTGGTCGACCGTGACCTCCAGCCCGGCTTCGCGTCCCCACCTGACCACCAGGTCGCGGCCCTGGCGGTCGAGATCGGTCAGTGCCAGGCGCTTGACGCCGCCCTTCTCGGTGGCGCCGATGGCGGCCAGGTCCATCAGCGATTGCCACAGGCGCTCGCCGTTGACGTACAGCTCATCCTTGCGCGGCTCGTTCATGGGTTTCTCCTCAGGCCACGGTAGCGGTAAAGGCGGGACGCGCGACGTAGCGGCCCGCTCCGGCTTCGGCGCGCAACGCGCCGCGTTCGAACACCAGCTTGCCGGCGGCGACCGTGTGGGTCGGGATGCCGCGCACCGTGCGGCCCTCGAACACGTTGAAGCCGCCCTTCGCGTGCTGGGTCTTGGCCGAGATGGTGCGGGTGCCGTTCGGGTCCCAGACCACGATGTCGGCATCCGCCCCGACCGCGATCAGGCCCTTGCGCGGGTACATATTGAAGATCTGGGCCGCATTGGTCGAGGTGACGCGCACGAATTCCATTGGCGTGAGCAGGCCGGTGTTGACGCCCCCGTCCCAGACCACCGCCATGCGCTCCTCGACACCGCCGCAGCCGTTCGGGATTCTGGTGAAATCGTCCTTGCCGGCCGCCTTCTGCTCGGCGCAGAAGGTGCAGTGGTCGGTGGCCGTGGTGTGCAGGTTGCCGCCCCGCAGGCCCTGCCACAGCGCCTGCTGGTGGTGGGGGCTGCGAAACGGCGGGCTCATGACGTGGCCGCGCGCGAAGTCAGGATCGGGGTGGCGGTAGACGCTGTCGTCGATGACCAGGTGGCCGGCCAGCGCTTCGCCGTACACCCGCTGGCCCTTGGCGCGCGCCCGTTGAATCGCCTCCAGCGACTCGGCGCAGGACACGTGCACGATGTAGACCGGGGTGCCGAGCACGCCCGCGATGGCGATCGCGCGGTTGGCCGCCTCCGCTTCGACTTCGGGCGGGCGCGAGAGCGGATGGGCCTCGGCGCCGCGCATGCCTTGTGCCAGGAGCTCCTGCTGCAACTGGTAGACCAGCTCGCCGTTCTCGGCATGGACGGTCGGGATCGCGCCCAGTTCGAGGGCGCGCCGGAAGCTCTTCACCAGCGTCTCATCGTCGGCCATGATGGCGTTCTTGTAGGCCATGAAGTGCTTGAAGCTGTTCACCCCGTGCTCGCGCACCAGCACGCCCATCTCTTCGTGCACCGAAGGGTCCCACCAGGTGACGGCCACGTGGAAGGTGTAGTCGCCGGCCGATTTTTGCGCCCAGCCGCGCCAGGTGTGGAAGGCCTCGAGCAGCGACTGCTTCGGATCGGGAATCACGAAATCCATGATCGTGGTGGTGCCGCCGGCCAGGCCGGCCGCGGTGCCGGTGAAGAAGTCGTCGGCCGTGACGGTGCCCATGAAGGGCAACTGCATGTGGGTGTGGGTATCGATCCCGCCGGGCATGACGTACTGGCCGCCGGCGTCGACGATCGTGGCGCCGGCGGGCGCCTCGAGCTTGTCGCCCACCGCCGCAATCCGGTCGCCCACGCACAGCACATCGGCGCGGACAGCACGGTCGGCGTTCACCACGGTACCGCCACGGATCAAGGTAGTCATGCACATTCCCTTCAGGTTGGATGGTTCGCCGTGCGCGGCACCTGCAGCGCGCGGCCATTCATCATCATCAGGCCATACACGATGGCCGCGATCGTCACGCCGACGAACCAGGCATAGGTATAGATGGTCTTGAAGGCCTCGCCCACGTCCGGGAACATGTTCGGCAAGGCCGCATTCAGGAAGCCGGGCAGGTTGGGCAGCACCCCGGCCGCGAACGCCACGATGGCGGCGGCGTTCCAGCCGCCCTTGTACGAATAGGCGCCGCCCTCCCGGTACAGCTGGTCGACGTCGAGCCTGGTCTTGCGCACCAGGTAGTAGTCGACCATCATGATCCCGGCGATCGGTCCGAGCAGGGCCGAGTAGCCGGTCAGCCAGATGAAGATGTAGTTCTGGGTGGTCTCGAGTATCTTCCACGGCATCATGGCCAGCGCGATGCCGGCGGTGATGTAGCCGCCGATGCGGTAGGAGATGCGCTTGGGCGACAGCGCCGAGAAGTCATAGGCCGGGCCGACCAGGTTGGCCGCCAGGTTGACGCTGGCGGTGTCGATCAGCAGGATCAGCAGCGCGACCAGCACCGCCACGCCGGTCATGCGGCTGGCCACGTCGACCGGGTCCCACAAGGCCTTGCCGTACAGGACGATGGTCGCCGAGGTGACGGTGACGGCCAGCGCCGCGAGCAGGGCCATGGGCAGCGGCAGGCCGAGCGTCTGGCCGACCACCTGGTCGCGCTGGGTCTTGGCGAAGCGGGTGAAGTCGGGAATGTTCAGCGCCAGCGTGGCCCAGTAGCCGATCATGGCGGTCAGCGACGGCCAGAACACGCTCCAGAACAGGCCAGCCTTGGGTCCGCCCTCGACGAACTGGGAAGGCTGGCCGAGCAGCGGGCCGAAGCCGCCCACCTTGTCGTACACCCACCACAGCAGCAGGAAGCAGATCGCGATCTTCAGCGGCGCGGTATAGGTCTCGAGCTTGCGGATCGACTCCATGCCATGCACGATGAAGTACATCTGGATCGCCCAGAAGCCCAGGAAGCAGGCCAGCTGGCCGAGGTTGATGCCCAGGCCGGGCAGGTTCTCGCCGCCGAGCGGCGCACTGGCCGCCCCGCCGAGCAAGACCCCGAGCAGCGTATAGATCATGCTGCCGCCAAACCAGGTCTGGATGCCGTACCAGCCGCAGGCGACGATCGCGCGCATCAGGGCCGGCAGGCGCGCGCCCCGGGTGCCGAAGGAGGCGCGCGCCAGCACCGCATAGGGGATGCCGTACTTGGTGCCGGCATGCCCGATCAGAAGCATCGGCACCAGGACGATCAGGTTGGCCAGGAACACCGTGAGCACCGCCTGCCAGGCCGACATGCCGCCTTCGATCAGGCTCGATGCCAGCATGTAGGCGGGAATGCTGATCACCATGCCGACCCAGAGGGCGGCAAAGTGATACCAGCGCCAGGTACGCTGCGCGGCGCTGGTCGGGGCGAGGTCGTGGTTCCAGAGGTCCTGGCTGGCGTCGTTGCGTGCTGTCACGGGGTCTTTCTCCAATAGGGTTGCGGTAGCGGGCCAGTGTAGCGTAATCGTACGTACCGGCGCGAGTGCCAATCCCTCCCCCGGCCGGTCAGGCCGCCGGCCCGGCGTGCGGATTGCGCGGGTCCTGGGTCCAGTTCATGTAAGGCTTGCCGGTATCCTGCGGCACCATGCTGATGCAGTCCTGAACCGGACAGGTGATCTCGCACAGGTTGCAGCCCACGCACTCGTCCTCGATCACCTCGTAGCGGCGCTTGCCGGCATCGTCCACCAGTTGCGCGACGGCCTGGTGCGAGGTGTCCTCGCAGGCCACCCAGCACTTGCCGCAGCCGATGCACTTGTCCTGGTCGATCCGGGCAATCACCTGGTAGTGCATGTCCAGGTACTTCCAGTCGGTGGTGTTCTGCACCGCCTTGCGCGAGAAGGCCGCGATGTTCTGGTAGCCCTGGCTGTCCATCCAGCGCGACAGGCCGTCCTTCATCTCTTCGACGATGCGAAAGCCATGCAGCATGGCCGCCGTGCAGACCTGCACGCTGCCGGCGCCGAGCGCGATGAACTCGGCCGCGTCGCGCCAGCTCTGGATGCCGCCGATGCCGGAGATCGGCAAGTTGCGCGTGGCCGGGTCGCGCGCGATCTCGGCCACCATGTTCAGGGCGATCGGCTTCACCGCCGAGCCGCAGTAGCCGCCGTGGGTGCTGGCCCCGCCCACGATCGGGAAGGCCACCATCCGGTCGAGGTCGAGGTGGGTGATGGAGTTGATCGTATTGATCAGCGAAACCGCGTCGGCCCCGCCGGCCAGCGCGGCCCTGGCCGGATGGCGTACGTCGGTGATGTTCGGGGTCAGCTTGACGATCACCGGCAGGCGCGTGTGCTTCTTGCACCAGGCGGTGACCATCTGCACGTAGTCAGGCACCTGGCCCACCGCCGCGCCCATGCCGCGCTCGGGCATGCCGTGCGGGCAGCCGAAGTTCAGTTCGATGCCATCGGCGCCGGTGGCTTCGACCAGCGGCAGGATCGCCGCCCACGGCGCTTCCTCGCAGGGCAGCATCAGCGAGACGACCAGGGCACGGTCCGGCCAGTCCTTCTTGACCTGGGTGATCTCGCGCAGGTTGATCTCCAGGCTGCGGTCGGTGATCAGCTCGATGTTGTTGAAGCCGATGACCTCGCGGTTCTTGCCGTAGTGGGCCGAGTAGCGCGACGAGACGTTGACCGCCGGCGGGTCTTCGCCGAGGGTCTTCCACACCACCCCGCCCCACCCCGCCTCGAAGGCGCGCACCACGTTATAGGCCTTGTCGGTCGGCGGCGCGGAGGCCAGCCAGAACGGGTTCGGGCTCTTGATGCCGCAGAAATCGATGCTCAGGTCGGCCATGCTGCCTCCGTATTGGTTCCAATGCGCACCTGGATGTCGTGGTGGATCGCCAGGGCGGCCAGCTTGCCGTGCTGGACCGCCTGCACCGTCAGGTCCTGTCCCGGCGCGACGCAGTCGCCGCCCGCGTAGATGCCCGGCAGCGCGGTGCGGAAGCGCTCGTCGACCCGGATGCGATCGCCTTCCCGTGCGAGTTCGCGCGCCAGCGGCTCGCTAAAGCCTTCTTCGCCCATGCTCTGTCCGATGGCCTTGAACACGGCATCGGCCGCGATCTCGACGATGCCGCCGGTACGCACCAGGCGCCCCTCTTCCATGCGGGTCTGCTCGAAGCGCATGCCGGCCACCCGGCCCGCCTCGTCCAGCAACACCTCGAGCGGCGCCGCCCAGGTGCGGATGCGCACGAAATTCGCCTTGGCGATCGCGATTTCGTGGCCGGTCGCGCTCATCGATTCCAGGCCGCGGCGGTAGACCAGGGTCACGTCCTCGGCGCCCATGCGCCTGATCTGCACCGCCATGTCGATCGCAGTATTGCCGGCGCCGATCACGAGCGCGCGGCGCGGCACCGGCAAGCGCGAGAGATCGCTGGCCTGGCGCAGCGCGGCGATGTAGTCGATCGCCGCCACCAGGCCGGGCGCATCCTCGCCCGTCAGTCCCAGCGCGCGGCTGGCCTGCAAACCGATGCCCAGGAAAACCGCGTCGTAGCGCGTGTGCAGCTCGGCCAGGCTCAGGTTCTCGCCCAGCTTGCGGCCATATTCGATGTGGATGCCGCCGATCGACAGGAGGAAGTCCACCTCCTGCCGGGCGAAGTCGCCCGGCAGCTTGTACTTGGCGATGCCGTATTCGTTCAGGCCGCCCGCCTTCGGTCGCGCCTCGAACACCACCACCTCGTTGCCCAGCATGGCAAGGCGGTGGGCGCAGGACAGGCCGGCAGGCCCGGCGCCGACCACGGCGACCAGCTTGCCGGTCGATGGCGCGCGCTCGAAAGGATGGCCGGCAAAGACGGCATGGTCGATCGCATGGCGCTGCAGCAGGCCGATGCGCACCGGTTCGCGCTCGGCCGGGTTGTTGCGCACGCAGGCGTCCTCGCACAGGATCTCGGTGGGGCAGACCCGGGCGCAGCTGCCGCCGAAGATGTTCGCCTTCAGGATGCCGTGGGCGGCGCCGGTGAGGTTCCCGTCGTGGATGTTCTTGATGAAGCTGGCGACGTCGATGCCGGTCGGGCAGGCGTTCATGCAGGGGGCGTCGTAGCAGTACAGGCAGCGCGCCGCCTCGACGGCGGCCTGGCGCGCCGTCAAGGGCGGCGCCAGGTCGGTGAACTGCGCGGCGAGTTCGCCGTTCGACCCTGCCGCGGGCGGCAGGTGCTGGAGTGATTCGATCATGTGCATCCCTTGTTGTTGTAGGTCGACGACATGCTGCAGCCCGGCACCTCCGGGCACCACCACTGCTACTTCATCTGCGGAAAGGCGAACTGCGGCCCGCTGCTCGCAGTGTTGGGCCAGCGCTCCATGACCGCCTTGTGGCGCGTATAAAAGCGCACACCTTCGGGACCGTAGGCGTGGTGGTCGCCGAACAGGCTGCGCTTCCAGCCGCCGAAGCTGTTGAAGGCCATCGGCACCGGCAGCGGCACGTTCACGCCCACCATGCCGACCTCGATCTGGCGCACGAACTCGCGCGCCACGCCGCCGTCGCGGGTGAAGATGGCGACGCCGTTGCCGTATTCGTTGGCGTTGATGAGTTCCACCGCGCGGCCGACATCCGGCAGGCGCACCACGCACAGCACCGGGCCGAAGATCTCTTCCTGGTAGATGCGCATGTCGGGGGTGACGTGGTCGAACAGGGTGCCGCCCACAAAGAAGCCATTCGGGCAGCCCTCGACGCGGTAGCCGCGGCCGTCGACCACCAGGGTGGCGCCCTGCTCCACGCCCTGGCCGATCAGGCGTTCGATGCGTTCCTTGGCGGCGCCGGTCACCACCGGCCCCATTTCCGCCCCCTCCGCCATGCCGTCGCCGACCTTCAGCCTGGCGGTGCGTTCCGCCAGTGCCGCGACCAGCTTGTCGCCGGCGTCGCCGATCGCCACCGCCACCGAAATCGCCATGCAGCGCTCGCCCGCGGAACCGTAGGCGGCGCCGATCAGGGCGTCGACCGCCATGTCCATGTCGGCGTCCGGCATCACCACCATGTGGTTCTTGGCGCCGCCCAGGGCCTGTACCCGCTTGCCCTTGCTCGATCCACGCGCGTAGATGTATTCGGCAATCGGGGTCGAGCCGACGAAGCTGATGGCCTGCACCTCGGGGTGGTCGAGCAGCGCATCGACCGCCACCTTGTCGCCCTGGACCACGTTGAAGACGCCGTCCGGCAGGCCGGCTTGCTGCAGGAGCTGCGCATGCAGCAGCGAGGCCGACGGGTCACGCTCGGACGGTTTCAGCACGAAGGTATTGCCGCATGCGATCGCGACCGGGAACATCCACATCGGCACCATCACCGGGAAGTTGAAGGGCGTGATGCCGGCCACCACGCCGAGCGGCTGGCGCATCGACCAGGCGTCGATGCCGCGCGCGATCTGGTCGGTGAATTCGCCCTTGAGCATCTGCGGGATGCCGACCGCGAATTCGACCACCTCGATGCCGCGCGCGACTTCGCCCTGGGCATCGGCAAAGGTCTTGCCGTGCTCGCGCACGACCATGGCGGCGAAGTCGTCGGTGTGCTGCTGGCACAGCTGCAAGTACTTGAACAGGACGCGCGCGCGCGCCAGCGGCGGCGTGGCCGCCCAGGCCGGAAAGGCCGCCAAGGCCGCGCCGACGGCGGCGTCGACCTCGCGCGGCTCGGCCAGCGCCACACGCGCGCAGGGTTCGCCGCGCGCCGGGTTGTAGACATCAAGCTGGCGGCAGCCTTGCGCGTGCGTCAGTCGTCCGTCGATGAAATGGGAAATCAGGGTCATGGTCAGTCCAGGTTCTTGAGGATGTGGGCCAGCTTGCCGAACAGTTCGTCGATGTTCTGCTTGTTCAGGATGAGCGGCGGCGACAGCGCGATGATATCGCCCGTCACGCGGATCAGGATGCCGTCCGCAAAGGCCTGCTTGAAGGCGCTGTAGGCGCGCGCGCCCGGTTTGCCGGCGATGGGTTCGAGCTCGATGCCGGCCACCAGGCCGATCGAACGCAGGTCGATCACGTGCGGCAGGCCGCGCAGCGCATGCAGGGCGTCTTCGAAATACGGCTGCACGCTCCTGGCGTTTTCGATGACGCCCTGCTCGCGGAATACCTCGAGCGTGGCCAGCGCGGCCGCGCAGGCCAGCGGGTGGCCCGAGTAGGTATAGCCGTGGAACAGCTCGATGCCGGCCGGCGCCTCCATGAAGGCGTCGTGGATGAAGCGCTTGGAAAACACGGCGCCCATCGGCACCACGCCGTTGCTCAAGCCCTTCGCAGTGGTCATCATGTCCGGCTCGACGCCGAAATAATCGCTGGCGAAGGGCGTGCACAGGCGCCCGAAACCGGTGATGACCTCGTCGAAGATCAGCAGGATGCCATGCTTGTCGCAGATCTCGCGCAGGCGCTTGAGGTAGCCCTTGGGCGGCACCAGCACGCCGGTGGAGCCGGCCACCGGCTCGACGATCACCGCCGCGATGGTGGAGGCGTCGTGCAGGGTCACCAGGCGTTCCAGCTCGTCGGCCAGCTCGGCGCCGAAGTCCGGTTCGCCGCGCGAGAAGGCGTTTTTCGACAGATCGTGCGTGTGCGGCAGGTGATCGGCACCCGGCAGCAGCGGGCCGAAGCTCTTGCGATTGTTACCGATGCCACCCACCGACAGGCCGCCGAAGCCGACCCCGTGGTAGCCGCGCTCGCGGCCGATCAGGCGCGTGCGCCCGCCCTCGCCGCGCGCCCGATGATAGGCCAGCGCCATCTTCAGGGCCGTATCGACCGCCTCGGAACCCGAATTGGTATAGAACACGTGGCCGAATTTGTGGCCGGTGTAGTCCATCAGCTGCTCGGCCAGGTCGAACGCGGCCGGGTGACCCATCTGGAAGGTGGGGGCGAAGTCGAGCTGGCCGACCATGTCGCTGACCGCCCGGGTGATGCGCGGCTGGGCGTGGCCGCAAGGCACGCACCAGAGGCCGGCAGTACCGTCGAGCACACTATTGCCGTCGACATCCTTGTAATACATCCCCTCGCTTGACACCAACAGGCGCGGATTGGCCTTGAAGTCGCGGTTATTAGTGAAAGGCATCCAGAATGCGGACATCGAGGTGGGCCTGGATTCGTTCATGCGATTCTCCCCGCCATTGAATGGCGAAAAATTTTTACCAGTTGGCAAAATATTGATCAATAATAGTCAGCAAGGCAACACCGGCACAGATACACCAAGGGCAGAACCGACCAACCGTACAGGCAGCACAGCCTGTACAGTTTTGTGGAGTGGTGGCGATGGAAGAAGCTGTTCTGACAGAGATGTTTCCTTCTGAAACCTTGCATCCGGCGTCCACGAGTGGCGCCTCCAGTATGGCACCCAGCGTGGCATGGCCGCTGCTCGCGATCGACAGGGCCAGGCGCGGCAGCCTGGTCGAGCAGATCGTCGGAACGATCTCGACGATGGTAA
Source organism: Massilia sp. UMI-21 (assembly GCA_015277795.1). Taxonomy (NCBI): domain Bacteria; kingdom Pseudomonadati; phylum Pseudomonadota; class Betaproteobacteria; order Burkholderiales; family Oxalobacteraceae; genus Massilia; species Massilia sp. UMI-21. The sequence goes on along the minus strand of CP063848.1, from coordinate 1,424,482 downwards.
ACGAGCGCCAGCTTGGTGCCGGTACGAAAATGCCATCGGTTAGACAATTCGCAAAGTGCAATGGCGTCAGCACATTCACCGTGGTGGAAGCCTACGAGCGCCTGCACCAGCTGGGCTTGCTGTCCTCGCGGCGCGGTTCCGGCTTCTTCGTCACACGCAGCCCGCCGCATATTTCCTGCGCGCCACTCCCCTCCCAGCCCTGCCTGCAATCCGAGATCGACGCCCTCGCCCCCGACCTGTACAGCGGCCAGGCCGAGGCGCTGCCGGTCGGCGCCGGCTGGCTGCCGCCCGAGTGGTACGGCGAGAACACCATCCTCGATGCCGTGCGCCATGCGATGAAGATCCCGGCGAGCCGCCTGCGCGGCTACGGCCACCCGCTCGGCTTTCCCTCGCTGCGCCAGCAGCTGGCCGCGAGCCTGTCGGACGAACTGTTTCCGGTCGACGCCGACCAGGTCCTGCTGACCAACGGCGCGACCCACGCCTTCGACCTGGTGCTGCGCACGCTCACGCGCCCCGGCGACGTGGTGCTGGTCGAGGACCCCGGCTACGGCAACCTGCTGACGCTGGTACACCACCACGGCTGCGTCCCGGTCGGCATCCCGCGCAGCGGGGACGGCCTGGACATGGAGGAGCTGGCGCGCCAGGCCGCGCTGCTGCATCCCAAGCTCATGTTCGTCAACACGGTGCTGCAAAATCCGCTCGGCACCTCGCTCTCGCAGGCCCAGGCGCACCGCCTGCTGGCGCTGGCCGAGCAGTTCGACTTCTGGCTGGTGGAAGACGACATCTACCGCGAACTGGCCGCCCCCGGCGAGGCCTCGCTGGCGGCGATGGACGGTCTGCGCCGCGTGATCCGGGTCGGCAGTTTTTCCAAGACGCTCTCGCCCGTGCTGCGGGTCGGCTCGCTGTGCGCCTCGCGTTCGCTGCTGCCGGAACTGCTGCGCGTGAAAATGGTGGCGGGCCTGACGACTTCCGAGATCAACGAACGCGCCGTGTTCCACGCCATCGGCGCGCGTGGTTACCGCCGCATGGTCGAGCGCCTGGCCAGCCAGCTGGAAGATGCGCGTGAACGCACGCTGGACGGGCTGCGCGACATCGGCATGCGCCCGCTGGCCCGTCCGCGCGGCGGCATGTTCGTCAGCGCCGGCTGGGACGAGACGCCCACTGCGGGGCGCCACGGCCGGGCCATCGCCGACGCCGCCCTGAAGGCCGGCATCCTGCTGGCCCCCGGCGAATTCTTCACGCAGCGCGAACCGGGCCGGATCTGGTTCCGCTTCAATGCCGCCTATTCGGCCAACCCGCGACTGCTCGACTTCCTGCGCGAATTTCTGCCCAACCGGCGCTGAGGACACCATGGACATTCAGGTCAAGGAACACATGAGCGACAGCGCCCGGCGGCGCGACAGGCTGGAAGGCGCCATCCTGGCCGCCGCCACCCGCCTGTTCGCCGAGTGCGGCTTCGAAGGCGCCAGCATCGCCACCGTGGCCGAGCGGGCCGGCATCTCGAAGCAGAACCTGCTCTACTACTTCCCGACCAAGAACGACCTGTACCGGCGCGTGCTCGACGATGTGCTCGACGACTGGCTGGCGCGCATGGCGCACCTGGCCGATGGGGATGGCGAGCCGGCCGGGGTGCTGCGCGCCTACGTCGCCGCCAAGCTGCGCTTCTCGCGCGAGCAGCCCTGGGCCTCGCGGGTGTATGCGATGGAAGTCATCGGCGGCGCCAAGTTCTACGGCGAGCAGATCCGCGCACGGGTGGTGCCCCTGCTGCGGCGCGACATCGAGGTGTTCGAACGCTGGATGCGCGAGGGCCGCATCGCCCGCGTCGACGCCACCCACCTGCTGTTCGCGCTGTGGGCCATGACGCAGTCGTATGCCGACTTCGCGGCCCAGATGACGCTGGTGCTGGACAAGCCCGAACTCGGCGGCGGTGACTTCGAGGATGCCGAGCGCCTGATCGGCGACCTGGTGGTGCGGGCCTTGGCCGCTACCGGGTGATCGGGCAGGAGTGTTATCCTTTCGCTCATGTCCGGCTTTCCCACTCCCCTCCTGAGCACGGAGCGGCTCACCCTGCGTCCCCTGGCGATGCAGGACGCCCCCGACCTGTTCGCCGTGTTCTGCGACCCGGCCGTGGTGCGCTACTGGAGCGCGGAACCGTGGACCGCGATCGGCTCTGCCGAAAGCGCCATCGCCCATGCGCTGGCTGCCTACCGCGACGGCTCGGAGCTACGTTTCGGGATCGAACTGGCGGCTACCGGCGCGCTGATCGGCACCGTCAACCTGCATCACGTCTTCCCGCAGAACCGCCGCTGCGAACTGGGCTATGCGCTCGGCAGTGCGCACTGGGGCAAGGGCTACGCCACCGAGGCGCTGGAAGCCGCGCTCGACTACGCTTTCCACGAACTGTGCCTGAACCGCATCGAAGCCGACATCGACCCGCGCAACGCCGCCTCGGCCGCCGTGCTGGAGCGGATGGGCTTTCGCCGGGAAGGCTATATGCCGGAACGCTGGTTCGTGCATGGCGAAATGGCCGACACGGTCAACTATGGGCTGCTGCGCAGCTACTGGGATGCGCGCGGCCGGGTTTGATGCCCCCGCCGATGCCCCCGCCGAAAGGGATAGAATCTCCCCCGCTTATCGGGCCACGCTGCCGCCAACACCGGGTTTTCTACCGTTCGTCGGATCGCCATGGCGCCGCCCGCGCGCGGGGGCTAGAGTAGCGTCATCTACTCAACCGAAGGACGCTCGCATATGACAACCTCCCGCTTCGATTCGTTCATCGCCGACATGCAAACCATCGGCCGCAAGACCCACCGCGCCGTGCGCTCGGGCGCCCGCACCCTGGCCGCCCTGCCCTGGCCTTCGCTGCTGGCCGTGTCGATCGGCCTGGCCCTGGTCCTGAGCATCGTGCCGCTGGCGCTCACGCTGTTCGTCGGCTTTCTGCTGCTGAAGTTCCTTGCCGCGGCCCTGTTCGGCCGCCGTCCAGCCCAGATCGTGGAGTAAGCCATGGCCGCCGCATCGATCAACCGCGCACTCGACTTCGTGCGCGAAGCCGTCAGCGAAGCGGGCGCCCTGTGGTGGGGCTTCTTCGACTGGCTGGCCCTGGTCGAGTGGCGCAAACTGTACGTGACCTGGTTCCTGGTCTTCATCTTCGGCATCTCGTTCAACCTGAGCGAACCGGCGGTGTGGTTCATCCTGCTCTCGTTCGGCGTCAAGGTACTGGCCGGCGGCAAGCGCCGCGCCGAACTCACCGCCCGCGAAGCGGCCGAGAAGGCCGACGTGGCCACCCTCGAGCGCCGCCTGATGGAAGCGCAGATGGCCACCCTGCAGGCCCAGGTCGAACCGCACTTCCTGTTCAATACCCTGGCCCTGATCGGCCAGCTGATCGAGACCGACCCGAAGGAAGCGGCGCGCGTGCATGCGCACCTGATCGAGTACCTGCGTTCCTCGCTGCCGCAGATGCGCACCAAGGGTGGCGGCATAGGCGGCACCCTGGGCAAGCAGGTCGAACTGTCGCGCGCCTACCTGGCCATCATGCAGGCGCGCATGAAGGAACGCCTTCAAGTGCGCTTCGAGGTGCCCGATTTCCTGGGCAGCGCGCCCTTCCCGCCGATGATGCTGCAGACCCTGATCGAGAACTCGATCAAGCACGGCCTGGAACCGAAGATCGCCGGCGGCACCATCACCGTGCGCGCCCATGTGGAAGACGCCACCCTGCACGTGGACGTGTGCGACGACGGCGTCGGCATCGACATGCACGCCGACGAGGGCGTGGGCCTGGCCAACATCCGCGAGCGCCTGGCGCTGCTGTTCGGGAAGGACGCCGAGCTGGTCATCGAGATGCCCCCGGCAGGCGGCGCCTGCGCCTCGATTCGCCTGCCCTACAGGATGACGGAGTTCGACTGATGAGCCAAAGCAGCCCGACCGCCCTGATCGCCGACGACGAAGCGCCGATGCGCGAGCAGCTGCGCATGCGCCTGCAGGAAGCCTGGCCCGAACTGCGCATCGTGGCCGAAGCCGCCAACGGCGCCGAGGCGCTGGACATGGCCGCGCGCTACCTGCCGGACATCGCCTTCCTCGACATCCGCATGCCCGGCATGGGCGGCATCGACGCCGCGCGCCAACTTTACAACCGCTGCCACATCGTGTTCGCGACTGCCTACGACCAGTATGCGCTCGACGCCTTCGAGCAGGGCGCCATCGACTACCTGCTCAAACCCGTGACGCCGGCACGGCTTCAGACCACCTGCGAGCGCCTGCGCGCCCGCCTCACGCGCGCGCCGCAGGAGATCGGCGCCCAGTTGGCCGAACTGGGTACGCTGCTCAAGGGGGGCGGCGCCGCCAAGCCGAACTACCTGAAGTGGATCCAGGCCCAGGTGGGCGGCAGCCTGCGCATGGTCAGCACCCGCGAGATCCTGTATTTCCAGGCCGACGACAAGTACACCTGCGTGCAGACCGCCACCGCCCAGCTCCTGATCCGCAAGACGCTCAAGGAACTAGCCGACGAACTGGACCCGGACGAGTTCTGGCGCATCCACCGCTCGACCCTGGTGCGGGTGGACGCGATCGCCGAAGTGTTCCGCGACCTGCGCGGCCGCCAGATGATCAGGCTGCGCAACTTCCCGGGCGAGCTGGAGGTCAGCCGCAACCACGGGCATCTGTTCCAGCAGATGTGATGCCTTTGCCGGCCCAGTTTTAACCGAACAGGCCTTCGTCGGAACCGTCGCCGTCGAAGAAGCCGCCGTTGTCTTCTATCCCGCCACTTCCATCGCCAGGCAGGCTGTCGCCGGTGCCAATGTCGTTCAGGCCGGCCTGCTCGGCCAGCGCACTGCCCGACAGGTCGCCGCTTTCCGCCAGGTGCTCGCCGCCTAGCAGGTGGGCGCCGCCGTGGTCATGGAACATGTTGTCGAGGCCGTGGAACAGGAAGCTGCCGGCGGCGACACCGACCGCGGTGGCGGCGATCGAACCCAGCGAACCACCGCCGCCGCCGCCCAGGAAGCCGCCCATGCTGCGGCCTATCGATCCGGGCGAGGTGTGCTGGTAGTGCATGTGCTCGGATTGCGGGTGGCCGGCATGGCGGCGCCTGCCCCAGGAATTGGGGTCGAGGAATCCGCCGCTGCTTTGACTTGGCTGGTGCTGGAGCTGGCTCTCTAGCGCGGCGATCTGGGCCCGTGCGCTGTCCAGGGCCTGCTCCATCAGCAGCGCGCGCTGGACCAGCAGGTAGGCGGCATCGGGTTGTTGGACGACAGCACGCTGGATGAGCGCATCGGCTCCGGGGTCTTTGTGGATGCCGCGGGCCTGGATGAGTTGGGTGAGGAAGTCATGCAGTTGCTGGCTATCGGATGGGCTCATGAGGGTGCTCCTCATCGAAGACCTGATCAAATCTGCATGTTGTGGGCTTGTCAGCGATTTCAAGACCGGTTATGCGCGACAATGCATTACAGTGTGCTAAAACCTACCCCTGCTGCGAGTGCAGCTTCGGGGTAAACAGCAACACGCCCTCCATCGGCCGCTCCCTGGATTGCATAAGGATCATCTGGTTCAATTGCGCAGCTAGCCTCGACCTCTTCGGGCCAGAATGGAATTTTGCTAGTTTGAATTGCAAAAATTCGAAACACACTCACTACGAAACAGAACGGGAACATAGCAAAATACAAAAGAGCCGGCGCCCCTGCAAAATTTGCGAATATCCTTTCAAATCCAAGGCTCACATTTTCGCGCTTCTGATCGATGGGCATGCAGAATTGAATTTGGCTTAAAATTTCTTGCGGACCTTCCTCCATATATCGCCGAACAAACTCCCAGTGGGCTCGAACAAAATCTTCAGAGAAAAAATTGGCAGTGTTCCCCACAAACTCTGCTGCTTCAAGTGTCCCTGAGTAGCTCAACGCGAAAGTCTCGCGAACCGTCTTCCTATCGGCGTCAAGTATGTGGGCCCGAACTTCCCAAAGATTTGATGCCGGAATGGTTCCTAACGTAAAAAATAGGTCTTCCCACGGATATGCCAGCACCGTGCCGTTAGTGCGAAAAAAATAAACCTTTCGATTCTTGCGATTAAAACGCATCGGATAATGGGTATATGCAAAGGATTCTTTTCGCAATAGACAAAGGACGCCCCAACCGAACAAACAGAACACAAAGAGCATTCCAATCCCGTTTGCAGTGGCAACATCAGCATCAAGTGTCGACTGGAGGATGCCCATTCCCTGCAAAAACAGTTTCAATCCCATCCATCCAAAGACTCCACTAATAACAAGCAGGACAGCAGACGTGATTGCGGTAGCCGCGCCCTTCCATCCATACCACTTATCCACCGTTTCAAGAAACGTGGAATTCATTTTGATCACACTAAGTTGATAACGGGGAATCAGACCAAGAGGTCGATCTTGCTTCAACTGATGGGCACGCTCCTGCTCGGTAAGTAGGCGATTAATAGGATATTTGCCGATAAGGCCGGAGAAATCCATAATTACCTCACTTGAGTGCCTGAATTAGCTGAGATTGCTCAGTTTCCATGTCTGCATAATGCTGACTCTCCAGGAGCCCCCAAGGACAACGTTCAAGCCAATCTTGAATCGGATTATCCTTGATACGGTCGATAAGCAAACCTACCACAATAGCCAAGACGAATAAAAATCCAATTACTGGAATTGCTGCGACACCCAGAATTGCGGGGAACGACAATGCCAAGGCTAGACCAATACCAATTGCTGACGAAGCGCCGTAAAGCCATGCTAGGCCGACCTGATTCTCGGATAAAGCACCATAGGCTTTAAACCCGTCTAAAACCGCAAGGTATAAGCCAGCGCATATTCCACCAACCTTTCCGCCGAGGTGGAAAACGCCACCTGCCTTGGCGATTCCTTGTCCAAACCGTAGGCCTAGACCGGCCCTTGATTTCATAACTCCGCCAATAATTTCTGCTGATGTAGAAAGCATTGCTGCGATACCGGCATGAAGTCGACCAACTGCATCTTTCTTTTCGTTGCTGAGACTCTTTTTTTCGTCTTCCCACACCTTCGTAAAACATATCAGCTGCACAATTGCCATTACAACTTTCGGAGCATTCGCGTTGACTACACTCCTCCATCGCACCAAATTTGTATTTTCTAGAGCCTCGACAGTTCCCATGCTTTTTGCGATCCAATTCGCTTGCTCCTGCGGAGTAAGATTTGCTGGCATGCTCTTGATCAGATCTTTATCAGCAACTACAATCCATTTCTTTTTTGCTTCTCCTTCAAGTCGAACACCATGGATTTGCAGCCGTTTCAACTCAGCCTTCACGGCACGCTTCATCTGAGGTTCGCTTATTTGATTCGCATTTGACTGCAGCAACTGACGTACCAGATATTCCAAGAATTTTTTCTTTGAACCAGTGACTTCGCACACAACTACTGGATGACCGGATACTATGCCCGTAGCCATGACAGCCGCACGAAATGCGGCGCTTCCATCCATCACCTTGTTAAAGGCTCGTGCAATCGGACCACTTATCTGCACAAGAAATTTTGCTGCAATATCCTGAGCATCATTGTCAAAACGGCCAACTGCTGCATCATGCGTTGCAAACAGATTATCCCAAGGTATTTGACGAAAACTGACATTAGCGGACATTGCATTCTTGATGGCATCTATAGAAGTCGATTGATTTAGCACCAATGCTCTCAAAAGTAAATTCTTTGGGTCCGATATATCTCCGTCAAGCCACTCCTGATATAAGTCAGAACATACCTTCTTATCTTGCGTGGCAAGTATACAATGGCTTAATGCTACTGTGTATGTCTTCCCAGAGTCTTTGTTCCGCTGATCATAGTTGCATTCAAAATAGTCGCTCAAACTAGAACTTTTCATCCATGCAACGTGCGCGAGCGCCAGAGGCGAAATGTAATTTTCGTCAAATTTACTGAGTTCACTTCCGTAAAATTTAAGCCACGCGTCTCGCTTTTTATCATTGAATTTTTCATCATATTTTTTCCATGCTTCAGCAGAAGCACGCTTCAGCTGCGCATAATTAACGCTCCGGATTCTTTCCGTTGTCTCACGTGTTGATTCCAACATCCAGTGACCAAACGGGTCATTGGCAAGTCGTTGGTCCGCAATCTGTTCTGCTCCTTCCATCTCCATTTCTTCGGCCTGAAGAAAAACCGCGGTTTTTATTTGATCAATTGCCATGCTTGCCGCTATCTTCCGTTTGTCTTCCGGGTTCTTGTTGACAAAGGAGTCTGCATTGTGTTTCATTAAAAAAGCAAGCTCCTGCGCCAATCCTGCTGGATCGGGCAGCGTTATGATCAATGCGGAGCCTTGCCTCATGGAATCGCATTCGGACCGAAGCCGAGCAGCATGGGCGTGCCGTGAAATGAACGCAAATGGACTTCCGTCAAAGCTGCTCTTCCCCTGAACCGGACTCATCGCATACTCAGCGACAAGAGTACCGAGTTGTGCGATAGGATGGTGGGGCTTCTGACTTCTTTTCAGAGCAGCCTTGACGTCAACTTCAATCATGTGCCGCGAACGATAAGCGGCGTCTTCGTTTCTTTTACGGACAGCGTCGGTCCACAACACGTCGCTAAAACCTATCCACACTTTGGAGGCATTCTTTGGATCCGGTATGGTGATGCAGCTTGCGATAGCGCGGTGTCCTTCGTCTGGACAGTTAAATGACTTCTGCGGCACGACAGGTGTGGCACCGGCAGTTTGGAAGATTTTGAAAAGAAATCCGTCTGGTGTAACGAAATACGTTTCCCAACGCCGACGTGACTCGTCAAACACGTTGACGTATCCACTTCGAAGCACACGTTTGGTGTAATGTGCAACAGATGGAGCTATATCGATCGGCAAACCTGACGCCAAAGGAGCGCCTGAGTCTACCGGTGCAACTGCGTGGCGTACTAGCAGCAAAGGCAAGCCCCGCTTATCACAGAATTCGCACGTTTTCGTCGAGTTCATATTGTTTTTCCACTTAATGGAGCGAGGCCCAGACCGTGTCTTCAATCAGTGCCAAACGATCCGATAGGCTGGTAGTTTCTTCAGATGCGGGAGGTAATTTGATGGCACTTGCAATCGCGGGGTGCTCATCGAAAAGCGGATCAAACAAGAGTCCACGTGTTGCATATTCGATCAGATCAGCTTGCTCACTTAGTCTGTGACGAGTGACGGCGCGCTCGATCAACTGCTCGGCCAGCACCGCTTGAGATTCCAACGCACGCAAATCTTGGATTCCCGCACTAATTAGTGCTCGGTTCACGATGCCTATCCTTTCGATACGCGCCCAGTCCCATCCGATAGGCCCAATTGATGGCAGATTTCCCTCAGCCTCGCTTTTAGCTTCACGCAGAGCGGTAGTCCAACTATTGCCGATCCAGTAGTGAAACCTTTGTGCTTGTCCAAACAAGCCACGACGCTGCATTGGATTCAACATTCGGAGAAGTTGATGGAGAACCCTGGAGTCGTGTATTCGCAGCCAGAAATTGCGTTTGTTATAGCGCCTTACAAGCTGAACAGCATTCCAACGGCGCGCAAATTCATGTGTATCAGACAAAGTAGCGACGAATATTGCTACGGATGATGAGGCAAGGTGCCCTTCGCATGCCCCTTGCAGGATGGTGCAGAGAGCGTTAAGGCGATCTTCAGATAGTTGCTGGAGGTCGACCGCTCCGGGCATAAGATGCGCGCTTTGCGACAGGCATTTTGGTACCAGAATTTGGGCAATAATATCTTCTGGTAATAAATTAAGTATTACTGGATCAACGACAGCAAACCGATATTCACGGACTGCCGTCAATGCGAGGCTCTTATTCATTTTATCTTCCCTTACAATAAGGGGACGCTGCTGTCTCCTGCAGCCGCTGCTCCAGCAGCGCGCAGTTCGCACAATTTCAGCTCCCCCGGTTTTGGCAGCACTTTTTCTTGCTTGGTGCTCTGTGGCCCCGCCAACTCCTTCTTGCTCGCCTTGAACTCCACCTTCCCCGGCGCATGCACCTCGATATTCCCGCCCTCCAGCTTGATATACGCCCCCTGCGCCGTCAGCAGCACATGCTTCTTCGGCGCCGACACCGACACCGACCGGGTCACGCTCGCCACGGTAATCTTCTTGTCCGCCGTCAGCGAGGTCGGCCCCGACTGGCTCTGGCTACTGAACTTTCCGCTGGCAGCATGCAACTTGATCCCCACCTCCTGGTTCGGCTTGTCCTTGTTGGTCGCCTTGCCATAAGTGAACAGGCTGATGCCGCCCGCCGCGAGCGTGGCCATGCTCCCCTGCGCCACCATATTGATGTCCTGGCCGGCCACGATGCTGCTCGTCGTTCCCGCCGCCAGCACCGCGTCCGCCGGCGTGGTCACGACAATTCCCGCCGGGCTCGACAGTTGCAGATGCGGCTCGCTGTACGCCTCGACGGGCTGCTGGCCGCCTGAGGTCGCGCTCAGGACCTCGAGGCTGTGCGCCATCTGCCTGATCGCCGGGATCTCGTCCGGCGCCGCTTCGTCCTGCAGCCTGGCGTTATGTTTTTGCGCCAGGTCAGCAATGGAGACCTGCAAGCGGTGGCTCTCTTCGATCTGGCTGAGCGCCTCGCGCGCGTCGAGCAGCGTGCCGCGTCCGCCGTTGCGCGCGTCGGTCGACAGCAGCATTCCCTGCCCGGCGCGCAGGGCGACGCTGTGCGCCGTCTTCAGCTCCGCGCCGAAGCCGACCGTCTCCAGGCGCTCGTTGTCGCTCTGATGCCGCAGGTGGCCCAGGTTCAGTTCCGCGGCACCGTCGTGCTGTTTCGCATGGTGCTGCAAGCCGATGCGCGGCTGCCCGGGCGCGTCGTCGAACACCAGCTGGTTGTAGGCGCCGCTGCCGGCCTGGCTAGCTTGCATCGCCTGCGACTTGAACCCGGACAGGACCGCCGCGTGCGCATGGCCGCCCCGCTCGCCCGGGAACCATGGCGCCGCATTGCCGGTGGCCGCGGCCGCGCCATAGGCGACCCGGTTGTGCGCGGCATCCGGCTGCCCGCGGCCGTTGTACAGGCTGCCGATCACCACCGGGCGGTCGATATCGCCTTCGAGGAAATCGACCAGCACTTCCTGGCCGATCCGCGGCAGCATGTTGCTGCCCCAGTTGGCGCCGGCCAGGGGCGTGGCCACGCGCACCCAGGTCCCGGCGCTGTCGTCGCCCGGTGCACCGGTATGCCCTTCCGGGGAAGGATGTCCCAGGCGGCTATGGCTGGCGGCGCCGCGCTGCCAGTGGAACTGGACCTTGATGCGATGGTCCCGGTCGGTGTGGATCACGGCGCCGGGCGGGCCGACCACGATCGCGGTTTGCTGGCCACGCACGGTCGGGCGTGGATGAAGGCGTTGGCCGTGCCCGTCGTTCGCAAGGCTGCGGTAAGGCACCCGCGCCGGGATTGCGTCGACCCGGTTGCGGTACAGCGGCCGTTCGTCGCCGGGTCGCCGGGCTGTGAGCAGGGGCTCGGCCGCTCCCGCCCGCGCCACCGCGCCCTGGCCCAGCAACTTGGCGACGCCATCGAGCATGTCCGCGCTCAGGTTGTTGTGCATCAGGTGCACCGCCCGCAGGATGAGGAAAGTACGGGCGTCGTCGTGATCCACCCGGTCGAACTGCGCGTGGCCGTGCAGGGTAAAGGTGGTGCCGGGCCCGAAGGTCCGCACGGTCCCGGCACCGACGTGGACGCGCCGCGCCGCTTCGATCGCTTCGATCTGGTTTTCCACGACGCGCTCGCCCTGCGCGCGGTCTTCCCAGGCGTAGAGTCCCGGACTATCCCGGCTGCACAGCAGGGCCTCGCCCGCATCGGCGCCCGCGGCCGCCACCTGGCGCCGGCGCGCCGTCCGGTAGTCCCAGCTGTCCATCTCGATGGCATTGGTCGACAGGCGCACTTCGGTGCGCCAGCGGTCGATGCTATCCAGCTTCATCACCGCACCGGGCCGGGTGAACGCGACCGAGGCCTGGACATTCGGCTTGAAGGCGCCGTTATGGTCGGCGATGACCATGGTATGGCTGCCGAGCAAAGCACTGTTCGGATCGCCGCTATGCTCGAAGAAGTAGAACAGGCCCTCCTCATGCATCAGCCGCTCAACAAAAGCGAGATCGCTCTCCTGGTATTGGGTGGTCAGGCTGCGCTTCGGATACCGCGCCCGGTCGGCCAGCTCGAAACGCCAGGCCGGCGCGATCCGGCCCCGTCCCGCGTAGCCGCCAAACACCACATCCAGGATGTCGAAGACGCTCATGTCCTGGAAGATCCGGCTGTCCCGGCCCAGCGAGAGAAACCGGCTCCAGGGTTCGATGGTCAGTACGTAGCGCGCGAAGCCGCCGTTCGCTCCCGTCATCTCGGCAGCGGTGACATAGCCGTGGAAGGGACGCAGCGCATCCCTGCTCTCGGCGGTGAGCAGCTGCACCAGCGCCACTTGCCCGAGCAGCGACCTGAGGGACACATGGGCATCCGTCGAGAGCGCGTCGATGCGCAAGCAGTAGCCCCGGCTGATGGCCTCTTCGCCGTGGACGCATTCGGCCACCAGGTCCTCGCCCAAAGGGGTGGTGAGCCGGATCAGGCGCGTGTCCTGGGTGAAGCGTGTGAACAATGCAAGCAGCTCGCTATCGTATGCTGGCATCCGGGCCTCCCTTCGTGCATGGCACAGTCATCCAGCGATTACACGTCCAGTTCGCAATCTTGCTGTTGAGAAGGATCAGGCTTGACGGAAAGCATTGCACTCTGCGCAACGTTTTCGGAAAAATCCGAGGCGGGCCCCGCACAAAACAAAAGCGCTGCCGTGTTGCCACGGTCAGCGCTTTTCACTACGACAGCAAGCTTGACGATTACTTGTTCAGGTCGCGCCCGCCGAACGCATTCGGCAGCTGCTCGGCCGCCGTGGTTTCGAACACGTCGCCTTTCAGGTTGGTCAGCACCACCGGCAGCGCATTGCCGCCCAGTTCCAGGATCACCTGGCGGCAGGCGCCGCAAGGGGCGATCGGGCCCTCGGTCTGGCCGATCACGGCCAGCGCCGCGAAGTCGCCCGGCTTGTAGCCGTTGGCGATGGCGCTGAAGAAGGCGGTGCGCTCGGCGCAGTTGCACAGGCCGTAGGCGGCGTTTTCCACGTTACAGCCGCGGAAGATGCGGCCGTCCTTGCATTCCAGCGCGGCGCCGACCTGGAACTGCGAGTACGGGGCGTAGGCCAGTTCGCGCGCGGCGCGGGCTTCGTCGATCAGTTTTGCGTAGGTCATGTCCGAGACCTTATTGAGGACGAATGGTACGGTAGATCATCGGCTCGGCCGCGGCTTTCTCGGCGCCGATCCGGTAAGCCGCCTGCACCTCGCGCACCGCCTGTTCGGCAGCCTGGCTGCTGCGTGCATGCACGGTGGCCAGCGGCTGTCCGACCGCAATCGCATCGCCCAGTTCCACCAGGTCGGTCAGGCCGACGGCGAAGTCGATCGTGTCTTGCGGACGCACGCGGCCGCCGCCCAGCGCCACCACCGCCAGGCCGAGGCCGCGGGTGTCGACCGAGGTCGCGTAGCCTGCCTGCAGGCTAGGCACCGGCACGATGACCGGGGCGCTCTCCAGGTACGCGTCCGGCTTGTCCATCAGGTCGGCCGGGCCGCCCAGGGCGCTGACCATGCGCGCGAAACGCTCGGCCGCCTCGCCGGAATCAAGCGCCGCCTGCAGCTTGGCGCGGGCCTCGCCTTCGTTGGCGGCCAGGCCCGAGATCACCAGCATCTCGGCGCACAGCGCCATCGTCACTTCGTGCAGGCGGCCTGGGCGCGACTTGCCGGTCAGGTAGTCGATCGCCACGCGCACTTCGACCGCGTTGCCGGCCGCGTGGCACAGCGACTCGTTCATGCCGGTCAGGATCGCCGAGGTGCGGGTGCCGGCGCCGTTGCCAACGGCGACGATGCTCTCGGCCAGCTCCACCGATTTTTCCATGCTCGGCATGAAGGCGCCGCTGCCGACCTTCACGTCCATCACCAGCGCATCCAGCCCGGCGGACAGCTTCTTGGACAGGATCGAGCCGGTGATCATGGCCACCGATTCGACGGTCGCCGTGGTGTCGCGGATGCTGTAGAAGCGCTTGTCGGCCGGCGCCAGCTGCGCGGTCTGGCCGATGATGGCCACGCCCACGTCCTTGACCACCTGGCGGAATTTTTCCGGATCCGGCACGGTGCTGTAGCCCGGGATCGAATCGAATTTGTCCAGGGTGCCGCCGGTATGGCCCAGGCCGCGGCCCGAGATCATCGGCACGAAGCCACCGCAGGCGGCGACCATGGGCCCCAGCATGAGCGACACCACGTCGCCGACGCCGCCGGTCGAGTGCTTGTCGACCACCGGGCCCGGCAGGTCCAGGGATTTCCATTCCAGGACCTGCCCGGAATCGCGCATCGCCAGCGTGAAGGCGACGCGTTCGTCCATGTTCATGTCATTGAAGTAGACCGCCATCGCCAGCGCGGCGATCTGGCCTTCGGTGGTGCTGCCGTCCGGGATGCCACGCACGAAGAACTGGATCTCTTCGGCGCTCAGGACGCCGCCGTCACGCTTCTTGCGGACGATTTCTTGGGGGAGGAACATTAGATGAGCCTTTCTATAACGTAGGGTGGGCGGCTTCGCCGCCCGCGCGTTCAAATCACGTATCCCGGCCTGCTCCGAGGCTGCTCATGGGCTGGTTGAACGCGCGGGCGGGAAACCCGCCCACCCTACAAATGCGTCAATTCAGACGCCAACAATTCAATCAGACGCCGTATGGAATCCAGATGTTTTTCACCTGGCTCGCATGCTGCAGCACGGTGCGGCCGCAGGCCTGCTTCGCATCGAACCAGTCACGGCCCTTGGCGCCACCGACCCAGGTGCGCTTGAGCGACTCGCTTGACAGGCGCTCGACCTCCGCGCAACCCTCCGCCGAGCCGTCGTGGCGCCACACGGCGTCCACGTCCGAGTGCGATGCCAGCGTGCGCGCCAGTTCCGAGCTGGAGCCGGTCACGATGTTCAGCGCGCCGCCCGGCAGGTCCGAGGTGTCGAGCACCTGGTACAGGTCTGTCGCAGACAATGGCGCCGTTTCCGACGGCACCGCCACCACGCGGTTGCCCAGCGCCAGCGCCGGGGCCACCAGCGAGATGAAGCCCAGCAGCGGGTTCTCGTTCGGGCAGATGATGCCGATCACGCCGACCGGCTCGTTCAGGGCCACGGTGATGCCGTGCATCGGCGGCTGGTGGGCCGCGCCGTCGTACTTGTCGCACCAGGCGGCCCAGTAGAACAGGCGCTCGATCGATGCCTGCACTTCGCGTGCGGCGTCTTTCGAACCGGTCTGCGCGGCGATGCGCTGGGCGAATTCGTCGGCGCGGATCGCCAGGTTCTCGGCGATGTAGTACAGCACCTGGGCGCGGTTGTGCGCGGTCGCTTTCGACCAGCCGGACGCCTTGTGCGCCGCTTCCACGGCATTGCGGATGTCCTTGCGGTTGCCTTCGCCCACGTCGGCCAGGAAGGAAGCATTGGCGCCGTTGATGGCGCGGCTGTAGGCGCCGTCCGGGCGGGTCTGCTTGCCGCCGATGTAGAGCTTGGCGGTGCGGTCGACGGCGAACGGCGCGGTTGCCAGATTCGCTTCGTCCGATGCCTTCACACGGCCTTTTTCAGCAACGACCGGCGCGGCCGGGCGTGCATCTTCCGACAACGGGGTCAGGTACTCGTACATGCCCTCCTTGCCGCCTTCGCGGCCGAAGCCCGATTCCTTGTAGCCGCCGAAGCCGCAGGCCGCGTCGAACTGGTTGGCGGTGTTGATCCACACCACGCCGGCCTTGATCTGCGGCGCCACGTCCAGCGCCAGCGAGATCGATTCCGACCACACGCAGGCGGCCAGGCCGTACACGGTGTTGTTGGCCAGCTGCACCGCTTCGCTCGGGGTGCGGAAGCTCATCGCCACCAGCACCGGGCCGAAGATCTCGGCCTGCGCCACGGCGGCCGAGGTCGACGCGCCCGTGATCAGGGTCGGCAGGTACCACGAGCCCGCGACCGGGGCTTCGCAGCTTGGTTGCCACACGTCGCAGCCTTCGCTGCGTGCCGACTCCACCAGCGCGTGGATGCGCTGCTGCTGGATCGGATCGACCAGCGCGCCGATGTCGTTCGATTTGTCGAGCGGCGAGCCGACGCGCAGGTTCTGCATGCGCGCTTTCACCTTGGCGATGAAGCGCTCGTACACCGATTCCTGCACCAGCAGGCGCGAGCCGGCGCAGCACACCTGGCCCTGGTTGAACCAGATCGAATCGACCAGGCCTTCGACGGCCGCGTCAAGGTCGGCGTCGTCGAACACGATGAAGGGCGACTTGCCGCCCAGTTCCAGCGACAGCTTCTTGCCGGTGCCGGCGGTGGCCTTCCTGATGATGCGGCCGACTTCGGTCGAGCCGGTAAAGGCCAGCTTGTCGATGCCCGGGTGATTCACGATGGCTTCGCCCACGGCGCCGTCGCCGGTGACGATGTTGACCACGCCGGCCGGCACGCCGGCCTGCTGGCAGATCTCGGCGAACAGCAGCGCGGTGAGCGGCGTGAACTCGGCCGGCTTGAACACGACGGTGTTACCGGCAGCCAAGGCCGGGGCGATCTTCCATGCCAGCATCAGGAGCGGGAAGTTCCACGGTACGATCTGGCCGACCACGCCGACGGCGCGGTAGTCAGCGAATTCTTCCGATTGCAGCTGGGCCCAGCCGGCGTGGTGGTAGAAGTGGCGGCTTGCCAACGGCAGGTCGGCATCGCGGGTTTCGCGGATGGTCTTGCCGTTGTCCAGGGTCTCGAGCACCGCGAACAGGCGCGCATGCTTCTGCAGCAGGCGCGCCAGCGCGTACATGACGCGCGCGCGGCCATGGCCACCCAGGGCCACCCAGCCCGGCTGGGCGCGGCGCGCGGCCTGCACGGCGCGTTCCACGTCGTCGCTGGTCGCCTGGGTCACCTGGGCCAGCTCGCTGGCGTCGGCCGGGTTGCTGGTCGCAAAAGTCGACGCGGCTTCGGTCCACGCGCCGTCGATGAACAGGCCGAAACGGCGTCCATGCTGGTCCAGCCACGCGTGCGCTTCCTTGGTGCTTTCTGGTGCGGGGCCGTAATCCATAGTCTGAAAAATCTCTTTAATAGTTGGCATGACGAGTCCGTTGCTGTTTTATGGTTGCGCGTGGCGATGGGCGGCCGAGTAGTTGCCGGTCACGTAGTGTTCGAGCTGGCGTTCGATGTCGGTCATCAGGCTCGACGCGCCGATGCGGAACAGGTGCGGCTGCAGCCAGTCGTTGCCGAGTTCTTCCTTCATCACGGTCAGGTACTGCAGCGCCGCCTTGGCGGTGGACACGCCGCCGGCCGGCTTGTAGCCGACCTGGAAGCCGGTCTGCTCGTAGTAGTCGCGGATCGCGCGGGTCATCACCAGCGACACCGGAATGGTGGCGTTGACGCCTTCCTTGCCGGTCGAGGTCTTGATGAAATCGGCGCCGGCCATCATGCAGACCATCGAGGCCTTGGCCACGTTGTCCAGGGTGACGATGTCGCCGGTGGCCAGGATCGCCTTCACGTGCGCCTCGCCGCAAGCCTGGCGGTAAGCCAGCATCTCGTCGTACAGGGCTTGCCAGTTGCCAGTCAATACGTGCTGGCGGGTGATCACGATGTCGATTTCGGTGGCGCCGGCGGCGACGCTCAGTTCGATCTCGCGCAGCTTGGTTTCCAGGCTCGACAGGCCGGCCGGGAACGCGGTCGACACCGCGGCGATCGGCAGGCGGCCCTGCAGGATGTTCACGGCCGGCGCGATCATCTCGTGGTACACGCAGACCGCGCCGGTGGTGAGCGATTCCAGGCCGAGGGCCTGCATCAGGTCGGCGCGCAGCGGGCGCATCGCCTTCATGCACAGGCGCTCGACGCGGCCCGGGGTGTCGTCGCCGCCCAGGGTGGTCAGGTCCATGCACTCGACCGCGCGGACCAGCCAGGCGGCCTGGTATTCCTTCTTGACGGTGCGGCGGTTCGCCAGGCTGGCGGCGCGGCGGTCGGCCGCGTTGCGGTTCACCTTGACGTGCTTGACCAGGCCGAGGTCGAGGCCGACGGCGGTGTTACGTTTGAAATCCAGGGGCTGGGTCATAGCAGTGCGGTTCCGTTCGAAAGTGGTTTGACGCCAAGGTGCTTGGCGAGCGTTGCGCCGATGTCGGAGAAGGTATTTGCGGTCGGCAGTTCCTGCGGGGCGACGTTCGGACCGAAGAAGATCATCGGGATGTGCTCGCGGGTGTGGTCCGAGCCCGGCGCGGTCGGGTCGCAGCCATGGTCGGCGGTGATGACGACCAGGTCGCCATCCTGCAGCTTGGCCACGAATTCGGGCAGGCGCGCATCGAGTTCGTGCAGCGCATTCGCATAGCCGGCGACGTCGCGGCGGTGGCCGAAGTGCATGTCGAAGTCGACGAAGTTGACGAACGTGAGCGACTTCGCGGGCGCGCTGTCGGCCACTTCGAGCAGGCGGTCGAACAGGGCCATGTTGTCGGCGCCCTTGATCAGCTGGGTCACGCCCTGGGCCGCGAAGATGTCGCTGATCTTGCCCAGCGCGATCACTTCGCCGCCCGCGTCCTTGACGTGGTCGAGCAGGGTCGGCGCGGTGGGCGGCACGGCGTAGTCGTGGCGGTTGCTGGTGCGCTTGTAGTCGCCGTTCGCGCCCGTGAACGGACGCGCGATCACGCGGCCGATGTTGTAGGGCTTGACCAGTTCATACGCGGCTTCGCAGACTTCGTACAGGCGCTCGAGGCCGAAGTGCTCTTCGTGCGCGGCGATCTGCAGCACCGAGTCGGCCGAGGTGTACAGGATCGGTTTGCCGGTCGCCACGTGCTCGTCGCCCAGCTCGTTGATGATGGTGGTGCCCGAAGCGTGGCAGTTGCCGAGCCAGCCCGGCACGCCGGTCAAGGCCTGCAGCTTGTCGGTCAACTCTTGCGGGAAGGACGGCACGGTCTTCGGGAAGTAGCCCCAGTCGAACAGCACCGGCACGCCGGCGATCTCCCAGTGACCGCTCTGCGTGTCCTTGCCGGTCGACTGCTCGCGGGCGGCGCCCCAGGCGCCGCTGAAACCCTCGCGCAGGCCGAAGCCCGCGGCCCATTCGCCGCTGGCCTTGTGCGCGGCGGCGGCCAGGCCGAGTCGTTCGAGATTCGGCAGCGCCATCGGCTTGCCTTCTTTCGCGGCCCATTCTGCAATGTGGCCGAAGGTGTTGGCACCTAGATCGCCGTACTTGTCGGCATCGGGCAAGGCGCCCAGGCCGAACGAGTCAAGCAGGAGGATGAATGCGCGTGACATGGATCGCTCGCTCTCCAAAAAGTTAGGCTTCGCCGCGTGGGCTTGCACCCAGGCGCTCGATGAAGGAATGGATCAGGGTGACCAGGTCCTTGGCCGCGATCGCGGCGTACTTCAGGGTCTGTTCGTGCGACAGCGGGAATGGGGTCAATCCCTCGGCCAGGTTGGTAATCGCCGAGATGCCGGCCACCTTCAGGCCGCAGTGGCGCGCCGAGATCACTTCCGGCACCACCGACATGCCGACCACGTCGGCGCCCATCGTCTTGAAGGCGCGGATCTCGGCGGCGGTCTCGAAGTTCGGGCCCGGGCAGGCCAGGTACACGCCTTCGTTCAGGGTGATGCCCTTGCCTGCCGCGGTTTCCTTGATCAGGGCGCGCAGGTCGGCGTCGTAGGCGTTGGCCATGCTGAAGAAGCGCGGGCCGAAACGCTCGTCGTTCGGGCCGGCCATCGGGCTGCCCGGCAGCAGGTTGATGTGATCGGTCAGGACCACGACGCTGCCCGCATCCACTTCGGGACGCAGCGAGCCGGCGGCATTGGTCACCAGCAGCATCTCGCAGCCGATCAGCTTGAAGGTGCGCACCGCGGACGTCATCACGGCCGCGCCGTAGCCTTCGTAGAAGTGGCCGCGGCCCTTCATGCACACCACCGGCACGCCGGCCAGGGTACCCAGCACCAGTTCGCCCGCGTGGCCGTGCACGGTGCTGATCGGGAAGCCCGGCAGGTCGGCATAGCTGATCGAGACCGCATCCGTCATCTGCTCGGCCAGCACACCCAGGCCCGAGCCCAGGATCAGTGCGGCGCGCGGCTGGAAACCGGGTTTGCGGGCCTGGATGACTTCTGCTGCTTCGAATGGGGTATTGCTGAACATGGTGGTCCTTGTGTGCGGAAACGGGAGACGTGAGGAGGGGCCGATACTGCAGTTGTTCCATCAACTGCTACCCACATTGAGCAATGAGCAATGAGCAGTGAGGACATATCAGCCGGAATATTATAACTATGCATGAGGCCCGATATGTATGGCAAATACCATTTTTCTTGTCGATTTATTGGTTTATAAAATAAATCTGAGGATGGATCGTCAAGCAGCGCTGGCGACAGCGCAGATAAGCTTTGACACCGGCAAAACATTTGTCTAGTATCGATGAACATTTGTTTAACCCGATGCGATGCCCCGTGACCGAGCTGCCCAAAAAAGAACAGTTGTATGAGCTGATCCGCGCGAATCCCTTCATTTCGCAGCAGGACCTTGCCACCCAACTGGGGCTGTCGCGCTCGGCCGTGGCCAATTACATCGCCACCCTGGTGCGCGAACGCCGCATCCTGGGACGGGCCTACGTGCTGCCCGACCGGCGCCCGGTGCTGTGCATCGGCGCCTCGAACCTGGACCGCAAGCTGCGCAGCATCGGCCAGCTGGTGCTCGGCAGCTCCAACCCGGCCTCGCAGGACGAATCCTTCGGCGGCGTGGCCCGCAACATCGCCGAGAACCTGGCCCGCCTGGGGACGCCCACGGCCCTGATCACGGCGGTCGGCAACGACGCCTCCGGCCGCGCCCTGCTCGCCCATGCCGAACAGGCCGGCATCGACACGCGCGGCGCGCTGCGCCTGGATGGCATGAGCAGCGGCACCTACACCGCGGTGCTGGACCAGCACGGCGAGATGGTGGTGGCGCTGGCCGACATGGCCCTCAACGACAGGCTCACGCCGGACTTCCTCGCCACCCGGGAGCATCAGCGCGCCGGCGCCGCCCTGGTGGTGGCCGACCTGAACCTGCCCCACGATACGATCGCCGCCCTGCTCGACGATGCGGCGCGCGACGGCGTCCCGCTGGTGCTGGTGGCGGTCTCGGTGCCGAAGATGGCGCGCCTGCCGCAGCAGTTGCGCGGCCTGCGCCTGCTGATCCTGAACGAAGGCGAGCTGGCCGCGCGCGTCGGGCGCACGCTCGACAGCGAGGCCGCCATCGGCGCCGCCTGTCTCGAACTGCAGCGGCAGGGTGTGCAGGACCTGGTCGTCACGCGCGGGGCGCAGGGCGTCATGTACACCGCTTCCTCGGGCCTGGTGCGCCTGGACGCGCCGCCGGTCGAGATCGTCGACGTCACCGGCGCGGGCGACGCCTTTGCGGCCGCCGTCTGCTGGTCGCTGCACGGCGCCGGCGAGGACGCCGACCTCGGCCTCGCCTGCCGCCGCGGGCTGCGGCTCTCCGCCACCACCATCGCCTGCGCGCAGACCGTCTGCGCCACCCTCGCAGCCGGCCACCTGGACCCGCTCAACGAAACCGTACTGGACTAACACATGCAATCCTTCCTCCTGTTCTCGCCCGAAGTCACCAGCGCGCGCGCCGCCGGCAAGCCCGTCGTCGCGCTCGAATCGACCATCATCTCGCACGGCATGCCCTATCCGCAGAACGTGCGCACCGCGCGCGAGGTGGAGCAGATCATCCGCGACGCCGGCGCCGTGCCGGCCACGATCGCCATCATCGACGGCAAGATCTGCGTCGGCCTGTCGGACCAGCAGCTCGAGCTGCTGGGTTCCTCTCCCGACGCGATGAAAGTCAGCCGCCGCGACCTGGCCTACGTGCTGTCGCAGAAGCGCCTGGGCGCCACCACCGTGGCCGCGACCATGATCTGCGCGCAACTGGCCGGCATCGAAGTGTTCGTCACCGGCGGCATCGGCGGCGTGCACCGCGGCGCCGAGACCAGCTTCGACATCTCGGCCGACCTGCAGGAGCTCAGCCGGACCAGCGTGGCGGTGGTGTGCGCCGGCGTGAAGTCGATCCTGGACATCGGCCTGACCCTCGAATACCTGGAAACCCAGGGCGTGCCGGTACTGAGCGTCGGCCAGCCGGGCTTCCCGGCCTTCTTTACCCGCGAGAGCGGCTTCCAGGCCGACTTCCAGCTCGACACGCCTGCGGAACAAGCCTCCTTCATCCGCACCAAGTGGCAGCTCGGCCTGCAAGGGGGCGTGGTGGTGAGCAATCCGGTGCCGCCGGACGCCGCGATGCCGGCCGCGGAAATCGACGCCATCATCGCCCAGGCCCTGGGCGAAGCCGATGCGCAGGGCGTCAAGGGCAAGGCGGTAACCCCCTTCCTGCTGGCCCGCATCAAGGAACTGACGCAGGGACGCAGCCTGGCGACCAACATCGCCCTGGTCAAGCACAACGCGCTGGTCGGCGCACGCCTGGCCGTGGCGCTCGGCGCCAATCCGGCCGCCTGACCGGCACCCCATGTCGATCGACCTGAAACAGCTGCGCTACTTCCTGGCGGTAGCCGAAGAGAAAAGCTTCTCGCGCGCGGCCGAGCGCCTGCACATCTCGCAGCCGCCGCTGAGCCAGCAGATCATGAAGCTCGAAGCCGAACTCGGGGTGCGCCTGTTCACGCGCACCACGCGCAGCTTCGAGCTGACCGTGGCCGGCAAGGCGCTGATGCTCGAGGCGGCCGAACTGCTGGCCAAGATGCGCATGACGATCGACACCATTCGCCAGATCGACCGCGGCGAAGTCGGCCGCCTGCGCGTGGGCATCGTCGGCTCGGCCATGTGGGGGCCGATCCCGGCCCTGCTGGAGCAGTTCCAGAGCCAGTATCCGCGCGTGACCTGGACCATCCACGAACTGGGGCCGAACGACCAGTGGGAAGCGCTGCGCGCCAGGCAGATCGACGTCGGCTTCTGGCGCGAGCCGCGCATCGAACCCGATGTGCTGAAGCAGGCCAACCTGCGCCAGGACCTGTGCTTCCAGGAGAACGTGTGCGTGGCGATCAACGCCAGGCATCCGCTGGCGCAGCACGATGCCATCGAACTGATCGACATCGCCCACGAGCCGATGCTCACCCTGCACCTGGACCAGTCGGCCGAGCCGCGCTACCTGATCCAGTGCTGCGTCAACGCCGGCTTCCAGCCGACCATTTTCCAGGAAGCGGCCGAACCCCAGACCCTGCTGGCGATGGTGGGCGCGGGCCTGGGCGTGGCGCTGCTGCCCCAGACCACCAGCCGGATCGGCTGGCCGGGCGTGCGCTTCCTGCCGATCCGGACCAATCCGCCCTCGGCGAATCTCTATATCAGCTACCCGGTGGAAGGCGATGCGCCGGTGGTGCGCGCCTTCCTGAACATCCTGTTCCCGGAAGAGAAGACCGCCGGCGGCGCCTGATCACTGGCGCTTGATCTCCACCGCCACGGTATTGAGCGAGGCGATCTGGTGGCGCCGTTCGACCGGGCGGGTCAGCACGCGCATCGTGATCTCGAGCGGCACCCCGAGCCTGGCCAGCTCGGTCGCGGCGCGCGGGCGGCCCTCGCTGGCCGCTTCGTGCACGGCGGCGTCGATCAGCAGCGCGGTCTTGTAATCGGTTCGTCGGTCCATTGATCCATCCTAACATCGCCCCGGCGCGCACTCCAAGGCAATCGCCCTTTGGCAAAACTTATTGCAAGGCCCCGCTCCATAAATTTTATTGCAAAGGCAAGTTTTTCTTCATTCTGCGTTACTTTGCGCACCGTTCTCGGCAGAGCCTTGGTGCAAACTCTTGTCAAAAGATGAATAACTTGAACCCTTTTACAAGGAGCACACTATGAAGACCACCGCCACCATTTCCGCCCTGATGCTTGCTGTTGCCGTGATGGCTACCGGCTGCAAGAAGGCCGACGACAATCCGAACATGGGCCCGGCACAGGAAGCCGGCGCTGCCATCGACGCAACGGCGGCCAACGCTGCCCAGGAAACCCGCGAAGCGGCGCAGCGCGTCGAGAACGCCACCGAAAACGCTGCCGAACGCGTCGACGCCGCCGCCGAACGCGCCGGCGAGAACATCGAGCAGGCCGGCGCCGAAGTGAAGCAGGAAACCAAGGAAGCCGCTGCCGAAGTCGAGCAGGCAGCCGACAAAGTGGGCGACAAGACCGGTGCCGCGCTGGAGCGCGCCGGCGAGAAGCTGCAGGAAAAGCGTTAATTGCCGAAGTAAGTCCGGGGCCCACGCCCCGGATCGTGGCGCACCTCGACGGGCGGCCTAGTGGGTCGCTCCGCCGACGTGCGCCACATCGCGTTGCACGTTCACGGCTGTTTCGACCGCCGTCATGATGCCGAGGATGATGTCGTCCAGCGCCATCGACGGCGGATCGTCCGGCCTTTCCTCGGCCTGCTCCGGCAGGAAAGGCACGTGGATGAAGCCCGCCCGCACCGGCCTGCCGGCCGTGTGGTGCATCAGGCCATAGAACACATGGTTGCATACGAAGGTGCCCGCGGTCTGCGACACCCCCGCCTTCAGTCCCTGCCCGCGCATCGCCGCCACCATCGCCTTGATCGGCAAGGTGCTGAAGTAGGCCGCCGGTCCGCCTTCGTGGATCGGACGGTCCACCGGCTGCCGGCCAGCATTGTCGAGGATGGCGGCGTCGTCGACGTTGATCGCCACCCGCTCCACCGAGATCTCCCCTCGCCCGCCGGCCTGGCCGACGGCGATCACGATATCCGGCCGGAGCTCGTCCACCATCGCGCACAGCAGCCCATTGGCCTGTCCGAACACGCAGGGCAACTGGCGCGCCTCGACGCGGAAGTTCGGGCCGCTCCACCCGTCGAGCGCGCGCACGGCCTCCCACGCGGGGTTGATGCGCGCCTTGTTGAACGGCTCGAAGCCGGTAAGCAGGACAGTGTTCATCATCGATTCATCAGGAAGTACAGCAGGAAGATGTTGGCCACCAGTAGCGGCAGCGCGGTCGGGATCTGGGCCCGGATCACGGCGTTCTTGTCGGGCAGGTCGAGCAGTGCGGCCGGCACGATGTTGAAATTGGCCGCCATCGGCGTCATCAAGGTGCCGCAATAGGCGCTGAACATGCCGATCGCCGCCATCACGGCCGGGTTGGCGCCGTAGACCCCGACCAGCACCGGGATGCCGACGCCGCCCGCCATCACCGGGAAGGCGGCGAAGCCGTTGCCCATCACGACCGTGAACAGCGCCATGCCGATGCAGAACACCGCGACCGCCAGGAAGCGCGAATCCATGTCGATGTAGGAAGTGGTCACGTGCGCCACCGCCTTGCCCACGCCGGCCTCGGCGAACAGCAGGCCGAGCACCGCCAGCATATGCGGCAGCACGACGGCCCAGCCCATCGCATCGACCAGGCGGCGCGCTTCGCGCACGCCCTGCAGCGGCGTGGACCGGGTCAGCCAGCAGGCCGCGCCCAGGGCCACCAGCGCGGCGACGCCGAGGCTGACCAGGGTCAGGTGCCCCGGGTCGAGCAGCGCCAGGCCGCCGACCCGCACATCCTTGAACAGGGTGGCGCCGAGCATGGTCACCAGCGGCAGCAGCAGGGCCGGGATGAACAGCCGGTTGCCGAGCCGGGCGCCGGCGGCGCGGCGCTGCGCTTCCGGCGGCACGGCCGGCTTGCCGGCGCCGACGCCCCCGAAGCCGGCCACCAGCGCCATCAGGATCATCAGCGCGCCGACCAGGCTCGGTGGCAGGCGCTCGCCCGCCAGGTAGACCAGCGCGTACAGGCCCCAGAACAGCGCGGTCGTGACGCGGCGCGGATTGCTCCGGTCGCGCAGGTTCAGCCAGGCCACGGCCGCGAACAGCAGGCCGACCAGCAGGTAGAAGTGATCGAGCGTGATCATGCCCGGGTCGCCTCCGGCTCCGTCCCATGGGCCGCGCCTGTCATCTCGCGACGGATACGGGCGTCGAGGCGGCCCAGGTTCCAGGCATGGATGATGAAGGCCGTGATCGCGGTCGGGATGCCCCACAGGGCCATGTGCAGCGGATTGACCGTGATGCCCTCGGCCTGCAGGATGGTCTGCATCAGCACGATGGCGCCGAAGGCCACGAAAATGTCTTCGCCGAAGAACAGGCCGACGTTGTCGGTGGCGGCGGCCATGGCGCGGATGCGGTGGCGCAGGGGTTCGGGCAGGTTGCCATAGGTGGTTTCGGCCGCGGCTTCGGCCATCGGCGCCACCAGCGGGCGCACCATCGAGGCCTGGCCGCCCAGGCTGGTGAGACCGGCGGCGGCCGAGGTCTCGCGTGCGAACAGGTAGACGACCAGGAGCCGCCCGGCGGTGGCTGAGCGCACCTTGCCGATCGCGGCCTGGGCGCGCTCGCGCAGACCGGCGCGCTCCAGCAGGCCGATCGCGGCCAGCGGCAGCAACAGGATCAGCGGCAGGTTGCGGGTCTTGACGAAAGCGGCGCCGAGCGCGGCGAGGATGCCCTCCACCGGCATCGCGGCGGCAAAGCCGGTGACGCCGCAGGCGGCCACCACCACCAGCACGGGATGCGCGCGCAGCAGGAACCCGGCGACGATGACCGCGACGCCGAGCAGCGGCCACAGGTTGACGGCAGATTGCATGAATTCTCCGGCTCTTGACAGCCGGGGAATCTTACCTGAAGTTCAGTGCATATTTGCCGTCGGCAAACTCATTCGGGGCGGACCGGCGTCAAGGCATCGTCGCCCACCACCGTATTCCACTGGCGCACATGGAAAGCGCGCACCAGGCCGTGGATGACGTAGGGGTCCCTGGCGGCGAACATCTGCACCGGTTCGGCGCTGTCGCAGCTGAACATCAGGACCGCCCGGTCGGCCGGGTCGGCCAGCGCACCGGCGATCACCAGCTCGCCGCGCTGCTGCGCTTCCCAGGCCTGCTTCAGGTGCGCGTCGCGGAATGCGCCGCGGCGTTCGAGGTAGTCGGGAGCGAGGTCATACATGAGCAGATAGTGCACGGGATCTCCAGTCAGGTGCGGCGTGCGGGAAAGCGTCTCGATCTTACCCGATCTGCTGCGTGCATGTCACCCGCCCCGGGGGCGGCCAAGCGTGCGTGTCGCTCCAGGCGTCTATGTCACACTCGCGGCGATAACCCGTCATCAGCCAGGAGACCGTCATGCAACAGACCACCATCGCCGGCCATTCGCTGCGTTCGATCCTGATCGCCGCGCCCACCGTCCTGATTCCCTTCGGTTTCATCCTGCACGCCATGCATCGCGCCACCGGCGACACCGACTACGCCAAGGCCTCCTATTACAGCATGGTGGGCGGCGTGGCCGGCGGCCTCGCCGCCAGCGTGGTCGGCGCCATCGACTATTCCGGCGAGAAGCCGCAGGGCCAGCTGAAACACGACGGCCAGATGCGCGCCGCGCTTACCGGCGCCGCCATGCTCGCCAATACCGCCAACCTGATCCTGCGCCGCGAAGGCCGTCATGAGCAAGGCGGCTCGGTGTTCCTGTCGGCCCTGGCGGCCGCCGGCACCCTGGCGGCAAGATGGTTCGACGACCGCATCGAGGCCGAGCGCGGCCACGGCGGCTCCGCCAGCGCCGGGGTCGACAACGCGGGCCAGGACGTGCGCATCGACCACAGCGCGCCCGATGTCGAACAGTATGTCGCCGCCGGCCCGACCACCACCCTGCATCCACCGCAGTAAGGCAGAGTCCGCCGCTGTTGCAATAATCCAACTGTTCCACAACTCATCCACTTGGTGAGCCACTGAGCGAAGTGCCGCACAGAACAAATTTGTGCGACAGGGGTAGACTGGGAACATGGACACCTCAAAGAAAATGGCCGCGGGGATCACAGGATTTGCCAGTTTTTTATGGCTGACCCTGACTGCGGCCGTGGCGGCCAACCAGCGCCGCCTGGTGTTCAATCCCTGCATTACCCCGGAAGTCGAAAGCCCGCGCAGCACCGGCCATCGCACCCGCCCGATCGTCCTGCGCGCCAAGGACGGCACCCGCCTCTCCGGCTGGCTGCTGACCCCGCTCGTTCCCGGCCCGCGCCCCGCGGTGATGTACTTCGGCGGCCGTTCCGAAGAAGTGTCCTGGGTCGCGCGCGACGCCGGCAAGCTGTTCCCCGGCATGACCGTGCTGGCCATGAACTATCGCGGCTATGGCCAGTCGCACGGCGTCCCGGCCGAGATCCACATGATCGAAGACGGCTGCACCCTGTTCGACTGGCTGGCCGCCCTCGGCCAGGTCGACGCCGCGCGCATCGCCGTGGTCGGCCGCAGCCTGGGCTCGGGCGTCGCGGTGCAGGTGGCCAAGGCGCGCCCGGCGCACTCGGTGGTCCTGATCACGCCCTACGACTCGATCCTGGCCATCGCCAAGCGGCGCTTCCGTGTGATGCCGATCGAATACATGCTGCGCCACCGCTTCGAGTCGATCAAGCACGCGCCCTCGCTCAAGGCGCCCACCTATGTGCTGCGCGCATCCGAAGACGACGTGGTGCCGCACTCGCACACCGACCAGCTGGTGCAGAAGCTGGCCACCCTGGTGGCCGACGACACGGTGCCCGGTTCGGACCACATGAACATCCCCTACCTCGAAGCGACCCAGGCGCTGATCGCCGGCTTCCTGACCCGCCAGTTCGCCAAGCCCGCGGCCACGCCGCAACTCCCCCCCGCCGACAGTGCCGTACAGGGCGCGCCGATCACGGTCGAGGTCGGCCAAGAAGTCGGCCCCAAGCCAGCCGGCGTCACGCTGGCGGCCCTGCCGGCGACCGGCACGATGAGCGCCGTAGCAAAATAATTGCTGAAAATTGTCAGCAGTTATATTTCCTTAGAATAAATTGCCAAGTAAAATCGTATTTGTCATCAATATGTCGCTTGATGCATATTTGACAGGCTGAGCTGCGTACATCCGGGTTTTCCTTATTGCGCGGCATCGCGGTCATTGTTTCGGCTCCAGGCCTGTGCTCTCTGTCGCTCCTGTTGTAGATGAGCTACATGCACCATGCGCTGTCGAGAGAAACAATTACCGAGATACAAATTGTCACCACGCGTGCGCCCCACGGCTGACACAATGCGTTTCGCATTGCCGGCCCCGACGGCGCCGTTGGCGATGCAGCTTGCGCAGCCCGTTCCTCGCTCACTGTTGGGCCGGGTACAATATCGACATTCCCAGGAGCCTCATTCATGAAACTCAAGCAACTCACCATGACCATCGCCGCGCTGTGCGTCGCAGGCAGCGCCGCCGCAGCACCGGGCGCACCGAAGCTGGGCATGGTCTACGATGCGGGCGGCAAGTTCGACAAATCGTTCAACCAGTCGGCCTTCGAAGGCCTGCAGCGCTTCACCAAGGAGACCGGCATCAAGGTCTTCGAAGTGCAGGCCAACAGCGATACCCAGGCCGAGCAGGTGATGCGCGGCCTCGCACGCAAGAAGGTCGACCTGATCGCGGCGATCGGCTTCTCGCAGACCCAGGCGGTCCAGAAGGTTGCCAAGGAATACCCGAACGTGCGCTTCGTGCTGATCGACAGCATCGCGCAGGGTAACAACATCAACTCGGTGATGTTCAAGGAGCAGGAAGGCTCCTACCTGGTCGGCGTCGCCGCCGCCATGGCCTCCAAGACGCACAAGCTGGGCTTCGTCGGCGGCATGGACATCCCGCTGATCCGCGCCTTCGCCTGCGGCTACAGCCAGGGCGCCAAGGCCCAGTATCCGAAGACCGAGATCATGCAGAACATGGTCGGCACCACCGCCGCGGCCTGGAACGATCCGGCCAAGGGCGGCGAGCTGGCACGCGCGCAGTTCGATCGCGGCGCCGACGTGGTGTTCGCGGTGGCCGGCGGCAGCGGCATGGGCGCACTGCAGATGGCCAAGACCAAGGGCAAGCTGGCGATCGGCGTCGATTCGAACCAGAACTACCTGCACCCGGGCACGATGCTGACCTCGATGGTCAAGCGCGTCGATGTCGCCGTCTATGACTCGTTCATGGCGATGAAGAACGGCAACTGGAAACCGGGCGTCACCTACAAGGGCCTGAAGGAAGGCGGCGTGGACTGGGTCCTGGACAAGGACAACCGTGCGGTCGTCTCGCCGGCGATCGAAAAGCGCGTCAACGCCGTGCGCAGCGACATCATCAACGGCAAGATCAAGGTCATCGACTACCGCGCCGCAGGCAGCTGCCCGGTCTGATTCGACCATTCCATGACAAAGCGCGCCGCGCCGGTGTACCCGGCCCGGCGCGCTTTTGAATGCAGGGCACGGCGCGTCTGGACGCCCGTATCGACGCTCGATTCGCCGCTCGATCCACAGCTCATTTACCACCCCTTTACTACTGATCGCAATGCAGCCAGCCGTAGAATTTCGCAACATCAGCAAGGCCTTCGGGCCCGTGCAGGCGAACGCTGACGTCAGCTTCTCGATCGCCAAAGGCTCGATCCACGGTGTGATCGGCGAGAATGGCGCGGGCAAGTCCACCCTCATGAGCATCCTGTACGGCTACTACAACGCCGACAGCGGCCAGCTCCTGATCGACGGCCAGGAACGCCAGATCCGCACCTCGTTCGAGGCGATCGCGCTGGGCATCGGCATGGTCCACCAGCACTTCATGCTGGTCGAGAACATGACCGTGCTCGACAACGTCATGCTCGGCACCGAGGGCGGGTTCAAGCTAGCTGCCAAGCGCAAGGAGACCGAGGCGAAGCTGCGCGAGATCTGCGCCAGGTACCGCCTCGACGTCGACCCGCTCGCCACCATCCACGATTTGTCGGTGGGCGAGCAGCAGCGCGTCGAGATCCTCAAGCAGATCTACCGCAGCGCCGAGATCCTGATCCTGGACGAGCCGACCGCGGTCCTCACCGCCCAGGAAATCGCCTCGCTGTTCGAGATCCTGCGCCTGTTCAAGGAACAGGGCAAGACCATCATCCTGATCACCCACAAGCTGGGCGAGATCATGGAGATCACCGACCAGGTGACGGTGATGCGCGCCGGCCGCGTGGCCGGCGCCGTGGCCACCCGCGACAGCTCGAAGGAACAGCTGGCCAACATGATGGTCGGCCGCCCGATCGAGGGCAACCTGCCGCGCAAGCCCTTCAATCCGGGCGCGCCGGTGCTGCAGGTCAGCGGCCTGCAGCTGGAAGACAAGAACAAGGTCAGGCTGCTTGCCGACATCGACCTCACCGTGCGCGCCGGCGAGATCGTGGCGATTGCCGGCGTGTCGGGCAACGGCCAGAGCGAACTGCTGGAAATCCTGTCGGGCATGCGCCTGCCGAGCGCCGGCCGGGTCGCCTTCCTCGGCCAGGAACTGCCCTATGCGCGTCGCTCGAACGCCGACGGCCTGCCCGCCGAATTCCGCGCGCTCGGCATCGGCCACGTGCCGGAAGACCGCCTGCGCGACGGCGTCATCAAGGACTTCTCGGTCATGCAGAACACCGTGTTCGGCTACCAGGACCGCGTGAAGAACAAGCTCGGCCTGTTCGACTTCGAGGCCATCGCCAAGCGCTGCGCGCACCTGCTGGAAGCCTTCGACGTGCGTCCGAAGAATCCGGACATGCGCATCGGCCTGCTGTCAGGCGGTAACCAGCAGAAGGTCGTGATCGCGCGCGAAGTGTCGGCCAGCCCGAAGCTGATGCTGGTCGGCCAGCCGACCCGCGGGGTCGACATCGGCACCATCGAAAGCATCCACACCCAGCTGCTGCGCCTGCGCGACGAAGGCGTGGCGATCCTGCTGGTCTCGACCGAACTCGAAGAAGTGCGCGCGCTGGCCGACCGGATCGTGGTCGTATCAGGCGGCCGCATCACCGGCGAGTTGAACATCGACGAATTCGATACCACCCGCATCGGCCTGTTGATGGGCGGGATGCACAAGCACTAGTTGTTAGCCGATCCTTCATGAAAACCACTGAACTCCCACGCTGGGCTTCTGGCTTCGTCCTGCCGGTCCTGAACCTGCTGTCAGCGCTGCTGGTGGCGGCGCTGGTCATCCACCTGCTGGGCGAAAGCCCGCTCGAATCGCTGCAGATCCTGGTCAACAGCGCCATCATCAATCCGGAAGGCCTGAGCTACACCCTGTTCTACGCCTCCACCTTCGTGTTCACCGGCCTGGCGGTCTCGGTAGCGATGAAGGCCGGCCTGTTCAACATCGGCGCCGAAGGCCAGATGTACCTGGGCGGCCTGGGGCTGACCTTGGCCATGCTCGCTTTCGACGCCTCGCTCTCGCCCTGGCTCCTGATTCCGCTGGCGATGATCGCCAGCGCCGTCTTCGGCGCCGCCTGGGCCTTCCTGCCGGGCTACCTGCAGGCCAGGCGCGGCAGCCACGTGGTGGTCACGACCATCATGTTCAACTTCATCGCCGCCAGCCTGATGAACTTCCTGATCCTCAAGCTGATCCCCGAGGGCGACCAGAACCCGGCCAGCCGCGTCTTTGCGGAAACTGCGTGGATGCCGCGTCTGGGCGAGTGGTTCCCGGCGCTGGGCGACACCCCGCTGAACATCGGCTTCTTCCTGGCGATCGGCGCGCTGGTGATCTACGGCGTGATGGTCTCGCGCTCGCCCTGGGGCTACAAGCTGCAGGCCACCGGCCTGAACCAGCACGCGGCCCACTACGCCGGCGTGCGCATCAGCCGCATGATCATCGTCGCGATGCTGATCTCGGGCGCGCTGGCCGGCCTGGCCGCGGTCAACTCGATCCTCGGCTCGACCCACTATCTGAGCCTGAACTTCCCTGCCGGCGCCGGCTTCATCGGCATCGCGATCGCCCTGATGGGCCGCCAGAACCCGATCGGCATCTTCCTGTCGTCGGTGCTGTTCGGCGCGCTGATCCAGGGCGGTTTCGACCTGTCGCTGGAAAAGCCGAACATCCCGCAGGAGACCTTCATCTTCATCCAGGGACTGATCATCCTGTTCTGCGGCGCGATGGAAAACCTGTACGCGCCCGCCGTCCTCAAACTGATCAACGCATCGAATAAGGCAAGCAAGGGATAAGCCATGGACGACTTTCAATTAGCCAGTATCGTCGTCTCGACGATCCGTAATGCGCCGGTCCTGATCTTCGCAGCCATGGCCGGCCTGTTCGCCGAGCGCAGCGGCGTGATCGACCTCGGCCTCGAGGGCAAGATCCTCGCCTCGGCCTTCGTGTCGGCCGGCGTCGCCTACAGCTATCAGGACCCGTGGCTCGGCATCGCCGCCGGCATCCTGGCCTCGTGCGTCCTCGCCATGGTGCAGGCCTACGTGTCGATCACCCAGAAAGGCAACCAGCTGGTGGCGGGCATGGCGATCAACATCGCCATGAGCGGGCTGACCTTCGTGGTGGCCCAGTACTTCTTCCAGCAGGGCGGCCGTACCCCGGACCTGGGCGAAGCGCGCCTGACCGACATCGTGCTGCCGGGCATGTCGGCGGTGGCCGACCTCCCCTTCATCGGCTGGCTGTACGGCAGCGTGATCGGCGGCAAGACGGCGCTGGTCTACCTCGCCTTCCTGCTGCTGCCGCTGGTGCACTGGGTGCTCTACCACAGCCGCTTCGGCCTGCGCCTGCGCGCCTGCGGCGAAAATCCGCATGCGGCCGACGCGGCGGGCATCTCGGTGCAGCGCACCCGCTACACCGCGATGCTGATCGCCGGCGTGCTGTGCTCGTTCTCGGGCGCCTACCTGTCGATCGTGCAGAGCGGCTTCTTCCTGCGTGACATGTCCGCCGGCGCCGGCTACCTGGCGCTGACCGCCATGGTGTTCGGTAACTGGCGTCCGCTGCACACGGTGCTGGGCTGCCTGATGTTCGGCTTCTTCGGCGCCGTGCAAGTTCAGATCGAAGGCGTCGACCTGCCGGTGGTGGGCCGCATTCCGGGCGCGCTGATCCAGATGATTCCTTACGTGCTGACCGTGATCGTGCTGGCCGGCCTGATGGCCAAATCGGTGGCGCCGAAGGCGCTGGGCAAGCCTTTCGTCAAATCGCGCTGATCCATCACTGGACGAATACAGGCCTGCATCGCTGCAGGCCTTTTTTTTGAACCGTCCAGTACGTGTAACCGTCACCTTGACCGCCGCACGCTTCGCATGTCGAGATTTCTTACATGAACAAGGTCAACGACCTACGTTGGTGAGGTTTCCGGCACGAGGCAGACGGCCTGAAGCCGCCCTCGCCGCGCTCGATGTCGCATATGGACATCCCAACGCGCTTTGTGTTTCCTGGAAACTTAGATTTTTTTCGGGAAAGATTACATTCGACTGGGAAATTATGCGAGAAATTACACAGGTGATTGATTAATAAAGAAAAAAACCTGTGGCACGGAAAATGCTACAGAGGAGGCAAGAATAACCATTCCTGGAAAAGCACAATGAACAAACTGATCAACATCGCAGCCTTGATCGCTGCAGCCTTCGCTGCACCAGCCCATGCCGGCGCCATCTATGACTACCAATACACCTTCAGCAATGGCGTCGTGGTCAACGGCAGCTTTACCGGTACCGCAAACGGCAACCTGATCACCGATCTGTCGAACATCTCCGCGTTCATCAATGGGGTCGCCTTCAACAACAGCGGTAGCCTGTACGCGTCGAGCATCACCAACCAGTGGGGCGGCTGGAGCTGGCAGTCGGGTGGCGGCGTCGCTTCGTTCGATGGCTTGCAGAACAATTTCCTGTTCATCGACGCCGACTATCCAAGCGGCTACAGCTACACCAATTACTTCCACGACGTCAGCATTCCTCAGCGCGAGCTGTATGCGTACAGCCAGGGCGTTGCTGGTTACAACACCTACGACTACAACACCAACGCTTATATCAGCGGCGTATGGTCGGTCAAGGCTGCGGGCAGCGCCGTACCCGAGCCTACCTCGGTGCTGTTGATCGGCCTGGGCCTGGCCGGACTGGTCGCCGCGCGCCGCAAGAAGCAGGCCTGATACTGCATTTCCAGCTCCGGGCGCTGCGCCCGCGAGCGATGACGCGCCGGCCCGGCCCCGATGCCGCGCCTGCGCGCTGCGACGCCATGCTGTCCTGAAGGCCGGGGCAGCTGGTGCGCGCCTTTGTTCTCCCCGAGCGACGCTCGCTCCGCTAGCCCAGCCACCCGCAGGTGGCGGCCTGAGGCCTTCGGCCTGCCCCCCTCCACTGCCTCCAACGCAAACCCTGACGCGCCGCGCTCTTGCCCTTCGCCACGGCTTATTGCCGAACTTGTTAGCAATTGTGACTACCGTAAGGCTTTGTAAAGACGGTCAACAGCGTTCATCCGCGGCCCGTTGAATGCCTAGGTGACACGATAAACGTACGCCAGAACCGTAATCAGAAAGGATTTATCCCATGAAGCACACCATTGCTACCCTGATCGTCGCCCTGTCCGCCACCTCGGCATTCGCCCAGACCGCCACCCCGGCCACGCCGGCAACCGCGGCAACTCCTCCGACCGCCACCACCGCAACCATGCCCGCCACGCCTGCTACCCCGGCCATTCCGGCGACCGAGGCAGGCGCAGCGACCGACACCACGGTCACGACCGAGTCGTCGACCACCGGCGGCACCGGCGCGACCGCGGCCACCGCGGCTTCCCCGGCTATGCCGGCCACCCCGGCAACGCCGGCAAGCGCGGCCGCGGCAGCCGACAAGGCCGACGCCAAGCAGGACAAGCAAGCCAAGCATGACAAGAAGTCCTCGCACAAGGATGCGAAGGACGGCGGCACCAAGTAAGTGTTCGCCAACCCGGGCGCGTCATGCGCCGCCCGGGTATCGCTGCCCCCCTGCCGTGCGGCCCCGCACG
The DNA here is from genome assembly GCA_015277795.1 of Massilia sp. UMI-21. Taxonomy (NCBI): domain Bacteria; kingdom Pseudomonadati; phylum Pseudomonadota; class Betaproteobacteria; order Burkholderiales; family Oxalobacteraceae; genus Massilia; species Massilia sp. UMI-21. Next base: position 1,388,823 of record CP063848.1, on the reverse strand, counting down.
GTGCTTACAGGCTCGGATCGACCGTTTCTCCTCCGCGGGCCCGCGCCGCCGAGCGCTTGAAGGTCCACATCACCCCTATTCCGCCCGAGACCCCGCTGTTCTTCACATGCAGGGGACTGTCGCGGTTCGCCGCCCCCTGGTAGCTCTCGAAACGCAGATAGCCGAACAGGCGTACATCCTGGTTGATGCGGCTCGAGCCGAACAGGCCCAGGCGGGTCAGGAGCAGTCCTGCGTCCGCCGTGTAGGCCGGACGTACCGCCGTGGCGTACTGAGGCGCCACCTCGTAGAAGTGGCGGTTGATGCGGCGGTCGCCCAGCACCACCGATGCATTGGCCTCCAATGTCCACAGCCTGCGTTCGCCCGCCATCTCGTAGGCCAGGCGCGGTTCGAAGGTGTAGCCGCGTCCGTGCAGGCCGCCGCGCGCTTCGATCACGGCGCGCAAGGGAAACTCCGCCCGCAGCCGGCGATTGTTGCCCAGGTCCGCCAGGCGCAGCTTGAGGCGCGGGCCGAACTCCACCAGCGGGCCCAGGTCGGGCATGCCGGCCCGTTCGTCCACGTCGTCCGAATCGGACGGCAGGGCGCCGGCGAAACCCACGTCGAGTTCGGCGCGGTCGCTGCTGAACAGGCGCGCCGCGATGCCGGAGCGGTCGGCGCGCAGGATTTCGCCGCGGTAGACGATGTTCGGAAACACCAGCACGCGCGACTCACGCTCGTCCGAACCCGGGTAGGACGGCGTCGAGAGCGCGGCGCCGCCAATGCCGATTTCCCACAGGGGGAGATGGCGTTCGGGACTGGATTGGGCGCCGGCCGCGAGCGGCAGAAAGAGGCAGGCGGCGCACGCGGCGGCCTTGGTGGTGGGGATCATGTCGGTCCGGTGGGGTCGTTGGTCGTCGTTGAGCGGGATTCTATCAAGACCGGCCGGCGGACGCGCCGCGCACGCCATCTGCCGGCCGCCACGCGTCAGCCGGCGAGTTCGTCCTTGTCGATGACCCCGTCCACCAGCGTGATGGTGCGGTCGCATTGTTCGGACAGGCGCGGATCGTGCGTGACCAGCAGCACCGCGCAGCCGAACTCGCGGTTGAAGCGGCGAAACAGCTGGAACACCTCGGCGGCGGAGCGGGTGTCGAGGTTGCCCGTCGGCTCGTCGGCCAGCAGCAGGGCCGGACGGGTGACCAGCGCGCGCGCGACGGCCACGCGCTGTTGCTGGCCGCCGGAAAGCTGGTCCGGCTTGCGGCCTTCGAATCCGGCCAGGCCGACCTGGGCCAGCAGTCCGCGTGCGTGTTCGCGCTGTGCCGGCGTGGGCTTGCCGGTGGCCACCATCAGCGGCATCAGGACGTTCTCGAGCGCCGTGAAGGCCTGGATCAGGTGATGGAACTGGAACACGAAGCCGACCGTGCTGCCGCGCAGCGCGGTACGGCGGGCATCACTCATGTTTCTGGTGGGCTCGCCCAGCAGGAACAGCTCGCCCGCGCTGGGCCGGTCCAGCAGGCCGATCAGGTTGAGCAAGGTGCTCTTGCCCGATCCCGATGCCCCGACGAGCGCCGCGAAATCGCGGCGTTGCAGCGACAGGTCGAGTCCATGCAGCACCTCCACCTCGGTCGGCTTGCCGACGTTGTAGCTCTTGCGCAGGCCCTGCAGGCGCAGTACTTCCTGGTGGCTATCGCGCTCAGACATGGCGGATCGCCTCCACCGGGTCGAGCGCGGCGGCGCGGCGTGCCGGTATGGCCGCCGACAGGGTGCCGGTCAGGGTTGCCAGTGCCGCCGCCGCCACCGGCAGCCAGGGGTCCACCGGGATGAAAAACAGTTTCGGCCCGAAGATATTGAAGGCCGCCACCAGGCCATAGCCGGCCGCGCCGCCCAGCAGCGAGCCGGCCAGGCCGAACAGCGCGCCCTGGACCAGGAACACGCGCAACATCTGCCCGCGCGTGGTGCCCATGGCGCGCAGGATGCCGATCTCGCGCGTGCGCTGGACCACGCTCACCGACAGCACGCTGGCAATCCCGAGCGCCACGCTCAAGGCCACGAACACGCCGATCATGCGCGTCGAGAGGCTCTGCGAGCGCAGCGCGTTCATCAGCTGGGCATTGGTTTCCATCCAGCTTTCCGCCTTCAGCCCGGTGAGGCGGGCGATGCGCGCGGCCACCGCCTGCGCCTCGAAAATGTCGTCCACGGTCACGTCGATGATGGTCGCGGCGCCAGGCAGGTCGAGCAACGACTGCGCCTGCTTCATGTCCAGGTACACGTAGCGCGCATCCAGCTCGCGCACGCCGAGCTCGAAGATGCCGGCCACATTCACCACGCTGTCCCGGCCCTGGCCGCCGTCCAGGCGCAGCTTGTCGCCCACCCGCATGCCGAGGTCGATTGCCAGCTGCTTGCCGATAACCGCGTTGCCGGCGCCGACCCGGAAGCTGCCGGCGACGATGTCGTCCTTGACGGGAATGATGCGCAGGTAGCGCGGCGGGTCGATGCCGACCAGGGCCACCGACTGCAAGGCTTCGCCGCGCCGCGCGAAGGCCGGGCCGGAAATCAGGGGCGACACCGCGGTGACCCGCGGCAGCGTATCGAGCACGTCGCGCACCCCCTGCCAGTTGTTGATCGAACGCAGGCGCTGGGCGCGCTTGCTCTCCAGCAGCAACTGCGTGCTGCCCGGCGCCGGCGCCAGGATGCGGTTGCGCTCTTCGGTGGGCTGTACCTTGATGTGCGCCTGGGTGCCGAGGGTCCGGCCGATGATGTTGGCCTGCAGCCCGGTGATCAGGGCGGTGAGGAAGACGATCACCGCGACTCCCACGGCGATCCCCACCAGGATCAGGAGACTTTGTCCCCGCCCTTCGCGCAGGAAGCGGGTGGCGATGGTCCACTCGATCCACATGGCATCAGTCCAGCTTGACCGGCAATTCCTTGCGCACCGCGGCGTCGGCGCCGGGCGCGGCCGGCACGACGCGTACGCGCGCGCCGGGCGCCAGCGTGGTTCTGGCATCGGCCAGCACCCAGTCGCCGGCCCGCAGGCCGGAGGTGACCTCGGTCCGGGTCAGGCCGCGCAGGCCGAGCGCCACCCGGCGCCGCGTGGCGCGGCCATCCGAGACCAGCCACAGCTCGCTCTGCCTGCCTTCGGTGGAAACCAGGGCGTCGTTCGGCACCACGATGGCGCGCGCGCGCCGGCCGGTTTCGATGTTGACCGACACCGTCATGCCCTGGCGCAGGAAGCCCGGCACCGGGTGTACGGCCAGGCGCACGTCGACCGTGCCGCGTTGCGGATCGACGGCGGGGGCAATGAAGCTGAGCCTTGCCGGAAACGGCTGCATCGGGAAGGCATCGGCGATGCACACGGCCGCCTGGCCAAGGGCCAGCACTTCGAGGTTCTTCTCGTCCACCGGCACCATGATCTCGGTGTCGCCGGCACGGGCGATCTCGAACAGCACCCGGCCCGGCTGGACCAGGTCGCCCGGCTCGGCGTCGCGGGTGAGGATGGTGCCGGCGACTTCGGCGCGGATGGTGGTTTTCGCCAGCTGCGCCCTGGCGCTGGCCACCCGGGCCCGCGCCAGGGCCTCGCCGGGACTGCCGGCCGCGAGCGCACGGACATTCAGGCGCGCCTGCTCGACGGCGGTACGGGCCACGGTCTCGGCCTGGACGGCCTGCTCCATCGCTTCGCGGGTGATCATCTGCTTCTGGTAGAGCGCGCGCCGGCGCCCTGCTTCGCGGCCCGCCTGGGCCAGCCGCGCTTCGGCTTCACGCAGGCCGGCCTGGGCTTGCGGGCGGGTAGCTTGCTGCAACTGGGCCAGCGCCGCCTCGGCTTCGCGCATGGCAGCTTCGAGCTCGTCGGCACGCACCACCGCCAGCACGTCGCCGGGCTGGACCCGGTCGCCCTCCTGCACGCGGCGCTCGACCAGCACGCCGGTCACCGGGCTGCCGACCTGCGCCCGCGACACCGCCGCCACCCGGCCGGTGGCGACCACGGTCTGCACCAGCGGCCCCGCCGCCACCTGGTAGGCGGCCAGGGCCGGACCGCGCAGGCTGGCAAGCAGCACCCAGGCCAGCGCGGCGAGCACCAGCACGGCCAGTGCGATACGAACGAGACGGCGTTTCATCGTATGAACCGCCACAGGCGGCAGGGTCGGGGTTGAAAACAGTGCCGATGAAAGTTAGCGTGTTTCATCGGCACCGGATGCTCAGGACTTTTCCGGGAAGATCGCCTGCAGCAGCGCCGCCAGGTTGTATCCGCCCTTGATCAGCTGGGTCTTGGCGATTGCCGAGCTCGGCACCGGGTAGTTCTGCGGCACTTCCAGCGCGAAGGTGTAGTAGGTGTCGCCCTTCTTGCTGGTCTGCGGGGTGATCTTGCCCGGCACCACATCCTGGTAGGCCAGCTTCGCCACCACCAGGGCGTCGTCCGCCCACTGGACCGGCCAGGTGATCGGATCGCCCTGGGCCTTGGCGACCTGCGGGTTGCCGGCGATCGCCGCTGCGGCGAACTGGTCCGGGGTTTTGGTCTGGATCCGGCGGAAGGCATAGTCGACCGTGGTGCTGTCCCAGTACGAGTGGAAGGGCTTGGTCAGTGCCTTGGGGACGCCTTCGCGCACCGGCGCCGGCTGGCCCGGACCGATCAGGCCATCGGCCAGCGCGCTGACTTTGGCGTCGTCCAGCAGCAGGTTGTTGCCGCCGCGCGAATCGAAGATCGCGGTCTCGTCCACTTCGGCATGGGTCTTCGGCACCACGAACTTGCCGTCCTTGCTCACGAAGGCCGCGCCCACGTGCAGCGGCTGGTGGATGTCGCCGGCGAAGTGGGTCAGCAGGATCAGGGCCTGGCGCCTGGTGAACTTGTGCGGGTTCAGCGCCGGATCGGTCTTGCCCTGCAGGACCGCGATGCACTGCTTCAGGGTCTGGACGATGTCCACTTCCGAGGTGCCCACGCCATGGTCGTGGTACTTCTCGAGCTGGAACGGCACGTCGGTGTAGTGGTACTCGCTGTGCTTCGGGTTGCCGTTGACGTAGTCGACCATCTCCGTGGTCTGCGGACCGCAGTAGGTGCCCTTGACGCAGTCGGCCCAGTTGGCGATCGACTCGAGCGACTCGCCCGGCAGCAGCAGCGCCTGGATCTGCTTCTGCGCGTAGCTGCCCTTGAGCAGCTTGTCGGCGATGGCGCCCACGGCCTTGTGGCCGTCACGGCCCCAGGCTGCGGCGTCGAACGACGCGAAGGCGCTGGTCAGCGCGAGTACACATGCTAGTTTTTTCATGCTCATCCTTGGTTGGAACGGGGGCCGCGCCCTCGCGTCTGTTTTGTTTATTGTGCCTTGATAATGCGTGGCGCGACAGGGGCCAGCGCTGCGCCCTGCCCTGCGTTGTTGCGCAGGTACTCCGTGAAGGCGTCGAGGTCCAGCAGTCCGGTCTCGAGGCGGTTCGTGCCCTTGCCGAATTCGGGGAAATTGTCGCCGCCTTCGGCGAGGAAATTGTTGGCGACGATGCGGTAGGTCCTGGCATCGACCAGCGGCTGGCCGTCCAGGGTGATGGCGGTGACGCGGCTGCCGACCGGGCGCTTGGCGTCCCAGGTGTAGCTGAAGCCGTTCGACACCTGGAGCATCGAGGCGCCCGACGCGCCTTCCTTCCACTGGCGCTCGAGCAGCGCGCGGATCTGGGCGCCGCTCAGGTCCATCACGACCAGGGTGTTCCCGAACGGGAGCACGGCCTGGGCCTGGCCGAAGGCCGCCACATTGTCCTCGCCCGCTTCCAGGTCCTTGCGGATGCCGCCTTCGTTCATGAAGCCGATCTGCGCGCCGACGTTGCGGGTGGCCGCCAGCACCGCGTCCGCGATCAGGTTGCCGAGCGGCGCTTCGCCGGCCTCGTTCTGCTTGCGCAGCACCGGCGCCGAGGCCAGGCGCGCCACCGGGCGGCCCAGCGCGGCGCGGCTGCTGTCCTTGACCTTGGCGATGAAGGCGGCCATCTTCTGGTCGGCCGGGTAGGCGCCCGCCTTCATCAACACGTTCTCGACGCGGATCTCGCCGACGGCGCCGGCGCCCTTCTCCACCTGCATGCCGATGCGGGTCAGCATGTGGCCGTAGGACGAGGCCTGGGTCACGGTACGGCCGTCCACCTTGCACAGGTAGCTCTGGTGGGTGTGGCCGGTGATCACCAGGCGGATGCTCGGGTCGAGCTTCCTGACGATGTCGACGACCGGGCCTTTCAGGTTGGTGCAGCCGGGACGGGTCGGATGATCGACCGTGGTGCCGCCTTCGTGCACCAGCGCCACGATCACGTCCGCGCCCTGGCGGCGCATCTCGGGAAGCGCGCGGTTGATCGCCTCGGCCTCGTCGCCGAACGTCAGGCCGGCGATCCCCGAGGCCATCACCACCGAACGGGTGTCCTGCAGCACCACGCCGACCAGGCCGACCTTGATGCCCTTGGTCTCCTCGATGCGGTAGCCCGGAATGAAGGGCTTGCCGGTGGCGCTGTCGACCACATTGGCGGCCAGGTAGGTGAACTTCGCGCCGCCGTAGTCCCTGGCCATCTGGCAGGCCTTGTTCGGACGCGGCGAATCGCAGCCGCCGTGCTGCTGGCGCAGCAGTTCCTTGCGGCCAGCGTCGAATTCGTGGTTGCCGACCGCGCTCACGCGCAGGTCGAGCATGTTCATGGCCTCGATGGTCGGCTCGTCGGCCCACAGCGAGGACATCGCCGGGCTGGCCCCGACCAGGTCGCCGCTCGAGACGAACAGCAGGTCCTTGTCTTCCTTGCGCCAGGCCTGCAGCGCGGCGGCCACGGCCTCGGCGCCGCCGGCGCGGATCGCCGGCGCCTTGCTGCCGTCCGGATTGGTCGGCGCGAAGCGGCTCGGCTCCAGGTTGCCGTGGAAGTCGTTCATGGCGACGATGTTGATGGCCACCGGCGCGCGGCCGGCCGTGCTGGCGCAGCCGGCCAGGCCAAGTGACATGGCGACGGCCAGCGCGACGCAGGAAAGTCGTGCCGGGGCACGCAGGGAAACGGTCATGGAATGTTCTCGATCAAGGAAGGACGGCCGGCAAGGCCCTCCGCATTATCACATGGGGTCAGGGTCGGCGGCCATCCTTACAGCGCCGGAACCGACGCAAAAAACGGCGCAAAAAACGGCGGCCTTCACCCAATGAAAAACGGCCGGTGTCGCCACCGGCCGTTCTTACATCACAGGGATGCCATCAAGCGAGCGGATTAGAACTCGTACTTGAAGGTTGCCTGGATGGCCCACTGCGACTCGCCCTTGTTCTGGCGGACGTTCAGGTCTTCCACGTTGTTACGCACGCCGTAGACGTAGCGGCCCTGCGCATCCAGGCCGACGTAGTCGACGAAGCTGCGTGCCTGGCCACCGGCCGACTGGAAACCGACTTCCTCGATACGGCCCCACTTCTTGTTCAGCAGGTTACCGAAGTTGAGGATATCGAGGGCGAAGCTGGCCTTGTGCTTGCCGAAGAAGCCCGGCAGTTCCTGGGTGATCTTCACGTCGAAGCTGTTGGTCCACGGCGAGAAGGCTGTGTTGCGACCAACCACGCCACCCTTGGCATTGCGCAGGACTTCGTTGGCATTGACCACAGCCCAGAAGCGCGCCTCGTTGCTCTTGTTGGTCGCGGTGTCGCCAAAGAACACCACTTCACCCGAACCCTCGGCCGAGGGGATGTACATCAGGTCGTTGCCGGCCAGGCCGTCGCCGTTCAGGTCGTTGTTGATGGTCCAGCTGTACGGCTTGCCTTCGCGGCCTTCATAGAAGACGCCGAGGCGGGTGCGGTAGTTGCCGAAGAAGCGCTTCTCCCACGACAGGCGGGCATTGATACGCTCTTTCACTAGGTACGAGGAGTTGGAGGCGACTTCCTCGTTCGGGTTGAAGACCGAGCGGCCCGACCAGTTCGAGTTTGAGGTCGACGAGGTCAGCGGCGAAACTTCCGACGCGTTCGAGTGCGAGTAGGCCACCGACCAGCCGAAGCCCTTGCGGGTCGGGCTCGTCAGCGAGAAGGTAAGGACTTGGGCATCGCCCTTGTCGGTGCCCTTGGCCAGCAGCACGTTGCCATAGCTGAGGTTCGACAGCGCGCGGGTGGTGTTCTGGCAGCCGGTCGCGGTACCCGCCGAGTTGTTGGTGAAGGTGTAGCAGTTCGCCGACAGGCCGTTGGCGTTGTAGTAAAGCTCGCGGCCGTCCTTGCCGATGCGGGTCGGCGCGCCCAGGTTCAGGTTCTGGTAGTAGATCGCATCCTTGTTCTGGGTCGCCAGCAGCTCGGCGCCGAACACCAGGCCGCCGACCGGCAGCTCATGCTCGAATGCCAGGTTGGCCTTCCAGATCGACGGCTGACGCAGGTCCGGCGACAGGACGTCGACGTTGGCCGACGGGGTCGAACCGGTCACGGTCTTCTGTGCATTCACGTCAGGCGTGAACAGGCCGTCGGTCGACGGGCAGCGGTTCGCGCCCGAGCCCGAGCAGGTGATGGTGCGGGTAGCCACGCCCGGGTTCGAGAACGGGTTCGACATCCACACGGTCGCCGCCGCGCCCTGGAACAGGCCAACGCCGCCGCGCAACTGGGTCGGACGTGCCGCGTCGATCTTGTAATTGAAGCCGAGGCGCGGCTGCCACAGCTTGTTGCCGTCGAAGGTCTGGGTGTTGTCGACACCGAAGCCGCCGGTCTGGCGGGCGAAGGTGGCGGCATTGCCCCCGATGGCGGCCTGGGCGACGGCGGCGTTGCGCAGCGGGCTGCGGTCGACGCCGGTCACGTCGACGCGCACGCCGGCGCTGACGGTCAGGTTCTTGTTGACGGTCCAGTTATCCTGCAGGAACACGCCGGTGTTCTTCATGGTGAACTGGGCGATCGCATTGTTCAGCGAACCGCCGGCCACCGGCAGTTGCACGGTGTACGAGGTCGGGCGGCCGCGCGAGAAGTTCTCGTAGATCGCGGCGTCGATCTGGGCCGCGCTGGCGGTGGCGCAGTTGATCGAACCGAAGGTGTAGCTGAAGTTGTTATCGCATGCGAAGGTGTAGTTGCCGAACACGTTCTGCAGGAAGGCGTTGTACACCTCGTTCGAGGTGTAGTCGGCGCCGACCTTGAACTCATGGTCGCCCCACAGGTAGTTCGCGCCTGCGTAGATGTCCAGGGTCTTGGTGCCCAGCACGTTGTTGTGGCGGCTGTTCTCGGTACCGGTGTTCAGGAAGCGGTTGCCGGTGCGGGTGCCTGCCGGCGCGTCCGACGGCAGCGGGCCGCTGAACTGGAACGACATGGTCGGCAGCTTCGACGCGGTGATCGGCTGCGAGTCATAGTCGCGCTGCGAGATCTTGAATTCGGTCGAGAGGTTCTCGGTCCAGTCCGAGAACACCTGGCCGACCAGGGTTTCGATGCTCTTGTCCTGGTTGTAGAAGTACGAGCTCAGCGACACGCCGCTGTTCGAGAAGCCGGGGAAGATCGGCTCATTCTGCGAGGTCTTCGAGTAGCGCAGGTTGGCGCGGTGGTCGTCGCTGATGTTCCAGTCGAGCTTGAGCATGCGCTCTTCCGACTTCATCTTGGTACCGGCCGGCACTTCGGTGCTGCCGATGTCGAAGCCGTAGCGCGACTGGGCGATTTCCTGGATGCGGCTGATCTGGTTCGGGCTGATGCCGATGGTGGTGCCGGTGCCGGTGCCGATAGCGCCGAATTCCGGACCGTTACGGCTGCTCTCGTAGTTTTCGGCCAGGGCGAAGAAGAACAGCTTGTCCTTGACCAGCGGGCCGCTGACCCACAGGCCCTTGGTGTTGTCCTTGAATTCCGGCGCGTCGAAGTATTCTTCGGTGGTCTGGTTGAAGCGCTTGCCGACCAGGCGGTCGTCGCGGGTCACGTAGTAGGCGCCGCCGTGGTACACGTTGGTACCCGACTTGGTGACGGCGTTGACGTTGGCGCCGGTGTAGCCGCGCTGGGTCACGTCGTAGTTGGCGACGTTCACCTGCACCGAAGCGATCGCTTCCATCGAGATCGGCTGGCGGGCGGTCGGGCTGCCGTTGGCTTCCAGGCCGAAGGTGTCGTTCACGGCCACGCCGTCGATGGTCATCGAGTTGTAGCGCGAGTTCTGGCCGGCCACCGACATCTCGCCGCGGTCCTTGTCGGTCTGCGACACGCGCGGATCGAGACGGGCGAAGTCCTGCAGGTTGCGGTTGATCGATGCCTGGGTTTCCAGGTCGGCGCGCGAGATGCTGGTGACGGCGCCCATCGACTGGTTCGAGAAGATTTCCGAGCGGGCTGCCGAACCGGTCACGGTCACGGTCTGCATGGCCTGGCCCAGGGTCGCGTCGATCGCGGCGGTTTCGGCCAGCTCGACGAACACGTTCTCGCGGCGCTCGGTGACGCCATCCTTGGTGATGATGATCGTGTAAGGACCGCCTACACGCAGGCCGCGCGCAACATAACGGCCTTCCGCGTCGGTCGTGACATTACTGACAGAACCGGACTCGGCGTGAACAATCTGCACCTGGGCGCCGACTGCGGGCTTGCCGTCGGCGGCCGAGATACGGCCACCGATGGCCGAGGTGGTGTTCTGTGCGAAGGCCGGCGTGGCAGCCAACGCAACCGACAAAGCCAGCGCCAGTTTCGTGAGCCGGATCTGTTGTTGAGTGATCATTGATAACCCCAAAATGAACTAATAGTTATAACGGGCAGCCGACGGTTGCCCTCTCTTACAAGTACTGCAATTCTGGTTTGCTGCATGGTGCGCCGGCGGGCCTGCCGGCTAGCGGCGGCAAGTGTAGCGTGCAAGTATTTCAACGACATGACGCGGCGCCGAGCCCTAAAACGACGAATGCTTTATGGAAATCAAACGTCAATATGCATGAGCGTTAATAAACCGGCAAATTCGTTTTGGCTTCGCTATTCATACGTTTGTCGTATAAATGCGCGTCAACGCGTTGTGAATACGCTACAGACCGAGGGAAATCCCAGCAAATTTACAAGGCGGGATTATAAAGGCGGCATTCCTGGGCGAAATTTTTTTAGTAAGAATTTCGCCAAACCGTCGAGGGAAGAGGTTTTTTTGTAGCGGGAAGGCCACAAAAGATGAATGATTGCTAATGCTGAATCAAGAAGTTACCGCCTGCCAGTAACTGCAAGGCGCTCCACCACGACCTGGGGAGCGCCCTGCCGCCGCCTTATTTCGACGCTACCTGTTTCTTGGCCAGATCGGCCATCTTTGCCTCGAAAATGGCGAAGCGCTGGTCCAGCTGACGGGTCAGACGTTGTTTTTCCGCTACCGGCAGGAAGGCGTAGCGGATGCTGTTGTACGAGGTCCGTTTCAGCTCGGCATACTTCGGCTTGTAGCGGCTGGCGAACAGCACATACTCGTTCGACAGCGTATGGCGGGTCACGCCGGCATCGTCGGTCGAGATCACGTAAGGCACGCCATATTGCCGGTACAGGGTGACCGGGTGGTTCGCACCCTCGATGCCGCTGATGAAGGCGTTCGAGGTGAGATTGACCTCGACCGGAATGTCGTCCTTGCGCATCTTGGCCATGATGGCCTGCGCATTGGTTTCGTGCGCCAGGTCGATGCCATGGCCGATGCGGTCGGCGCCGGCCACCACCAGGGCCTGGTCGATATGGAACTTCAGGCCTTCCGGCGGCACATCGCCCAGGGCCAGCTCGCCGGCGTGCATCGCCACCTTCACTTCCGGATAGCGCGACTTCAGGAAGCGGAACATCTTCATGTGCAGCGCGTAGTCGCGCATCGAGACCATGGTGCTTTCCTGGCCGACGATATTGACGCCCACGATCTTGTCGCTCATGGCCGCGGCCTTGAAGCCCGACACCATCGAGGAGAACACCTGCGACGGGTTCAGCAGGCGCAGCACATAGGTCTGGTAGCGCATGGTGAAGCGCTCGTCGTCGATGCCTTCGGCCGCTTCATGGATGCGGTTGACGAAGTCCTCCACCGATTTCCGGAAGCCCGCATCCTGTTCCAGCACCGCCAGCCAGGCGCCCATCTGGGCGTCGAAGGCCTTGTCGTCCCTGGCGTTGCGCCACGCCTGCGTGTCGAAGTCCTGGTTCACGACGAAGGGCGACATCTTGAACATGGTCTCGATGTAGCCGACGTTTTCCAGGATCGCGCGCTGTTTCAGCTCCTGCAGGCCTTCGCGGAAGTTCGCGTTCGACACCGGCCCGAAGAAACCGAAGGTCTGGAAGAAGCTGCGGTCGGGCGGCGGCTGCATCGCGCCGTGGTTGGCGAAGTCCTTGGTCGACCAGCGCTGCAGCAGTTCGCGGTAGGTATGGTCGTCGGCATAGACTTCGGCGGTGGAGAGGCAGTTGCGTTGTTCACGCGGCTTGGCGCGCTCGGCCTCGACGAGCTCTTTCCTGGTCTCGATCCGGTAGGTCTGCTTGTCGACGCAGTAGCCCTGCTTGTCGAGGAAGTCGACGTAGGTCTCGGCGTAGACCGAACCCGAATAATGGTGGTGCAGGTCGCCGCCCTTCGGCATCTGGGTGAAGAACAGGGTCAGTTCGGACAGCTTCGGCTCGCCGGCGACCAGGCTGGCGTAATGGCGGGCGGTGGCGGCTTCGTTGACGCTGGTCCTGGTCGCTGCGGCGGGCCGCTTGGCCATGGCCTGCGGGGCGGCGGCGACAGCGAGGGCGACGGCGAGCAGGACGCCGCCGGTCAGTTTCTTGGTCATGGATCGGACTTTCTGGTGCGGTTGATCGCCGGAATACGCCGGCTTGGACCGCGCAACTCTAACTGCTTGGGTTGGCGTTTGCAATATGGCCATCCGGGCGAGGATCGGTTTTCGTAGGGTGGGCGGGTCTCCCGCCCGCGCGTTCAGGCAGCTCACGCATAGCCGCGCAGTCAGCATCGCCGTGATGTGAACGCGCGGACGGCCAAGCCGCCCTTCGTGGTCGGCCCGCCCTACGCGCGGACGTGTACCTGCTTGCCGGCAGAATATGTCGCCTTGACGGCGCGGTCGTCGCCCAGCAGCGCCAGCGCGAACAGCAGCTCTTCCAGCGACTCCAGCTGCCTGGTCCTGCGCGCCAGCAGCGGCGTGGCGGCCGGGTCGAGCACGATGAAGTCCGCTTCCGCGCCGGGCGTGAAGCTGCCGATCGTGCCTTCCAGCCCCATGGCGCGCGCCGCGCCCAGGGTCGCCAGGTAGAACATGCGCACGGCCGGCAGGTAGCTGCCCTTCAGGCGCGCCACCTTGTAGGCTTCGTTCATGGTCTGCAGCATCGAGAACGAGGTGCCGGCGCCGACGTCGGTGCCGAGCGAGAGCAAGGTCCGCGCGCCGTCCGCCTTCTCGAAGTCGAACAGGCCGCTGCCCAGGAACAGGTTGGAGGTCGGGCAGATTGCCGCCGCCGAGCCGGTGGCCGCCATGCGCGCGAAGTCCTCGTCGTCGAGCCAGATGCAGTGGCCGAACAGGGCGCGCGGGCGCATCAGGCCGAAGCGCTCGTACACGTCCAGGTAGCTGCGCGCCTGCGGATGCAGTTCGCCCACCCAGGCGCATTCGTCCTTGTTTTCCGAGACGTGGGTCTGGATGAAGGTGTCCGGGTAAGCCTTGGCCAGTTCGCCGGTGGCGCGCAGTTGCGCGTCGGTCGAGGTCGGGGCGAAGCGCGGGGTGATCGCATACAGCTGGCGGCCGCGCTTGTGCCACTTCTCGATCAGGTCGGCACTGGCGCCGACACCGCCCTCCAGGTCGCGCAGGAAGTCCGGACAGTGGCGGTCCATCAGCACCTTGCCCGCCACCATGCGCAGATTGCGTGCTTCGCTGGCCTCGAAGAAGGCGTCGACCGACTGCGGATGGACGGTGCAGTACACCACGGCGGTGGTGGTGCCGCAGCGCAGCAGTTCGTCGAGGAAGAACTCGGCGGTGGCGCGCGCGTGCGCCGGGTCGGCGAAGCGGCGCTCGGTCGGGAAGGTGTAGGTCTCCAGCCAGGGCAGCAGGCCGGGGCTGGGCGAGGCGATCATGTCGGTCTGCGGGTAATGCAGGTGGGTGTCGATGAAGCCCGGCGTGATGATCTGGCCGTGGTAGTCGTGCGGCGTCACCCCCGGGGGCAGCGTATCGACCAGGGCGGCATGGTCGCCCGCGGCCTTGATGCGGCCGTCTTCGACGACCAGCAGGCCGTCCTCGTGCCAGGCGTGGGCGTGGTCGTGGAAAGCCGGGTCGGCGTGAAAATGCAGCAAGCTCGCACGGTAGGCTTGCACGTTTTGCGGTGCGCTGGACATTAGTTCAATTCCGGTGAAACTTCGGGTTGGCGGGCTGCTGCTTCCCAGACGGTGAGCAGCTGGGCCGCCACAGAGGCCGCGATCACGGCCGGGGCCTTGCCCTCGATGCCGGGGATGCCGACCGGGCAGACCATGGCGGCCAGGCGCGCATCGTCGACGCCGCGTTCGCGCAGGCGGTGCTCGAACTGGCGGCGCTTGGTATCGGAGCCGATCAGGCCGAACCAATCCTGGGCGCCGGGGCGGGACAGTATCGCGTGCGACAGCCGCAGGTCAAGTGCATGGCTGTGTGTCATGACGAGAAAAGTGCTTCCCTGTGGCGCCTTTTCAACAAGGGCCTCGGGCGTGTCGGTCGCTTCCACCGTCACGTTGGGCGGCAGCGCGGGCGGGAACAGGTCGTCGCGCTCGTCGACCCAGGTGATGCGGCAGGGCAACTCGCCCAGCGCCCGGACGATGGCCGCGCCGACATGGCCGGCGCCGAACAGCAGCAGGTGGGCGCGCGGGGCGAGGACGGCGTCAAGCAGCCACTGGCGGCCGAGCTCGTCCTGGAACAGGTGGGTGCCCGGGCTGCGCTCGAATGCGGGAACAGCTGCGCCGGCCAGTACTTGCCCGCTGCGGTCGACGATCGTCGTTGTAGGGTGGGCGGGTCTCCCGCCCGCGCGTTCAGCCAGCTCAAGCTCAGCCGAGTCATCATCTTTCGTTGAACGCGCGGGCGGCGAAGCCGCCCACCCTACGAAAACCACGCGCCATGTATCTTCGTTGCGGCGCCGGTCGAGCAACGCAAGCTGCCCTGCATCGGCAAATTCAAACGCCAGCCAGGCCACGCCGCCGCAGCACTGGCCCAGCCTGGGGCCCAGCGGAAAGCGCTCGATATGCGCCGCGCCGCCCTGCGCCAGCATGGCGCGCGCGATGTCCAGCGCGCGCTGCTCCAGGTGGCCGCCGCCGATGGTGCCGCGAAAGCCGGCCGCCTCGACCAGCATGCGCGCGCCCGGCTCGCGCGGCACGGAGCCCTCGACGCGGGCGACCGTCACCAGCACTGCCGGCGCCTGCAGCGCGCTTGGCAACCAGTCGTTCATCAGCTACCCACAGCCGGGGCGGCAGCTTCGACGGCCGCCACCGCCCGCAGGATTTCTTCGCAGGTGGCCGGCGCATTCAGCGGCGGGTTGACCCGGTGGCCGCCGACGCTGGATATCGCATCGCGGATGGCGAAGAACACCGAGAACGGCAGCAGCAGCGGCGGCTCGCCCACGGCCTTGGAGCGGTGGATGCTGTCGGCGGCGTTGCGGTTCTTGAACAGGCGCACGCGGAAGTCTTCCGGACAATCCGAGACGCCGGGGATCTTGTAGGTCGAGGGCGCATGCGTCTTCAGGGCGCCGCTCTCGTTCCACCACAACTCCTCGGTGGTGAGCCAGCCCATGCCCTGGATGAAGGCGCCCTCGACCTGGCCGATGTCGATGGCCGGGTTGAGCGAGTTGCCGGCGTCGTAGAGCGCGTCGGCGCGCAGCAGCTTCCATTCGCCGGTGAGCGTATCGACCACCACTTCCGACACCGCGGCGCCGTAGGCGTAATACGAGAACGGATTGCCGTTCATGGTCTTCGGATCCCAGTGCAGGCCGGGCGTGGCGTAGAAGCCGTCCGACCACAGCTGCACCCGCGCCAGGTAGGCCTTGGCCACCACTTCGCCGAAGCGCAGCAGCTGGCCGGCCACGAACACGGTGTCGTCGGCAAACCGGACCTCGGACGCGTCGGCGCCGAACTCGGCCGCGACAAACGCGGCCAGGCGCTCGCGGATCTTGCGGGCGGCGTCCTGCGCCGCCTTGCCGTTCAGGTCGGCGCCGGTCGAGGCGGCGGTGGCCGAGGTGTTCGCCACCTTGCTGGTATTGGTGGCGGTGGCGCGCACGCGCGCCAGGTCCACGCCCAGTTCGTGGGCGACCACCTGCATCACCTTGGTGTTGATGCCCTGCCCCATCTCGGTGCCGCCGTGGTTGACCAGGATCGAGCCGTCGACGTAGACGTGCACCAGCGCGCCGGCCTGGTTCAGGTGGGTGACGTTGAAGGCGATGCCGAATTTCACGGGGGTCAGCGCCAGGCCCTTCTTGAGCACCGGGCTGCCGCGGTTGAAGGCGTCGATCGCCGCGCGCCGCGCGCGGTAGTCGCTGCTTTCTTCCAGCTCGGCCACCAGCTCGTGGATGACATTGTCGACCACGACCTGGCCGTAGGGGGTGACATTGCGCTCGTCGGCGCCACTGCGGCCGTAGAAATTCAGGCGCCGGATGTCGAGCGGGTCGCGCCCCAGCTTGCGCGCGATCTCGTCGATCACGTATTCGATCGCGATCGCCCCCTGCGGCCCGCCGAAGCCGCGGAAGGCGGTGTTCGACTGCGTATTGGTCTTGCCGCAGGCGGCGCGGATCTCGACGTCGGACAAATAATAGGTATTGTCGAAGTGGCAGACCGCGCGCGTCGCCACCGGGCCGGACAAATCGGCCGAGTAGCCGGCGCGTGTGACCATGTCGACCCTGGCGGCGACGATGCGCCCTTCAGGGTCGTAGCCGACCTCGTATTCATAATGGAAGCAGTGGCGCTTGCCGGTGACCAGCATGTCGTCGTCGCGGTCGGCGCGCAGCTTGACCGGGCGGCGGGTGCGCAGCGCCGCAATGGCGGCGGCCGCGGCCCACAGGGCCGACTGCGATTCCTTGCCGCCGAAGCCGCCGCCCATGCGGCGGCACTCGACGCTTACATGGTGCGAATGCAGGCCCAGCGCATGCGCCACCACGTGCTGCATCTCGCTCGGGTGCTGGGTCGAGCAGTACACGTGCATGCCGCGGTCTTCGCCGGGAATCGCGTAGGCGACCTGGCCTTCGAGGTAGAACTGCTCCTGGCCGCCGACGTACAGCTCGCCCTTGACGCGATGGGGCGACCGGGCAAACGCGGCTTCGGCGTCGCCGCGCGCCAAGCGCATCGGCGGCAGCACGTAGGATTGCGCGGCGCGCGCCTCCTGCGGGCTCAGGATGGCCGGCAGGTCGTCGTAGTCGACCCTGGCCAGTCGGGCGGCGCGGCGCGCGTTGTCGTGGCTGTCGGCGACCACGATGAAGATCGGCTGCCCCACGTACTGGACCAGGCCATCGGCCAGGATCGGGTCGTCGTGGATGATCGGGCCGCAGTCGTTCAGGCCGGGGATGTCGCGCGCGGTGAGCACCGCCACCACGCCGCGGCTGGCCGCGACCTGTTCGAGGTCGATGCCGAGGATGCGCGCATGGGCGCGGCCGGACAGGCCGAGCGCCGCGTGCAGCGTGCCGGCCGTTTCGGGAATGTCGTCGGTATAGGTGGCCTGGCCGAGTACGTGCAGCACGGCGGATTCGTGCGGCCGTGCGCGGCCGACTTCGGTCCAGCCGGCCTGCTGCGCCGTGTCGAGGATGGGGGTGCCTGCGTCGTTCATGTCGGTTCTCCTCGGGCGCCCGCGGCGAAGGCAGTGACGGCGCCGGGCGGCAGCGGGTTGTCGAGACGGGTCTCGAACCAGAAGCGGCGCAACAGGTTCCGCGCCGCCTGCATGCGGTAGCTGCTGGACGCGCGCATGTCGCTCAGCGGCGCGTAATCGCGGGCCAGCGCGTCCATCGCGGCGCGCAGCGCAGCCTCGTTCCAGGGCTGGCCGATGAGCGCCGCTTCGGCTGCGGCGGCGCGCCTGGGGGTGGCGGCCATGCCGCCGAAGGCGATGCGCGCACTCGCCACGGCCTCGCCTTCCAGGGTAATGGCAAAGGCCGCGCACACGGCCGAGATGTCCTGATCGAAGCGCTTGGCCAGTTTATAGGTCCGGAAGCGCAGGCCGGCGGCCTTCAGCGGAATGCGCACGCTCTGGACGAACTCGCCCGGCTGCAGGTCTTTCTGCTGGTAGCCGAGATAGAAGTCTTCCAGCGCCAGCACGCGTTCGCCGGCGGCGCCGCGCAGTACCACCCGGGCGCCCAGGGCGATCAGCCAGGGCATCGAGTCGCCGATCGGCGAACCGTTGGCCACGTTGCCGCCCAGGGTGCCGGCATTGCGGATCGGGAGCGAGGCGAAGCGCTGCCACATTTCGCCCAGCTCGTCGGGATAATGACGGCAGACGGCCGCGTAGGCATCGTCGAGCGTGACGCCGGCGCCGATGTCCAGGGTGTCGCCCGACGCGGCGACCTGCTTGAGCGCATCGACCTGGCCGAGGTAGATGATGTCGTCCAGCGCGCGCATCTGCTTGGTGACCCACAGCCCGACGTCGGTCGAGCCGGCCAGCAGCAGCGCCGACGGGAATGCGCTGCGCAGCCGCACCAGCTCGTCGAGCGTGCGCGGGGCGTGGAAGCGCCCGCCCTGTGCTTCGTAGGTGAAACCGTGGGGACGCTGCAGCTGCCGCAGGCGCTCGGCCAGCGCGGCGCGGTCAAAGGCCGCCGGGGGCAGCTCGACCATGCGGCGCGCCGCGTCGATGATCGGGCGATAGCCGGTGCAGCGGCACAGGTTGCCCGACAAGGCGTCGTCGATCTGGCAGCGCGAGGGCTGGCGCCCGGAAGGCCCGTGGCCTTCCTGCTTGAGGTACATGCCCCACAGCGACATCGCGAAGCCCGGCGTGCAGAAGCCGCACTGCGAGCCGTGGCACTCGACCAGCGCCTGCTGGACCGGGTGCAGCGTGCCGTCGGGCGCCTGCAGGTCTTCGACCGTAAACAGGGCCTTGCCGTCGAGCGTGGGCGTGAACTGGATGCAGGAATTGACCGCCTTGAGTTCGAGCTTGCCGTCCTCGAGCGCGCCGATCACTACCGTGCAGGCGCCGCAGTCGCCTTCGGCGCAGCCTTCCTTGGTGCCGGTGCAATGCAGGTCCTCGCGCAGGTGCTGCAAAATGGTCTGCGTCGGCGCCGCATCCCGCACTTCCTGGACGGCGCCACGGTAATAAAATCGGATCGGCTCTGGCATCGCACTCTCGTCTGTTGGTTCACCCTGGGGCAACACGCTGGGGCAAGGGCGGAAGGCTACCACCCGCAAGCATTTCACTTATAAGCAAATCTATATATTGCTTATCAATATATCAGCATATCTAATGAATGGGCTTTTCCTCTCATTTTAGGAAAGGATGCAGGGTTTTCCAGTGATTCGCGATGTCGATGCGGCGCGTGATCCAGACCCCGTCGTGCCCGAGCACGTAATCGAGGAAGCGGGCCAGCGCCGCGGCCCGCGCCGGCCGCCCGACGAGGCGGCAATGCAGGCCGATCGACAGCATCTTCGGCTGGTCCAGGCCGGCCGGGTCGCCTTCCGCGTACAGGACGTCGAAGGCATCCTTCAGGTAGTCGAAGAACTGGGTGCCCGAATTGAAACCCTGCATGGCGGCGAAGCGCATGTCGTTGGTGTCGAGAGTGTAGGGTACCACCAGGTGCGGCTGCAGCCGTTCGCCGCCCTCGGCGTCGCGCGTCGCCACCTGCTGCCAGAACGGCAGGTCGTCGCCGTAGTGGTCGGCGTCGTAGGCAAAGCCGCCGTGCTCGACCACCAGGCGGCGCGTGTTGGGCGAGTCGCGTCCGGTGTACCAGCCCAGCGGCGCTGCGCCGGCCAGGTCGCGGATGATCCGGACCGCCTCCGCCATGTGCGCGCGCTCGGTCGCCTCGTCGACGTTCTGGTACGAGATCCAGCGCAGGCCGTGGCAGGCGATCTCGTGGCCCAGTTCGCGGAAGGCGCTGGCCGCCTCCGGATGGCGTTTCAGGGCCATCGCCACCGCGAACACCGTCAGCGGCAGGCGACGCTCCTCGAACAGGCGCAGCACCCGCCACAGGCCGGCGCGCGAACCGTATTCGTAGAGCGACTCCATGCTCATGTGGCGCATCGGGTAGGCCTGGGCACCGATGATCTCGGAGAGAAAGGTCTCCGAGGCCGGATCGCCATGCAGCACGCAATTCTCGCCGCCCTCCTCGTAGTTCAGCACGAACTGCAGGGCCACGCGGGCCCGTCCGGGCCACTGCGGGTGGGGAGGTGTGCGGCCGTAGCCGACCAGGTCGCGCGGATAATGCGTGTAGGTGTCCATGGGCTGGCGAAAAGACAGGTATATCGGCGATCATATATTGCTGGAAGCACAAGGGTATATGATTGCCCGCATACTTCCACTCTTGCTTCCGATATGGGCAAACTCTCCACCCACGTGCTCGATACCGCCCACGGCCGCCCCGGCGCCGGCGTCAGGGTCGAGCTGTACGGCATCGATGCACCCGAAGGCGGCGGCCGCGCCCTGATCAAGACCGAGCTCACCAATGCCGACGGCCGCTGCGCCGCGCCGCTGCTGGAAGGCGCCCAACTGCGGCCCGGCCGCTATGAACTGGTGTTCCATGCCGGCGACTACTTCGCCGCCCAGGGCGTGGACTTGCCCCCGCCCCGGCTGCGCTTCCTCGACCGCATCACGATCGCCTTCGGCATCGCCGACGCCGACCAGAACTACCACGTGCCGCTGGTGATGACGCCCTGGTCCTACTCGACCTACCGGGGCAGCTAGAACCGCCTTCCGGACGCGGCCGGGGCGTGAATCTTGCTATGCTCGGGCTCACCGCGAGGGAGAGCCCATGGCAATGCACATCGTTCATTTCATCGGACCGATCAACCATAATTCCGCCAGTGCGATCCGGAATAACTGCCTGCAGGCGCTGCAGAATGGCGCGACCGAGATCGAATTGCACCTGTCGAGCGAGGGCGGCAACATGACGGCCGGCTTCGCCCTGTATTTCTTCCTGAAGTCGCTGCCGGTGCCGCTCACCACGCACAACATCGGCAGCGTGGAGTCGGTGGCCGTGGTCATCTTCCTGGCCGGCCAGAAGCGCTACGCCTGCCCCGGCACCCGCTTCCTGATCCATCCGCTGCACTGGGGCTTTGGCAGCCTGGTCGCGGCCGACCACTCGCGGGTGTCCGAGTGGCGCGACTGCCTCGATTTCGATGCCGAGCGCTATGCGACGATCTTCCTCCAGGCCACCACCGCGGCCGGTAACGCCACCGATATCCGCCACAATCTCACGGGCAGTGCCCGCATCTTCGATGCCGACGAGGCGGTCAAGGCCGGCATCGTCCATCGCGCCGTGCAGGCACAATTGCCGCCGGCCGGGACGGCCTGTCACTGGTGGAACTAAAAACGCAACAAACTGACAATATTCTGTTTCAATTGAACAACGGTAGATAAGTTGGCGCAAGCCAATTCTCACCAATTATCATCTTTCCTATTGCTGTAAATATTTCCTCGTGGATAGAATGAAATTCAGATTCCACGGCGCTGCCTGCTGCTGCCCTGTCGGCGCCGCCCTCCTCGAGCAGCTTCTGCAATAAGAACGATGATGAAAAAAACTGTAATCGCAAGCCTGCTCGCGCTTTCGCTGGCGGCCTCGACGGCCAATGCGCAAGACGGCACCGGCTTCCCTTCCGTAAAAATCAGTGGTTTCGGCACTGGTGCCCTGACCTACGCCGATACCGACAAGGCCGAGTTCGCGCGTCCGAACCAGGCCAGCGGCTCGTCCAGGGATTTCCGCACCGGCATCGATTCGAACCTCGGCCTGCAGGCCGACATGCCGGTCAACAGCTGGCTGTCGCTGACTGCCCAGGGCCTGGTGCGCCGCGACGCCGAAGACAGCTACGGCGCCGAACTGAGCTGGGCGTTCGCCAAGGCCCGCATTTCGGATGAAGTCAGCGTGCGTATCGGCCGCGTCGGCCTGCCGGTGTTCATGATTTCCGACTACCGCAACGTCGGCTACGCCAACACCATGCTGCGTCCGCCGGCGGAAGTGTATTCGCAGGTGCCGTTCAACAGCGTCGACGGCCTCGATGTCACCTGGCAGCACGGCTTCGGCGACACCACCGTGACCTCGCAACTGGCCTACGGCAACGTGAAGTCCCCAATCTCGGGCAACATCCACGCCAAGGGCAAGAAACTGGCCGCGCTCAACGTCAGCGCCGAACACGGTCCGTTCACGGTCCGCGCCGGCCACGCCACCGGCGAGATCACCATCGACGACTCGGCCTCGCTCAATACCCTGGTCGCTGGCCTGCGTGCCGCCGGCGCCGGTTACCGCTTCGCCCAGCTGCCGGTCCTGGCCGACGAGATCGAAGTGAAGGACAAGCGCGCTTCGTTCAGCTCGCTGGGCCTGACCATGGACTGGAACAACATCGTGGTCCAGACCGAATTTGCCAAGCGCAAGACCAAGACCTACATCAACGACACCACCTCGTGGTACGTGATGGGCGGCTATCGGATCGGCAAGTTCCTGCCCTACGTCAGCCACAGCAAGGTGCAGATCGACAGCGCCATCGTCAACACCGTTCCGGCAGCCTGCCCGACCGGCTATCCGGCGGCCTGCACCCCGACCCTGCAGCAGCTGGGCGTCGGCGTGCGCCGCCTGCCGAACGCCGGCGTGGGCCAGGGCGAGCAGTCCACCGACAGCATCGGCGTGCGCTGGGACTTCGCCAGCTCGGTGGCCCTGAAGGCCCAGATCGACCGCGTCAAGCCGAAGAACGGCACCGGCCTGTTCGTGAACGCCCAGCCGGGTTTCCGCGACACCGTGACCGTCGGCGCCGTCGCCCTCGACTTCGTGTTCTAAGGAGCGAACCATGCACAAGATGATTGCAAAGCTGTTCGCCCTCGCCGCCCTCGGCGCTTGCGCTGTCGCGCCGTCGGCCATGGCCGAAGTGGTGGTGGTGGTGAGCCCGAAAGCGGCCGAATCCAGCATGACCAAGGAGCAGGTCGCCCAGTTCTTCCTCGGCAAGTCCTCGAGCATGACCCCGATCGACCAGTCGGACTCGAGCGCGATCCGCGCCGAGTTCTACAAGAAGGTCGCGGACAAGGACGCCTCCCAGGCCAAGGCCTTGTGGTCCAAGCTGGTGTTCACCGGCAAGGCCACGATGCCGAAGGAAGTCGCCGACAACGCCGCCGTCAAGGCCGCCGTCGCCGCCAACCCGAAGGCCATCGGCTACATCGACAAGAGCGCCGTCGACGGCAGCGTCAAGGTCGTCTACTCGGCACCGTAAGCACACGACCGGCACGCCTGGCGCGTGCGAGTTGCGTGATCAGGTAGTACCCGCCGCCGGCCTCGTGCCGTCGGCGGTTTCTGCATTCTGGAGACATTACAATGAGCATCAAGCGCAGGATCTGGGCACTGCCCGTTATTTCCGCCATTATTTTCGGCCTCGGCGCCGGCGCCAGCGCGATGATCGCGAACGGCGCGCTGACCTCGATCACCACCACCGCGAGCGTCGATTACCCGGTGCTCGATGCCTCCAAGGCGCTTACCCTGGACGTCGCCGCCGTCGCCGACGGCTTGCGCGACTCCGTTGCCGAAGGCGACAAGGAAAAGATCACCCAGATCGGCGAGCAGGCCACCAGGCTGCGCGCCAGGCTGGACAAATTCAGGCAGATCCCGGGCCAGGCCGAGGTCGGCGCCCGCCTGGGCAAGGAATTCGACGCCTATTACGCGCCGGCCCTGTCGGCCGCGCGCATCATGCTGGAAATGGAACAGGGCGACCCGCAGGCCGTGGTCGGCAAGATGCAGTCGGCGCTGGCGGTGCTGAACACCGACCTGGCCAAGATCAACGACGCGGCCCAGCGCCAGTTCGCCGCCGGCATCGAGGCCAGCAAGAACAGCGTCAACAAGGTCGTGATGTCGATGATCATCACCGCACTGGTGGTCATCGCCAGCCTGGCGGTGGTGTCGTGGTTCGTGGTGCGCACCATCTGGCAGCAGCTGGGCGGCGAACCGGCCTACGCGCGCGAGATCGCCCAGGCGGTGGCCGGCGGCGACCTCTCGACCGAGATCCGCATCGAGGCCGGCGACCGCGGCAGCCTGCTGGTGGCGCTGAAGGAAATGCGCGGCCGCCTGGCGACCCTGGTCGCCGAGATCAAGGCCTCGGCCGACACCATCGCCATGGCCAGCTCGGAAATCGCGAGCGGCAATGCCGACCTGGCGCGCCGCACCGAATCGCAGGCGTCGAGCCTGGACCGCACCACCCGCTCGATGGAAGAGCTGACCGGCGCCGTGCGCGAGAACGCCAGCGCCGCCAGCCAGGCCAACGCGCTGGTGGAGACCGCGACCAGCATCGCCACCCGCGGCGGCCAGGTGGTCGGCGGCGTGGTGAGCACCATGGGCGACATCAACAGCTCGGCCAACAAGATCGTCGAGATCATCTCGGTCATCGACGGCATCGCTTTCCAGACCAATATCCTGGCGCTGAACGCCGCCGTGGAAGCGGCGCGCGCCGGCGAACAGGGCCGCGGTTTCGCGGTCGTGGCGGGCGAAGTGCGCAACCTGGCGCAGCGCTCGGCGGCGGCGGCCAAGGAGATCAAGGAACTGATCGGCGACTCGGTCTCGAAGGTGAGCGCCGGCAGCGCGCTGGTCGACGAAGCCGGCGTGACCATGGGCCAGATCGTGGAATCGGTGCGCAAGGTGCAGACCATCATGGCCGAGATCAGCGCCGCCGGCGCCCGCCAGAGCGCCGGCATCGACGACATCGGGCGCGCGATCGGCAGCATCGACGAGATGACCCAGCAGAACTCGGCGCTGGTCGAGGAAGCCTCGGCGGCGGCGGAGTCGCTGAGCGAGCAGACCACCCAGCTGACCCAGGCGCTGTCGGTGTTCAAGCTGGAAGCCGCCGCACCGGCGGTGTCGGGTCCGGGCAAGCGCCTGGCATTGCGGTAAGCAAGGCCCGCAGGCGCCGCCCACGCGTTCAGCCAGCCTGTGAGCAGCCGGGCGCCGTGCCCACGAAAGCCTTGAACGTGTGGCCGGCATCGACGGTGCGAACCGTGTGAATCCCCGGGTGGAGCCGCCCACCCCAGGGTTCGCCAGCCTGCCGGGCCGTGAAACGGCGCAGACCGCCGCATCCGGCGCCGTCAATACGCCATCTTGTCAGCCGATTCATACTCATTATCGGCTCGACCATAGGCGTTGCCAGGTGGACCATGAAAGCCCGTCCGAGCGCCTGTTCCCGTGGCGCATACGCATCTTCCCGGGACGGAATCCTTTACAAATTTGATGCCTGTAGGCATCATCCAAAGAATCCTTTCCGGGTACTTCCCCTTTCCTTTGTCCTTATGGCAGCAGTCCTTCCCAACACGATCACCGGTGCGCCCCTGTCGGGTCTGGCGCGGGCGCTCGTGCAGGCGAATCGGCTGAGCCCGGGACAGGCGGATGCGCTGCACAAGAAGGCCGCCGCCGACAAGACCGCCTTCATCGACGCGCTGCTCGAGAGCGCCATCATCGAGCCCGGCGCGCTGGCCAGCTTCTGCGCCGAGACCTTCGGCTACCCGCTGCTCGACCTGTCGAGCTTTGCGCCGGAAGCGATTCCCGCGACCGCCATCGACGCCAGGCTGATGCAGGCGCAGCGCGTCATCGCCTTGTCCAAGCGCGGTAACAAGATGTCGGTGGCGCTGTCGGACCCCACCAACACCCAGGCCCTGGACCAGATCAAGTTCCAGAGCGAGGCCTCGGTGGAGCCGGTGATCGTGGCCCACGACGTCCTGCTCAAGCTGCTGGGAAACCTGGCCAAGAGCGCCGAGGCGAGCCTGAACGAGCTGGCCGGCGAGGAAGGCGAGATCGAGTTCGCCGAGGAAGAAGCGCAGGCGGTGGCGGCGCCCGACGCCAGCGAAGTCGAGGACGCGCCGATCGTGCGCTTCCTGAACAAGATTTTGATGGATGCGCTGCAACTGGGCGCCTCGGATATCCACTTCGAGCCCTACGAGAAGTACTACCGCATCCGCTTGCGGGTGGACGGCGTGCTGCGCGACCACGCCAGCCCGCCGCTGTCGATCCGCGAAAAGCTGGTCTCGCGCATCAAGGTGCTGGCCAAGCTCGACATTTCTGAAAAGCGCGTGCCGCAGGACGGCCGCATGCGCCTGATCGTCGGCCCCACCCGCAGCATCGACTTCCGCGTCTCCACCCTGCCCACGCTGTTCGGCGAAAAGACCGTCATGCGTATCCTCGACGCCACCCAGGCGCAGATGGGCATCGACGCGCTCGGCTACGATCCCGAGCAGAAGGCGCTGCTGCTGGACGCGATCTCGCGCCCCTACGGCATGGTGCTGGTCACCGGCCCCACCGGTTCCGGCAAGACGGTGTCGCTGTACACCTGCCTGAACGTGCTGAACAAGCCGGGCATCAACATCTCGACCGCGGAGGATCCGGCCGAGATCAACCTGCCGGGCGTGAACCAGGTCAACGTCAACGACAAGGCCGGCCTCACCTTCCCGGTGGCGCTGAAATCCTTCCTGCGCCAGGATCCGGACATCATCATGGTCGGCGAGATCCGCGACCTGGAAACCGCCGACATCGCGATCAAGGCCGCCCAGACCGGCCACATGGTGTTCTCGACCCTGCACACCAACGACGCGCCCTCGACCCTGACGCGCCTGATGAACATGGGCGTGGCGCCCTTCAACATCGCCTCGTCGGTGATCCTGATCACCGCCCAGCGCCTGGCGCGCCGCCTGTGCAGTTGCAAGCAGCCGCTGGAAACGGGGCGCGAGGTGCTGCTGGCGGCCGGCTACCGCGAGGCCGACCTGGACGGCGGCTGGAAACCCTACGGCCCGGTGGGCTGCGACCGCTGCCTCGGCTCGGGCTACAAGGGACGGGTCGGCATCTACCAGCTGATGCCGATCACCCCAAGCATCGAGGCCCTGATCCTGGCGCACGGCAATTCGATGCAGATCGCCGAGCAGGCCGAGAAGGACGGCGTGAATTCACTGCGCCGCTCGGGCCTGATGAAAGTCAAACAAGGCCTCACGAGTCTCGAAGAAGTGCTCGGCTGCACCAACGAATAAGGCGAACACAGGACCACTATGGCAACGTCCCTACAAACCAGAAGCCGCGGCGGCGTGCAGGTCAAGGAATCGGTCTACGCCTGGGAAGGCAAGGACAAGACCGGCAAGACCGTGCGCGGCGAGCTGCGCGCCGGCGGCGAAGCGATCGTCAACGTCACCCTGCGCCGCCAGGGTATCCTGGTCACCAAGGTCAAGAAGAAGGCCTACCGCAGCGGGCGCAAGATCACCGACAAGGACCTGAGCCTGTTCACGCGCCAGCTGGCCACCATGATGAAGGCCGGCGTACCGCTGCTGCAGGCCTTCGACATCGTCGGCAAGGGCCACGGCAACCCGTCGATGGCCAGGCTGATCATGGACCTGCGCAACGACGTCGAGACCGGCACCAGCCTGAACAACGCCTTCCGCAAGTACCCGCTCTACTTCGACCCGCTGTTCTGCAACCTGGTGGGCGCCGGCGAACAGGCCGGCATCCTGGAAGACCTGCTCACCCGCCTGGCGATCTACAAGGAAAAGACGCTGGCCATCAAGGGCAAGATCAAGTCGGCCCTGATGTATCCGATCTCGATCATCGCCATCGCCTTCGTGGTCACGGCGGTCATCATGATCTGGGTGGTGCCGGCCTTCAAGGAAGTGTTCAAGACCTTCGGCGCCGACCTGCCGGCCCCGACCCTGATCGTGATGGCGATCTCGGAATTCTTCGTGGCCTGGTGGTACGTGATCTTCGGCGGCCTGTTCGCCGGCCTGTACTTCTTCTTCCAGTCCTGGAAACGCTCGCGCAGGATGCAGCAGGCGATGGACCGCCTGCTGCTGCGCCTGCCGATCTTCGGCGCCGTGATCCGCAAGGCCACCATCGCGCGCTGGACCCGCACCCTGTCGACCATGTTCGCGGCCGGCGTCCCGCTGGTCGAAGCGCTCGATTCGGTCGGCGGCGCGGCCGGCAACGACGTCTACCTGGAAGCGACCAGGAAGATCCAGCTCGAAGTCAGCACCGGCACCAGCCTGACGGTCTCGATGCAGAACGTGAACGTGTTCCCGAACATGGTGATCCAGATGGTCCAGATCGGCGAGGAATCCGGCTCGCTCGACGCCATGCTGGGCAAGGTGGCCGACTTCTTCGAAGAAGAGGTCGACGAGGCCGTGGCGGCGCTGTCCTCGCTGATGGAGCCCCTGATCATGGTGATCCTGGGGGTCTTGATTGGCGGGCTGGTGATTGCGATGTACATGCCGATCTTCAAGCTGGGCTCGGTGGTGTAGGGCAGGCCGCCGCGCGCCTGTTCCAGGTCGGACAGCTCTGGGCAGGCGCGCCTGCTCCGGGACGCAGAACGACACCGGTGGCGAGCGCAGTGGCGGAGCCTTTGCTTGGCGTCACAGACATCTCAGGCTGCGGGGCCGAACATCGCCCCCGCCCCGTCCAGGATGCGGCGCACCGCCGGATGCCGCTCGCGCCGCTCCACCGACACCGCGTAGAAATGCTCGACGATGCCGTCGATGGTGCCGATCGCCTCCAGGCCGTTCTCGGCCGCCACGATGTCGGCCAGCACCGTCGGCGTCACCATGAAGCCGGTGCCGGCGCGGGCAAAGGATTTGAGCAGCGCGCCGTCATCGAATTCGCCCACCGTGATCGGCCGCAACTCATGGGTTTCGAACCAGCTTTTCAGCTGGCTGTGGATGGCCGCCTCCTGCCCCGGCAGGAGAAAGGGCGCGTGCTTCAGGCGTTGCGGAAAGTCGCCATGCCAGGCCCGGCACAGGTCGGGGTGGCCCAGCACGGTCAGGGTGCTCGAACCGAGCAGCCGGGTGTGGCCCCGCACCGCGCCGCCGGTCGGCAGGCCCTGGTCGGCGATGACCAGATCGAGCTTGTGCGTGGTGAGGTCGAGCACCAGGTCCTCGAAGCGGCCTTCGCGGCAGATCAGGCGCATCGCCAGGCCGGCTTCGCGCGCCGGTTGCAGCAGGCGGAAGGCCATGGTCTTGGCGATCACGTCGCAAATGCCGACCCGCAGCGTCTCGTCCCCCGTGAACATGCCGCGCCGCACCGCCTGTTCGAGCTCGTTGCCGAGGTCAAAGATCTGCTCGGCGTAACGCAGCACGGTCTTGCCGGCCTCGGTGAGCGCCAGCAGCCTGCCCTTCTTCTGGAACAGCTTCTCGCCCAGCTGGTCTTCCAGCACCTGCAACTGCATGCTGATCGCCTGCGCCGTCACGTGCAGTTGTTCGGCCGCGCGCGCCACGGTTCCCAGCGTGGCCACGGCGTGAAAGTAATGAAGGTGCTTGTAATTGAGCATGGGGGCATCCGGATAAAAATCAATAAAACTTACGATTCGCGAAAGATTAATCGATTTTACTTAATAATTGCGCGGCCCTATAGTGATTTCACTTTCACATCACCGAGGTCGCCATGCACACTTATCCCGCCAACAGTCCCGCCGCAGTGAGCCGCATCCTGGCCCTGTCCATGATCGTCGACGGCCATGTCAGTCCGTCCGAAGTGCGCACCATGCACGGGTCGAGCTTCCTGCAGCAGGTCAAGGTTGACGACGACACCTTCGACACCACCTTGCGCGAACTGTGCGAAGACCTGCTGGGCGCCGCCGCCAACCGGCATGCCGGCATGGTCGAAATCGAACCGGCCCTGCTGGACGCCCTGCTGCGCGACATCCGCGATCCGCTCCTCCAGATCTGCCTGTGGAAGACCATGGTCGACATCATCGAGGCCGACGGTCATCTCGACGATCGCGAGACCACGCTGGTGCGGCGCGCGGCGCGCGCCTGGTTCGGCCAGGACGAGGCCACCGCCCCTGCCCGCGCCCTGGCCGGCTGAGGCCGGCCTGATCCCCGACCGGAGATGCCATGGACCTGCTCGTCCTGCCCTGCCCCCGCACCCCGGCCTGGACCTGGCCGGTATGCCTTGCCGGCGGCGATGCGCGGCCGCACAGGCATATAATCCTCTGCAAGCAGTCCGCGTCGCCCCTCCCGCATAACAAGGAGCAGCAATGATGACGGTACTCATGTTCCTGCTCGGCCTGGTCACGCTGGTCGCCGGCGCCGAAGCCCTGGTGCGCGGCGCTTCCCGGCTCGCGCTCTCGTTCGGCATTTCCCCCCTCGTGGTCGGGCTCACCGTGGTCGCCTTCGGCACCAGTTCGCCGGAGCTGGCGATCAGCGTGCAGTCCTCCTTCTCCGGCCGCGCCGACCTGGCGCTTGGCAACGTGGTGGGCAGCAACATCTTCAACATCCTGTTCATCCTCGGTGTTTCGGCCCTGATCACTCCCCTGCTGGTAGCGCGCCAGCTGGTGCGCCAGGAAGTGCCGGTCATGATCGGCATCTCGCTGCTGCTGCTGGCGCTGGCGGCCGACGGCCACATCGGCCGCGCCGACGGCGTGCTGATGGTGGGCCTGCTGGTCGCCTACCTCGTTTTCCTGATCCGCCAGTCGCGCCGCCAGCCGGCAGACGGCGCCGGCCCGGCCGACGACCTGCCCGCGCCTGCCGCCGGCTGGGCAGGCCACCCGGCCGTGCAGCTGCTGCTGGTCGGCGCCGGGCTCGGCCTGCTGGTGCTGGGCGCCAACTGGCTGGTCGAGGCGGCGGTCAGCTTCGCCAAGGCATTCGGGGTCAGCGAGCTGGTGATCGGCCTGACGATCGTCGCGGCCGGCACCTCGTTTCCGGAAGTGGCCACCTCGATCGTCGCCGCGCTGCGCGGCCAGCGCGACATCGCGGTCGGCAACGTGATCGGCAGCAATATCTTCAACATCCTTGCGGTGCTGGGCCTGACCAGCGCGGTGAGTCCGGCCGGGATCGCGGTCGCCCCCTCGATCCTCGCTTTCGATTTTCCGGTCATGATCGCGGTGGCGCTCGCCTGCCTGCCGGTGTTCTTCACCGGGAACCTGATTGCGCGCTGGGAGGGCGCCCTGTTCCTGGGCCTGTATGCGGCCTACATGGCGTACGTGCTGCTGGCGGCCCAGCAACACGATGCGCTGCACCCGTACAGCGCGGTGATGATGACGGCCGTGCTGCCGCTGCTCGCCCTGACGCTGGCGGTGGTGGCCTGGCGCGAATGGCAGGTCCGGCACCGCCGCCGCGCCTGAACCCGACCCGACCATCCTGACAGGGGAACGCGATGGCACAGGCAGCACAGGCAGCACAGGCAAGCATGCCCCAGGCGGCCTGGATCCGCTGGGCCTGGCTGTTGCCGCTGGCGCTGCTGCCGGCGGTGGCGGCCCTGCCGGGCGAGCTGGCCAGCTGGTCGATGCCGTGGGTGGCCCCGCTCGGCATCCGGCTCGGCTTCGCCGCCGACGGCCTGGCGCGCCTGTTCCTGCTGCTGGTGTGCGCCGTCGGCGCCGCGGTGCTGGCCTATGCGCCCGGCTACCTGCGCGGCCATGCGCGGCTCGGCCAGCTGATGGCGCTGCTGATCGCCTTCATGCTGGCCATGGGCGGCGCCATCCTGGCCGACGACCTGCTGCTCCTGCTGCTGTTCTGGGAAGCGACCAGCCTGCTGTCCTTCCTGCTGGTGGGCTTCGAGCACGGCCATCCCGACAGCCGCGACAGCGCGCGCCAGGCGCTGCTGGTCACCGGCGCCGGCGGGCTGGCCCTGCTGGCCGGCTTCGTCCTGATCCTGCTGGCCGCGCCCGGCCTGCGCCTGAGCGACCTGGCCCGGCTCGACCCGGCCGTGCTGGCCGACACCCGCTTCCAGGCCGGCGCCGCGCTGGTGCTGCTGGGCGCCATGACCAAGTCGGCCCAGTTCCCCTTCCACTTCTGGCTGCCGGGGGCGATGGCGGCGCCGACCCCGGTCTCGGCCTACCTGCACTCGGCCACCATGGTCAACCTCGGGGTCTACGTCATGGCCCGCTTCGACGAGGCGATGGGGGCGGTGCCCTGGTGGGAAGGCACGCTGCTGGCGATCGGCACGCTCACCGCACTGTGGGGGGCGGTGCAGGCGCCGCGCGAACGCGACCTGAAGCGCATCCTGGCCTGGTCCACCGTCTCGGCGCTGGGCACGCTCACCGTGCTGATCGGTTTGCCCAACGAACTCGGCGCGCTCGCCTTCGCGGCGTTCCTGCTGGCCCATGCGCTGTACAAGGCGCCGCTGTTCTTCGTCGCCGGCAACATCGACCATGCCACCGGCACCCGCCTGATCGACCGCCTGCGCGGACTGCGCCACGGCATGCCGGCCACCGCGCTGGCGGCGCTGCTGGCGGGGGTCTCGATGGCCGGGCTGCCGGCCACCATCGGCTTCATCGCCAAGGACAGCGTCAAGGCGGCCAAGGAAGTCAGCGACGTGCTGTGGGTGGTCGAAGGCGCCAGCCTGCTGGTGAGCACGGTCGGCGTGGCGGTCGCGAGCGTGGCGGCAGTGCGCATCTTCTTCGGCCGGCCGGAACATCCCGCCGGCCATGCGCCGCACGAGGGCGGCTGGCGGCTCACGGTCCCGCCGCTGGCGCTGGCCGGTCTCGGCATTGCGCTGGGGTTGTTCCCGTCGCTGGCCGAAACCCTGGTGACCGACGCCGCGCGCATGATCGCACCCGGCCTGCAGCGCGCCGATGCAGTCCTGGCCCCCGAGTGGCTGCTGCGCCTTGAGGGCTTCGCCATCGTGTGGGCGGTCGGGGCGGCGGTCTATGTCGGCTGGAACCGCCTGCACCGCCTGCTCGAGCGGCTGCGCTTCCTCGACCGCGCCGGCCCTGCCGCCGCCTACGGCGCCGCGCTGCGCGGCCTCAAGCATGGGGCCGGCATGCTGATCGGCGCCCTGCAGTCCGGCCGCCTGGGCCGCTACCTGGGCCTGAGCGCCGCCGCCACGGTGCTGTTCGCCGCTCCCTGGGCCTTTGGCCTGTCGTTCGGCGCGCCGCGGGCCGCCGGCGCGGACGGAGCGGGTGTGCTGGCCGGCTGCCTGGCCATCATCCTCGGCGCCGGGCTGGCCGTGCGCGGCCGCGACACCCTGCAGCGCCTGCTCGCCACCGGCGCGGTCGGGGCCGGCAGCGCGATCGTGTTCCTGTTTCGCGGCGCGCCCGACCTGGCCCTCACCCAGCTGGTCGTGGAGACCGTGTTCGTGGCGGTGGCCGCGGTGGCGCTGCACCGCTACCGCCCGCGGCAGCACGCGGACGCCGGCCGTGCCGGCGCCTGGCGGGCCGGCATCGCCCTGGCCTTTGGGCTGCTGCTCGGCGCCGCGCTGCTGGCGCTGGGCGACCGGCCCTTCGATGCCGCCATGTCCGAGTACTTCCTGGCGCAGAGCGTGCCGCAGGCGCACGGACGCAACGTGGTCAACGTCATCATCGTCGACTTCCGCGCCCTCGACACGCTCGGCGAGATCGCCGTGCTCATGCTGGCGGCCCTGGCGGCACGGCCGCTGGCGCGCCGCCTGCGCCGCAGGAGGAATGCCCCATGAATCCGGATCGCTCGATCGTGCTGGAAAACGCCGTGTCCACGCTGTACTGGATCATGCTGGCGGCCGCCCTGTGGCTGCTGCTGCGCGGCCATAACGCGCCGGGCGGCGGCTTCGTTGCCGCCCTGGTGGCGGTGGCGGCAAGCGCCGCCCACGCCCTGGTGTTCGGCAGCGCGGCGGCACGCGCACGCCTGCCGCTCGCGCCGCTCGGCCTGAGCGCGCTTGGCCTCGCGCTGGCGGCGGCCAGCGGCCTGCCGGCGCTGGCGCTGGGGCAGGACTTCCTGACCCACTGGTGGGGCGAACTGGGCGCCGGCGACCTGGCGCTCAAGCTCTCCACCGTGCTGCTGTTCGACCTCGGCGTGGCATTGTGCGTCTGGGGCGCGCTCGGCGGCTTCTGCCTGCGCTTGCTGGAGAATCTGCGATGATCGAATGGGCGATTGCGGCAAGCGTGGCCGTGGTGGCGGCAAGCGGCCTGTACCTGGCGAGCTCGCGCGACCTGATATCGATCGCGGTCGGCCTGGCCCTGCTCGGCTCGGCAGTGAACCTGTTTGCGTTCGCGGCCGGACGCCTGGAACAGGCCGCGCCGCCGCTGCTTGCCGCCGGCGCCGCCGCGCCGCCCGGACTGGTCGCCAACCCGGTGCCGCAAGCGCTGGTGTTGACCGCGATCGTGATCGGCTTCGCCTTTGCCTGTTTCGCCATCGCCCTGGCGCTGGCGCTGGCGGCGCATGACGAGCGCGCCGACGCCGACGCGCTGGAACTGGCCGAGCCGCCGGCGCGCGCGAACGGCGATCCGGGAGAATTGCCATGAACGGGGTGCTGGCCGCGTCGCCGGTGCTGGTGCCGCTGCTCACGGCGGCGCTGACGCTCGGCCTGGCCCGGCGCCCGGCGCGCCAGCGCGCCGCCAGCCTGGCCGGCGCCTCCCTGCTGCTGCTGTGCGCCTTGCTGCTGCTGCACGGCGCCATCGGCGGCGCGACGCTGGAGGCACGCTTCGGCGGCTGGGAGGCCCCGTTCGCGATCGCCTTCCGCATCGACCGCGCCGCCGCGCTGATGTTGACCGTCAATGCCGTGCTGGCGCTGGCGGTGCTGGGCTACCCAAGCCGCGGCGGGGTGCTGGCGGCGCCGTCCGGCCCGCCCCTGCTGCACGGCCTGCTGGCCGGGGCCGGCGGCGCCTACGCCACCGCCGACCTGTTCAACCTGTACGTCTGGTTCGAGGTGATGCTGATCTCGGCGCTCGGGCTGATCGTGGCGGGACGCCGGCCTGCGCAGCTCGAAGCGGGCCTGAAATACCTCGTCCTGAGCCTGTTCGGCACGGTCCTGCTGCTGGCGGCGGTGGCCGGACTGTACGGCCTGACCGGGCAGCTCAACTATGCGGCGCTGGGCGCCGCGCTGGCCGGGCGCGGCGCCGATCCGCTGGCCCTGCTGCTGGGCGCGCTGCTGATGGTCGCGCTCCTGATCAAGGCCGCCGCCTTCCCCTTCCTGTTCTGGCTCCCGGCCGCCTACCCGACCGCGCCGGCGCCGGTGCTGGCGCTGTTCACCGCGCTCGGGGCCAAGGTCGGCGCCTTCGCGCTGCTGCGCGTGCTCGGCGAGGTGTTCCCGGCCGGCGCGCCCGCGTATGCCCAGGGCCTGGGCTGGATCGCGGTGGCCACCATGATCGTGGGCGTGATGGGCGCGGTCTATCACTACGACCTGCGCCGCATCCTGGCCTTCCATAGCGTCAGCCAGATGGGCTATATCCTGCTGGCGGCGGCGCTGGGCGGCGCCGCCGGCATCGCGGCGGCGCTGTTCTTCAGCATCCATCACATCCTGGTCAAGGCCAACCTGTACCTGATCGCCGACATGATCGCGCGCCGCGGCGGCCACTACGACCTGCGCCGCATCGGCGGGCTGGCCGGCAGCGATCCGGCGCTGGCCGCCCTGTTCGCGCTGGGAGCGGCTGCGCTGGTCGGGATTCCGCCGCTGTCGGGATTCTGGGCCAAGCTGCTGGTGGTCCGTGAAGGTTTCGGCCAGGAGCACTACCTGTGGATGGCGTTCGCCTTGCTCACCGGCGCCCTCACCCTGCTGTCGATGAGCAAGATCTGGATCGAGGCATTCTGGAAACCGGCCCCCGCACCGGAGCCCGCGGCGCCGGCCGTACTGGCGCCGCGCGCTTGGCTGGCCAGCGGCGCGCTGTCGCTGCTGGCGCTGGGCATCGGCCTGTTTCCCGGCCCGCTGATCGACTTCCTGGGCGCAGCGGCCGGCAGCATGGCGCCGTCGCCCGCCGGAGGACGGCCATGAAGCGCATCGCCGCCGGCTTCCTTCTACTGTGGCGCCTGTTCGCGGCGGTCGCCCGCTCGGGCTGGCAGATTTCGTGGCGCATCCTGCGTCCGGAGCGTGGCTTCGCCCCGGGTTTCGCCGACTATCATTTCTCGCCGATGGGGCCGGCCGCCACCACCGTGCTGGCCTGCCTGATCTGCCTCACGCCCGGCACCACGGCAGTC
Organism: Massilia sp. UMI-21; assembly: GCA_015277795.1. Classification (NCBI taxonomy): domain Bacteria; kingdom Pseudomonadati; phylum Pseudomonadota; class Betaproteobacteria; order Burkholderiales; family Oxalobacteraceae; genus Massilia; species Massilia sp. UMI-21. Next base: position 1,353,065 of record CP063848.1, on the reverse strand, counting down.
GATGTCGACGTCGCCGCCGGGCGCATCCGCCTGCATCTGCTCGACGCCGCCGCCGCCGAGGCCACGCTGCAGGAAATCCGTTCGCTGTTCGAAAGCGCCGTACGGGCGCTGTTCGCCAAGGAGGTGGGACCATGACGATCTGGGCCGAGATACTGTTGGGTGTGACGCTGCTGCTGGTGCTGGAGGCGTTCCGCCGCCTGCCGGGCAGCGCCAACCGGCTGGTGGCCGTAGACATCCTGGGGGCCTGCGCCCTCGCGGCCTGCGTGATCGCCGCCGCGCGCACCGGCAATACGGCCTTCCTGGACGTGGCGCTCGGCTTCGCCCTGGTCGCGTTTTTCGGCACCGTGTGCTGGGCCTCGGCGCTGCGTGCCGGCGCCGGGCGCGGAGACGCGCCATGAGCACGCTCGGATGGCTGCTGATGGTGACAGGCGCGGCGCTGCTGGCGGTGGCGGCGCTCGGCCTGCTGCGCCTGCCCGATGCCCTGTCGCGCCAGCATGCGGCCACCAAGGCGGCGACCCTGGCGCTGGGCTTCATGTTGGCGGGGCTGGCCGTGCTGCAGCCTTCCGCCGCCTGGTGGATCCGGATCGGGGCGCTGGTCGTGCTGCTGGCGCTGACGGTGCCGGTCGCCTCGCACGCGCTGGCGCGCGCCGCGGCCGCGGCCGACCAAGCGGATGCCTAGCGCAGCGCCGCCTGCAACTGGCGCGCCATCCGTCCCACCAGGGCCCGCCACAGGTAGCCGCCCATCCTGAGGGGCCGGCGCCGGTCGGCGCCGCGCCGCCCCATCCGCTGCGGCAGGAAGAAGCGGCCGAAGGTCGACAGGCCGCTGCGCCGCAGCGTCCAGAAGCAGCCGCCGGCATAGACGGTATCGAAGCCGTCTTCGGCGCGCAGCAACTGCAGCGCCGTTCCGGAAAACATGGCCACATGCGCCGCGGGCAGTTCGCCATTGGCGCGCGGCCGCAGGCGGAATCCATTCCGGTAGGACAGTTCTACGGTCTGACGCAGGTCGGGCAGGTGCAGCAGCAAGGGCTTGAGCAGGCGCAGCCGCTCAAGCAGCGCGGGCAACACGTGCATGCCTGTGGTGACCCGCTCGCGGTAGCGGGAAAATGCCGCCTTCAGTTCGCCCAGCGAGGCTTGCGGCGGGCGCGGCAGCGGTGGCGGGCGCTCGCGCCAGCGTTCGGTCCAGTACGCCAGTGCCCGCTCGTGCGCGGGCGCCAGGCTAGCGGGCGTATCGCGCTGCAGGTCGATGCAGGTGCCGGGCGCCAGGAAGCGCAGCACGCCGCGCAGCTTGTCGAGCCGCGACAGCTCCAGCAGCTCGGCCGGCGCCAGCCTGCCGCCGTTGAGCCACACATTGTCGGCCCGCGCAAAGCGCGCAAACGAGGCCAGCGGCAGCACCAGCTTCGGCCGGAAGCGCTCGACCTGCGCCGCCAGGCGCTCCACCGCCGCCCTGGAGGCGGCTTCGCGCAGCGCAAACTGCTCCGGGTTGCCGCACCAGCCCATGCTGCCGAAGCCGGTGAGCAGCAGGTCGATGCGCGAAGCCGCCTTGCCGATGCGCGGCGCCGCGGCATGGCAGGCGGCCGCGGTGGGCAGGGCGCGGTCGCCCAGGTTGAGGATGCTGCGTCCGCCGCAGCCGATCAGGCAGGCGGTGTCGCCGTCGCCGTTGGCCAGCGCGGTCAGGCGCAGGTCGCCCGCCAGCGCCACCGTGACGCCGTCCGGGCACGGGGCCACCGGCAGCCGCTGGCGCCGCAGCTCATCGAGGATGCGCATGTCGCGCCCCGGCCGGTAGAGAAAGGTGGCGATGCCGCGGAATTCGCTGCGGAAGCGGCGCAGGAAGGCCAGCGAGAAATGGTCGGGCTGGGCGCGCGAGCACCAGATATAGACCGGCACGCCGGCCGCGTTGAGCGTCTCGAGCAGGGCTGCGTTGCTGGTCGAACCGTCGAGCAGGCTCCAGGCGCCGTCCAGCACTGCCCCCTCGAGCCAGGGATCGGATACCAGCAGCGCGCCATCGGTACGCACCATGAAGCAGGCGTGATTCAGGAAAGTCAGTGTCGGGTGCGGCATTGCAGGTCTCCGGCAGTAGCGGAACAAGGCTTCTCCAGGGTCAGCCTAGCCGCGCGCCACAGCCGGGGCATGATCCCCCACAATCGTGCGCCAGAGCGCCCGGACAATGGCCTGTCGACGGAAGCTTCGCCAAATCGCGGGAAAGCTCTACAATAGGTTGATATAGAGAATCTTTTTGCCCTGAATCGCCTACTTCCGCCTCTCCCTCTGCCTTCTGATCGGACCCTGCCGCCATGCCCCCGGAATCTTTTCTGTTCGCCCCGCCGGCCACACTCAGCGCCACCCTGGTGGCTGCCCTGTTCGGGCTGCTCGTCGGCAGTTTCCTGAACGTGGTCATCCACCGGATTCCGAAGATGATGCAGCGCGAATCCGATAACTACGTGGCCCAGGAAAGCGGCAAGGAGCCGCCGCACACCGACCGCTACAACCTGATGGTGCCGAGATCGAGCTGCCCGCATTGCGGCCACGGGATCACGGCGCTGGAAAACATCCCGGTGATCAGCTGGCTCGCCTTGCGCGGCAAGTGCCGCAAGTGCCAGGCCCCGATCTCGCCGCGCTACCCGGCCGTCGAGCTGCTCACCGGCCTGCTGGCGGGCGTGCTGGTGTGGACCTTCGGCAGCGGCCTGGCCGGCCTGGCGACGCTGCTGTTCCTGTTCCTGCTGGTGGCGATGACCTTCATCGACATCGACACCCAGCTGCTGCCGGACGACCTGACCTATCCGCTGCTGTGGGCCGGCCTGCTGGTGAACCTGCAAGGGACCTTCGTTCCGTTGCAGGACGCCGTGGTCGGCGCCGCCGCCGGCTACCTGGTGCTGTGGGCGGTGTACTGGCTGTTCAAGCTGGTCACCGGCAAGGAAGGCATGGGCTACGGCGACTTCAAGCTGCTGGCGGCCCTCGGCGCCTGGCTCGGCTGGCAAATGCTGCCGACCATCATCCTGCTGTCCTCGGTGGTAGGCGCGGTGGTGGGCATCAGCCTGATCGTGTTCGCCAAGCGCGGCCGCGACAAGCCGATTCCGTTCGGCCCCTACCTGGCCGCGGCCGGCCTGATCGCCCTGCTCTACGGCAGCAGCATCAGCGCCGGGCTGCAAGCCGTCGTGGCCGGCTAGGTGAGCAGCCCGATGGACGCGCCGCATCCCCTCGCCTTCTCCGTCGGTCTCACCGGCGGCATCGGCTGCGGCAAGACGACCGTGGCCGACCTGTTCGCCGCCCTCGGCGCCTCGGTGATCGACACCGACCAGATCGCCCACGCGCTCACCGCCCCGCACGGCGCGGCGATGCCGGCCCTGCTGGCCGAATTCGGCGCCGACTTCGCCACGCCGGAAGGCGCACTCGACCGGGCCAGGATGCGCGCGCTCGTGTTCAGCGACGACACGGCGCGCGCGCGGCTGGAAGCGATCCTGCATCCGCGCATCCGCGACGCCACCGCCGCCGCGGCAAGCATTGCCAGCGGCGACTACGTGATCTTCGTCGTGCCCCTCCTGATCGAGTCCGGCAGCTGGCGCGATCGCGTCACCCGCGTGCTGGCGATCGACTGCCCGGAAGACGTGCAGATTGCGCGCGTGATGGCCAGGAACGGATTGGCAGAAGCCCAGGTGCGCGCCATCATGGCGGCCCAGGTCACGCGCGAACAGCGCCGGGCGGCGGCCGACGATATCATCCTCAACGACGATGGGCTCGATGCATTGCGTCCACAGGTGGAGAGATTGCACGCAATGTATTTATCTCAAAGCAAACTAATCCAAAGTTAGTGAGCTAAGTCAATGTGGGATTTGTAATTTTGCGCAGCATGGTTCAGAATCATGGGGTTGCCCGCCAGCCTACATTCAGAGGAATGTCATTTTGATCGTCTACGAATATCCTTTCAACGAGCGGATTCGCACGTTGTTGCGGCTGGAAGACCTGTACGACAAGTTCAAGTTCTTTGTGCATCAAGAGCATCCGATGCAGCACCACGTGGCGCTCGCCACGATCTTCGACATGCTGGAAGTCGCGGGCCGGGCCGACCTCAAGTCCGACCTGCTGCAGGAACTCGAGCGGCAGAAGCAGAGCCTGCTGACCTACCGCAGCAATCCCAACGTCGCCGTCGATGCACTCGACGCCGTGCTGGCCGAACTGGACAGCGTGAGCGGCGCCCTGGTGGCGTCGCAAGGCAAGACCGGCCAGAACGTGCGCGACAACGAGTGGCTGATGAGCATCCGCGGCCGCACCATCATCCCGGGCGGCGCCTGCGAGTTCGACCTGCCCTCGTATTACGCCTGGCAGCATCGCCCGGCCGGGCAGCGCCAGGCCGACATCATGGGCTGGTTCGCCCCCTTGGCCCCGCTGTTCGAGGCCCTGGCCCTGGTGCTACGCCTGCTGCGCGACTCCGGCGGACCTTCCAAGATGATCGCCCTGGGGGGCAGCTACCAGCAGATGCTGCAGGGGAAGGTGTACCAGATGCTGCGCCTGTCGATCGACGAGACCCTGGGTGCGATCCCCGAAATCTCGGCCAACAAGTATATGCTGTGGGTGCGCTTCACCACCCAGGACGGCGACTGCAAGCCGAAGGCCCTGGAAGAAGACGTGCCCTTCGACCTGACCCTCTGTAACTTCTGATTTCTGATTGGTATTGAAATGACTGTTGTAGCCTGCCCGACCTGCGGCAAGAAGGTCGAATGGACCCCGGCGAACAAGTTTCGCCCGTTCTGCTCCGAGCGCTGCAAGCAGATCGACCTGGGCGCCTGGGCCGAAGAGAAATACACGATTCCCGGCGCCGCGCCGAACGACCCGCAGGACGACAAGCCGGGCGACGATTGAGGATGCGCGCGCTGGCGGCCGGTTCGCCTTCGTAGGGTGGTCGGCCTTGCCGACCGCGCGTTCAAGCAGCCTGCGATCCGGCGAACCGCACCTGGTCGAGCCACTCCAGCAAGGGTATCGTCGCCGGCAACAGCGGGCTGACGCTGTACCCGCCCTGCCACGCAAAGGCCTGCCCTTCCAGGCTTTGCGGCTCACCCGTCCACGCGCGGCAAATGTAGAAGTACAGGCGCACGTGCGCATGCTCGTACACGTGCTCGACGCAGCACCAGGCCTCGCCGCCGAGGACCTGTATTCCCAGCTCTTCGACGAACTCGCGCTGCAGCGCGTGGAAGATGTCCTCGCCCGGCTCGACCTTCCCGCCCGGGAATTCCCAATAGCCGGCATACGGCTTGCCGTCCGGGCGCTGGCCCAGCAGCACGTCGCCGTTGGGGCGCATCAGGATGCCGACCGCGACGTCGATCGGTTTTGCCGAAGCTGTTGTTACAGCTGTTTCAGTCATGCGTCTTCACTTTCAGGGAGCCTGCCGGCGTAGTCTTTGGCAAATTGCCATGCCACCCGGCCCGAGCGCGAGCCGCGCTGCAAGGCCCATTGCAGGGCTTCCTGGCGCGCCGCGTCGATCTGCTGCCGGGTGCAGCCGAAGCTGGCCAGCCAGTGCGCCACGATGCCGAGGTAGTCGTCCTGCCTGAACGGATAGAAGGACAGCCACAGGCCGAAGCGCTCCGACAGCGAGATCTTCTCTTCGACCGTCTCGCCCGGATGCAGGTCGCCATCCTCGCCATGCGTGTAGCCGGCGTTGTCCGACATTTTTTCGGGCAGCAGGTGGCGCCGGTTCGAGGTCGCGTAGATCAGCACATTGTCCGATTGCGCCGCGATGCTGCCGTCCAGCGCCACCTTGAGCGCCTTGTAGCCGCGCTCGCCTTCCTCGAACGAGAGGTCGTCGCAGAAGATCACGAAGCGCTCCGGCCTTCCCGCCACCAGGTCGACGATGTCGGGCAGGTCGGCCAGGTCGGCCTTGTCCACTTCGATCAGGCGCAGGCCTTCGCTTGCGAAGCCGTTCAGGCAGGCCTTGATCAGCGACGACTTGCCGGTGCCGCGCGCCCCGGTCAGCAGCACGTTGTTGGCCGGACGGCGCTGCACGAACTGGCGGGTGTTGCGCTCGATCTGGCGCTTTTGAAGATCGACGTGCTGCAGGTCCTCGAGCCGGATGCCCGAGGCATGCAGCACCGGCGCCAGGTACTTCCCTGCGCCGTTGGGCCGCGTGCGCCAGCGGAAGGCAAAGCTGCGCTTCCAGTCCGGCTCGCGCGGCACGGCGGGCGGCAGCACCGCCTCCACCCGCGCCAGCAGGGCTTCGGCGCGGTGCAGGAACTGTTCCAGGGGCGTCATCGACCGTGACGCGCCATCAGGAACGGTAGTCGGCGTTGATCGACACGTAGTCGTGCGACAGGTCGCAGGTCCAGACGGTGGCGGTGGCCTCGCCACGGCCCAGGGTGACGCGCACGGTGATCTCGCTTTGCTTCATCACGCGCTGGCCGTCTTCTTCCTTGTAGTCCGGATGGCGGCCGCCGCTCTTGGCCACCCAGACGTCGTCCAGGTAGAGGTCGAGTTTGGTGGTGTCGAGGTCGTCCACGCCGGCGTAGCCGACCGCGGCCAGGATGCGGCCCAGGTTCGGGTCCGAGGCGAAGAAGGCGGTCTTGACCAGCGGCGAGTGCGCGATCGCGTAGGCGATCTTGCGGCACTCCTCGACATCGACGCCCTGCTCCACCGTGATGGTCATGAACTTGGTCGCGCCTTCGCCGTCGCGGATGATCTGCTGCGCCAGGTTGCGCGAGATGTCGGTCACGGCCGCCTTGAGTGCTTCGTATTCGACGCCGGAGGCGGCGTCCACGCGCAGGCTGCCGGCGCCGGTGGCCACGATGATGAAGGAATCGTTGGTCGAGGTGTCGCCATCGATCGTGATGCTGTTGAACGAATGGTCGGCCGCGTACTTCACCAGTTCGTCGAGCACCGGCTGCGCCACGCGCGCATCGATGGCCAGGTAGCCCAGCATGGTCGCCATGTTCGGCTTGATCATGCCAGCGCCCTTGCTGATGCCGGTCATGGTCACCGTGTGCTCGCCGATGGTCACGGTGCGCGAGGCTGCCTTCGGCTGGGTATCGGTGGTCATGATCGCCTCGGCGGCGTTGAACCAGTTGTCGGCCTTCAGGTTGCTTACCGCGGCCGGCAGGCCGGCGACGATCTTCTGGATCGGCAGCGGCTCGAGGATCACGCCGGTGGAGAACGGCAGCACCTGCTGGGCGTCGATGCCCAGCAGCTTGGCCACTTCCGCACAGGTGGCCTGCGCATCGGCCAGGCCCGGCTCGCCGGTGCCGGCGTTGGCGTTGCCGGTGTTGACCACCAGCGCGCGGATCGGCTTGCCGCCAGCCTTCACGGCCGCCAGGTTGGCCTTGCTCACCTGGACCGGCGCGGCGCAGAAGCGGTTCCTGGTGAAGACACCGGCCACGGTCGCAGCTTCGGCCAGCTTCATCACCAGCAGGTCCTTGCGGTTGGGCTTCTTGATGCCGGCTTCGGCGTAGCCGATCTCGATGCCGTTGACGGGTTTCAGGTCGGCTGCGACGGGCAGGGGGGAATTGACGGCCATGGCGATCTCTTAAAGAAAAGATAGGTAATCCGATATTGTACCGCCAGCGGCGACTGCGGCGAGCAGGCCTGCCCGGCGCCTGGCAGGCACCGGCATTCATGCCGGTTTCTTGCCGATTTTTATGCCGATTTTTATGCCGGTTTTCATGCCAGTTTTTATGCCGGTTTTACGCAGATTTTATGCATTCTGCATGAAGCGATAACCCGTACTTACAGCCCCATAATGCGGGTTGATGGACCGACTTTCAGCAGCACCTTGCGCACGATTAATTTCTGCAGAAATATTGTTCTAAATCAAAGGCTTACGATTTCCGTCTCCGGAGTATGCATATACTCATCAGGCCCGGAAAACGCATCGTTTATTGGTCGTGCCAGGCAGCTTTCCCGGCCCCCTGGCCGGGCTTGTTCACATGATTCAAACAAGACTGGAGACAAGGATGAAACCAAGCGTCAAGGCGCGGCTGCTGGTCGCGCTATGTGCAGCACTCGCAGGTGCGGCGGCATCACCGCTGGCATTTGCCGACGGCAAACCGGCCGAACTGACCGTGTCGGCCAAACAGTACAAGCAGTATTTCAGGGAAGCTTCCAATGAGTTCAACGTACCGGTCGAGCTGCTGCAGTCGATCGCCTACGCCGAGACCCGCTGGCACCCGCACGTCCCCAAGGGCAAGCTCCGCAAGAACGGCGAGCCGGAAGTCGAAGTGGAATCGCACGAAGGCATGCCGATCAGCTACGGCATCATGGGCCTGCGCGACGACAATCACTTCGGCCATTCGCTGCTTGAGGGCGCGGCCCTGATCCGGGCCACGCCGGAACAGGCGGCCATGGATACGCGCACCAACATCCGCGCCGCCGCCGCCCTGCTCGCGCACTACGGCGCGCGCAAGAACAAGGGATTCCCGCTGGAAGACTGGGAAGCCGCGGTGGCGCGCTACAGCGGCATCCCCCAGCCCGAGATCGCGAAGATCTACAGCTATGAGGTGCTCACCGCGATCCGCCAGGGCCGCAGGGGCAGCATGTTCGAGATCGACCAGAAGCACGTCGAGATGGAAAAGGTGTACGGCAAGGAGCGGCTGCGCAAGCTGTCCGGTCGCCGCATCACGGTCGAGACCGGCACCGCCGATCCGAAGATTTCGGCGCCGGATTTCGTCGATACCCCAAACAAATAAAAACGCGCAGAATACGGAGACAATCTCATGAAAACCACAATGCGGTGCCTACTCGCAGGCCTGTGTTTCGTCGCGTCGGCCCAGCCGGCGCTTGCCTCGACCGACTACCCGCCGGCCACCTGGAACCCGGCCGCCAGCTGCAACTATTCCGCCCGCACCGCCGCCGTCAGCCATGTCACGGTGCATACCACGCAAGGCTCGTACGCGGGCTCGATCTCCTGGTTCCAGAACTGCAGCGCCGGCGTCAGCGCCCACTACGTGATCCGCTCCTCGGATGGTCAGGTGACGCAGATGGTGCGCGAGGCCGACAAGGCCTGGCACGTCGGCAACTCGAACGGCTACACCATCGGCATCGAGCACGAGGGCTACATCGCCAACCCCTCGGCCTGGTACACCACCGCCATGTACAACGCCTCGGCGGCGCTGACCAAGGACATCCTGACTTCGCGCGCCCTGGCGCAGAAAGTCTTCGACGGCAGCGGCGGCTGGAACGCGGTGCCGGCGGATTCGCTGTACAACGTCAAGGGCCACGTCAACTTCGCCAGCCAGAGCCACACCGACCCGGGTTCGGGCTGGGACTGGCCGCGCTACAAGTCGCTGGTGGCCGGCAGCACCGCCGGCGGCGGCGGCAGCGCCACCTGGCCGCTGGTCCAGTACGGCAACACCGGTGAACGCGTGCTCACCATCCAGTACCTGCTGCAGCAATGGGGCTACACGCTCAGCGTCACCGGCAGCTTCGACACCACGACCCAGAACGCGGTGAAGAACTTCCAGTCCTCGCACGGCCTGGGCGCGGATGGCGTGGTCGGCAACGCCACCTGGCCGGCGCTGACCATTCTCACCCAGCAGGGCGACTCGGGCGCCAAGGTGCGCGCGGTGCAGAGCCAGCTCAACGAGAGCGGCGCCGGCATTACGGTCGACGGCGCCTTCGGCCCGGCCACGGCGACCGCGGTGAAGAACTTCCAGAGCGCCAACGGACTGGGCGCCGACGGCGTGGTGGGTGACAACACATGGAACAAGATGGCCTGGTAAGACGCGGCGCGGGCAGGCGGATGGGCGCCGGCCCGCGCATCCCCCCCATGGGTGGGGTGACGCCCATTTTTACATGCATATTCGCAACATTTTTCCTTAAATTTTTTTCTTTACGTCAAATCAATCGCTTAGCCCACCCGCTAATTGTTGGCACGCTCGTTGCTTTATAAGAAAAACTTTCCTACATCAAGCATTTATTAGGGAATCTTATGAAGCGCATGTTCATCACTGGCCTGCTGGCCACCACCCTCCTCGCCGCCGCCCTGCCCGCCAGCGCCGGCCTGCTCGTCCATGTCTATACCAACGCCGGCAACAGCGCCATGGCGAGCCGCACCGCGGATTACGCCGGCATTGCCTCGGTCATCAACTACTCCGACCACGGCAACGCGGGCTACTACAGCGGCGACGCGGCCTTCCCGGGCGGCGTGCTCGACAATTTCGGCTTGTCGGCCATCGGCTGGCTCGACATCGCCACCGCCGGCGTCTACGAATTCCGCAGCTACGCCGACGACGGCGTCCAGCTCAAGATCGGCAACACCGTGCTGTACTCGGACAATGCCTACCATCCGGTCCAATACCGGACAGGCTCGACCTACCTGGCGGCCGGCAAGCACGCGATCGAATTCCTGTTCTTCGAAGGCAGCGTCTACGGCGAAGTCGAACTCGAAGCGCGCGCCGCTGGCGGCAGCTGGAAACTGCTGGGCGCCGAAGGCGGCGTCCAGACGCCGGCCACCGCCGCCAACGTGCCGGAACCGGGTTCGGTCGCCCTGCTCGGCCTGGCCGCGGCCGGCCTGGCGCTGGTGCGCCGTCGCAAGCACTGATCGCGCGTTCCGCCCTTTCTGCAATGCCGTCCGGTGCCCCGGGCGGCATTTTTCATTCCCGACATGCGATGATGCTTGACCCTCACGCAGCGTGAGGCTCCAGAGTAGCGGCACGCATGAGGAATTGGGAGAAACAGGAATGTTGAAAGTGGGAGAACTCGCGGCGCGCGCCGGACTGACGGTTCGTACGCTGCACCATTACGACAGCATCGGCCTGCTCTCGCCTTCTGCGCGTTCCGATGCCGGCTACCGGCTCTATGACCGTGACGACGTGGCGCGCCTGCAGCAGATCCAGGCCCTGCGCGCGTTCGGCATGGCGCTGGCCGACATCGGGGTTTACCTGGACAGCCCGCAGGCTTCGCCGCTGGCCGTGGTCGAGCGCCAGTTATCCAGCCTCGACCGGCAGATCGCGCAGGCGCAGCACATGCGCGAACAGCTGCAGCGCCTGCGCACGCGCCTGGCCGCCGGCGAAGACACGGACCTGTCCATCTGGCTGACTACCCTGGAGCAGATGACCATGTACGAAAAATACTTTTCGAAGGAAGAACTGGCGCGGCTGCCGCTGTACCAGAACCGCGCGGCGCAGGCCGAATGGCAGGAACTGGTGAAGCAGGCACAATCGCTGATCGATCGGGGCGTGGCCCCGGATGCGCGCGAAGCCAAGGCCTTCGCCGAGCGCTGGCTGGGCTGCGTGGAACGCGACAGCGGCGGCGACCCCGCCTTCATCCTGCGCCTGACCGCCATGACCGGGCAGGACCCCGAGGCGCAACAGCAAATGGGCTTGAGCCCTGCGCTGCTGGCCTACATGCGCGATGCGATCGCCGAACTGCGCTTCGCCATCTATGCGCGCTACCTGCCGCCGGCCACGATCGAGCGCATGCGCCGCCACGAAGCCTCGCATTGCGACGAGTGGATCGTGCTGGCCATGCAGATTCGCGCCTGCATGCAGGGCGATCCGAAGGCGCAGTCCGGCGAGGCCCTGGCACTGACGCGCCGCTGGTTCGCCCTGTTCCACGACATGGTCGGCGACGATCCCGAGGTGGTGGCGCAGTTCCGCCGCGCCGGCAGCCTGGAACCCATGCTGCACCTGGGTACCGGCATCGGCGACGACGTCATCGCTTTCCTGCGCCAGGCCATGGCGCGCATGCACGCTCCGGCCGCCCAGCCCTAGGGCATCCGGAGCCGGAAAACGCGGCGCTGCTTCAGCGCGGGATCGACAGCGCCAGCGTTTCCTTCAGCTCTTCCATCACCACGTAGCTCTTCGACTGGCCGGTATCGGCCACGTGCAGGATCTCGCCCAGCAGGCGGCGGTATTCCGACATTTCCGGGATCCGGGCCTTGATCAGGTAATCGAAGTCACCAGATACGAGGTGGCATTCCATCACCTCGGGAATCGCCAGCATCGCGCGGCGGAAGCGCTCGAAGGCCTGGTCGGACTTCTGGTGCAGGTTGATCTCGACAAACACCAGGATTTGCAGGCCCATGGCCTGCGGGTTCAGGCGCGCGTGGTAGCCCGTGATGACGCCGTCGCGCTCCATGCGCTTGACCCGTTCGATGCAGGGCGTCAGCGACAGCCCGACCTGCTCGGCCAGGTCTTTCATGACGATGCGCGCATCGTCCTGCAGGATGGACAGGATGTGCAGGTCGATCTTGTCGAGCACGCGGTGGGAGTTTTTCTGGACGCGCATGATTTTTCACTGAAAAAGTGTGTAATAACAGAAACCATTATTCCATTACTGGCGGTATGATGGCAATCTTTCCCAAATCCGGCTTTTTTTCATTCAGGACCTAGGCACATCATGCGCGTTCTCGTACTGGGCAGCGGCGTGGTCGGCGTGACCACCGCATACTATCTGGCCAAGGCTGGCCACGACGTCACCGTCATCGACCGTCAACCCGGCCCTGCCCTGGAGACGAGTTTCGCCAACGCCGGCCAGATCTCGCCGGGCTATGCCTCGCCCTGGGCGGCGCCGGGCATTCCGCTGAAGGCCGCCAAGTGGCTGTTCCAGAAGCACGCGCCGCTGGCGATCCGTCCCGACGGCTCGCTGTTCCAGTTGCAGTGGATGTGGCAGATGTACCGCAACTGCACGGCCGACCGCTACGCGGTGAACAAGGAACGCATGGTGCGCCTGGCCGAGTACAGCCGCGACTGCATCCGCGAACTGCGCGCGGACACCGGCATCGAATACGAAGGCCGCACCCTGGGCACGATCCAGCTGTTCCGCACCCAGCAGCAGCTCGAGAGCGCGGGCAAGGACATCGAAATCTTGAAAGAAGCCGGCGTCGAGTACGAACTGCTGCAAGGCCGCGAGCTGGGCAAGGCCGAGCCGGCGCTGGGCAAGCACGCCACCCTGGTCGGCGGCCTGCGCCTGCCGAACGACGAAACCGGCGACTGCCAGCTGTTCACCGCGCGCCTGACCGTGATGGCGCGCGAGCTGGGCGTGCGCTTCGAGTTCGACACAAGCATCCAGGCCCTCGACGTCAAGAGCGGCCAGATCAGCGGCGTGCGCACCGCCACCGGCATGCGCACCGCCGACCGCTACGTGCTGGCGCTGGGCAGCTATTCGCGCCTGCTGCTGAAGGACCAGTTCACCCTGCCGGTCTACCCGCTCAAGGGCTACTCGATCACCGTGCCGATCCTTGAACCCAGCCGTGCCCCGGTCTCGACCATCCTGGACGAGACCTACAAGATCGCCGTGACGCGCTTCGAAGACCGCATCCGCGTGGGCGGCATGGCCGAGATCGCGGGCTACAGCAAATACCTGAACCCGGCGCGCCGCGACACGCTCGAAATGGTCGTCAACGACCTGTTCCCGGGCGCCGGCGACACCCGCCAGGCCAGCTTCTGGACCGGCCTGCGCCCGATGACGCCGGACAGCACCCCGGTGGTCGGCGCCACCCCGCTGCGCAACCTGTTCGTCAACACCGGCCACGGCACCCTGGGCTGGACCATGGCCTGCGGCTCGGCCAGCGTCATCGCCGACCTGGTCAGCGGCAAGCAGCCGGCCATCCGTGCCGACGACCTGGCGGTGTTCCGCTACGCCGGCACCCCGCAACGCGGCGCCGCACCAGAACTGGTCAAGGCATAGTCAAGGCATGGTGGATTCTGTGGATGCGTCCCGCGCCGGGGCGCAGCTAGCGGTCGACCTGGGCGCGATCCGTGATAATTACCGGCTGCTGGCCGCCCAGACCCAAGGGGCCTGCGCGGCCGTCATGAAGGCCGACGCCTACGGGCTCGGCATGGACCAGGTGGCGCCGGCACTGGCCCTGGAAGGCTGCAAGGTCTTCTTCACCGCCCACCTGGAAGAAGCCATCCGCCTGCGCCAGCTGGTGCCCGAGGACTGCACGATCTACGTGCTGCACGGCGCGCCGCCGGGCGCCGCGCGCGACTGCTTCCAGTACGACCTGCGCCCGGTGCTGAACGATCCGGGGCAGGTACAGGAATGGCGCCTGCTCGCCCGCACCCTGGGCCGCGAACTGCCGGCCGCGATCCAGCTCGACACCGGCATGTCGCGCATGGGCCTGGCCCCGGCCGACCTGGCTGCGCTGTCCGCCAAGCGCGACTGGCTGGCCGGCGTGCGCCCTGCCCTCGTGATGAGCCACCTGGCCTGCGCCGACGAACCGGATCACCCGATGAACGCCGCCCAGCGCCGCAGGTTCGACGAACTGCGCGAACTGTTCCCGGGCGTGCCGGCCAGCCTGGCCAATTCCTCGGGCATCTTCCTGGGTTCCGCTTTCCATTACGATTTGCTGCGCCCGGGCGCGGCGCTGTACGGCATCAACCCGCAGCCGGGCCGCCCGAATCCGCTGAGGCAGGCGGTGTCGCTGCATGCGCGCGTGGTGCAGGTGCGCACCGTGCTTGAGGGCGACGTGGTCGGCTACGGCGCCCACCACGTGGTATCGGGCGAACGCCGCATCGCCACCATCGCGGTGGGCTATGCGGACGGCTGGCTGCGTTCGCTGTCGGGCCACGGGTACGCCTTCGTGGACGGCGTCAGGGTGCCGGTCGTGGGCCGGGTGTCGATGGACAGCATGGGGTTGGATGTGACGAACATTGCGCCGGAGCGCCTCGTGCCCGGGGCGCAGGTCGAACTGATGGGGCCTTCGCACTCGGTGGACGAGGTGGCGGCGCTGGCGGGGACGATCGGGTATGAAGTGCTGACGCGTTTGGGCGGGCGCTTCCATCGGCGCTACGTCTGATCACGCAAGGTCGGGCGGACGTCGTGGCTGCAGGTGGCAGGAATCGATCGAACGGCCTGTGATTATGGGACTCCGTTCGAACCACGTCACTACGGTCCGCCTTTGGTCCCGTGGCAAACCTTATTGTAGCGTCCGCTAACGACCCAGCCTGTGTAAAAACTCATTAACTGGATCCGTAAGCCGAATAGTACGGCTCACGGCCTATCCAAAAGCTTATAGAAGCGCCATAGCCTTGGCCGCCCCGTTTTCCAGTCCTCGGCAAGACCAGCAGCAAGAACGCTCCAAACAGCCCGATTGGCGGCAGAAAACGGGCATACGCCCTAATCGCCGCCAGCATTCCCTGCATGCCAAGCAGCGCGAGCAAACGACTAAAGTTGTAAGCCAGCACATGCAAGCTCATTTCGATCTTCACACGTTCCAGGCCTTTCGTTAGAAAGTGTGTGGATCCCATCCATGCCTTGATCGTGGCATAGGGATGCTCGACGGTTGAACGCCGGATGCGCATGGCGTCGGGCGTCTGTTCAAGACGTGCCTGCATGTCGTCGAGCACATCCTGATGTTCCCAGCGCGTCACGCGCCGCTGAGTGCTCGGCGTGCACTTGTCCTTGAGCGGGCAGCCCTTGCAGTTCGAGCTCCAGTAGCGGTGATTCGTCATGCCTTTTTCGACGCTGGAAAATCGCCATATCAAGGCTTCGCCAGCCGGGCAGCGGTACTCGTTCTTTTCGGAATCGTAAATGAAGTCGGCCTTGTCGAACCGGCCATCGGCCTTGGCCCCAGAAGTTTTCGTAGGCGGCACCAAAGCACGTATGCCCGCCTCACGACAGGCCAGGATTTCCTCGCCCTTGAAGTAGCCTCGGTCGGCAATCGCTGTCAATGTCGCCGTACCGATCGCTGCGCGGGCCTTCTTGGCCATGCCAGACAATTGATCGCGGTCGCTGCCATTGTTAGTGACCTCGTGCTCGACGATCAAATGGTGTTTGGCATCGACCGCTGTTTGCACGTTATAGCCAACGATGCCTGAGCCGCGCGTCATCATCGAGCGAGAATCCGGATCGGTGAGCGAGATCTGCGTTTCTCCAGTCTTTTCCAGCTTCGCTTCGATTTCCTTGAGCGTAGCCATCTGTGATTTCAACGCTGCGATCTTTTCGTTCAGGCGAACGCTTTTCGCTTGTGCAGTAGCCGGCTCCTGCCGGTCTGCCGTGTCGAGTTCGGTCAGGTAGCGGCTGATGTTCGCTTCGATCTCCGTCATCCTGCGCTTAAGCTTGGCGTCAGTGAAGTTGCGGTCGCTGCTGTTGACGGCCTTGAACTTGCTGCCGTCGATCGCCACCACTGCATCCGAGAACAGATCCAGCTGCTGGCACAAGACGACGAACTGCCTGCAGACATTACGAATGGCTTTGCCGTTGTCCTTGCGGAAGTTCGCTATCGTCTTGAAGTCCGGGGTCAGGCGCCTGGTCACCCACATCAGCTCGACGTTGCGCTGCGCTTCGCGCTCGAGCCTGCGGCTCGACTGGATGCGGTTCAGGTAGCCGTAGATGTAGAGCTTGAGTAGTACAGCCGGGTGGTACGCTGGCCTGCCAGTCTTTGCAGGTATCACCCGCGCAAAACCCAGACTGGCCAGGTCAAGCTCATCGACGAATACGTCGACCACCCGAACCGGGTTGTTTTCGGTGACGTAGTCATCCAGGTGCTCTGGCAGTAGCGTGCCTTGCCCACGGTCTTCGCCTTCGATAAAGCGCTTCATTTAACACCCCGGTGATGAGATACTCCCTCAACGTTAACCCAGCCGGGTTCGTTTACACGGTCCTGTGTTTTTACACAGGCTGGACCCATACCGGACATTGGTATTGTTCAGTGTTACGCCTGCTTCGATGCGGTGAATGTCAAGGTAGTTGTCGCCTGAATCAAGCTGCAATTTGCTGAGTTTGCGCCTCCTTCAAGGCAGTGGAGACGACGTGATCACGCTCCGGATTCAAGGTAACTGCCTTGCTTGGCGTCCAGTTCCGCGTCTGCCCCGACCAGCGGGCTGGATGACGCGCCTTGGCCTGCTCATAGACTTCACGGCGTGAAGCCAGGATGTCCTGGTCGTGCCCCTCATGTCGCTGAGCCGGACTGACGTAGCGCAGGCCGCTATGCCGGTGCTCGACGTTGTACCAGCGGACGAAACGAGCCGCCCAGGCTCTTGCAGCTTCCAGGTCGTTAAACCCTTCGTTAGGAAATTCAGGCCGATACTTTGCCGTGCGGAACAGCGCCTCGACGAAGGCGTTGTCGTCGCTCACGCGCGGGCGCGAATACGAGGCCTTGATGCCCAGCCAGTGCAGCATCGCCAGCACTGTCGTAGCCTTCAGCGTCGCCCCGTTGTCGCCATGCAGGACAGGCTTGTCGTCGCGCATGGCGATACCCTCGGCCAGCGCGGTGCGGCGCACCAGGTGACTGGCGTGGTCGGCATTGTCTTCGGCATGCACCTCCCAGCCGACGATCTTGCGGCTGTACAGGTCCATGATCAGGTACAGGTAGAACCAGCGACCGGCCACTTGCGCGGGCAGGTAGGTCATGTCCCAGCACCAGACCTGCCCGGGCGCCGTGGCCACATGGGTTGTCGGCGGGCGCTGCTTGTGCGGCGCCCTGGCCCGGCCGCGATGGCCACTCTGGCCGCTGGTGCGCAGGATCCGGCTGAATGTCGATTCGCTGGCCAGGTAGACACCTTCGTCAGCCAGCATCGGCACGATGCGCGCGGGCGGCATGTCGGCAAAGCGCGGTTCATTCGCGGCAGCCAGCACCGCTTCGCGCTCCTGCGCCGTGAGCGCATGGGCGGGGACAGGCCGTTCAGCTGTCGTCCGCCGGTCGCCATTGTCCAAGCCGCCGTGCGCTTGCCAGCGCTGCAGGCTGCGTTCGCTCAGTCCGACGGCGGCGCATGCCTCACTCAGGCGCGCGCCCTGCTTGCACGCCTGCTCGATGTCCTGGGCCAGTTTGCGGCGATCTTCGAGTCCGATCATTCGTCCTCGGCGCGGTACTTGCTGAAGATCGCCTCGGCTTTTTTTGACAGCACCAGCAATGCAGCCGCTTCCGCAAGCGCCTTGTCCTTGCGCCGTATCTCGCGCTCGAGCTCCTTGACGCGCCGCCTTTCCTGCTTGGCCTCGGCCGCCGTCAGCCGCTTCTCGCCCGGCTGGGCCAGGCCATTAATCGCATTCTCGCGCCATACCGCCAGCTCGTGCGGATACACGCCATTGCTGCGGCACCACGCGCTTTTGCTGGCCTCGTCCATTGCCGATGTCGCCAGCACCGCCTCGAACTTGGCCGCCGGCGTCCACTCGCGCCGCTGCACTGGACTTGCCAAGGCTTCGCTACGCCAGCGCTCCAATGTCGACTCGCTCACACCCACCGACAAGGCCACGTCCTTGATCGATACACTCTCGGGCGGCAGCAACCTTGCAACCGCCTTGTCTTTGAATTCTTGTCCGTACCGGGCCACTCTTCACTCTTGTTATCGCCCCCATTTTCTCAGATTCAAACGGGGCGACAACTATTCTGACACCGGGGGCACGTTACAATCTTTGAGTTTACGTGACGTTTGAGTTGCTAGAATGCTCAACCGCAGACCCTTAGAGTGCCGACTCGCAGCCATGAAAAGACATATTGTCCTAAGAATTACCGGTTTAACCTTATTAATATTTAGCAGCAATTGGCATGCATTTGCTTCGTCAAAAGGTCCAGAGTCAATGGAATACATCAAGTTACGTGAAGTAGTGGAGTTATCCGAGCCGAATAACCCAAGGCCGCGCTTCTTACAATTTAGTCCTAGTGGCAGAGTATTAGCTAGTCGTCAGGCGGACGGCGGGATTATCTTATGGAACTGGGAAGAGCGAAAGGTAGAACGTTCTGTAACTTTACCAATTGGAGCATCAGACGTAGTGGTTGGAACTCCATTTGCATTCTCTCCTGATGAGCGCTTTTTTGCTACATGTCATAGTCGGGCAAGCAATTCAAATGTTGTGATAACGGTCTGGAGCATGGCCGAATGGAAAATAGTTCGTCAATTTACGGACGACTCGGTAGGGCTTGGTTGCATAGCGTTAGCTTTCTCAGCAACTGGCGAAAAACTGATAAGGCTAACGGAAAGACCACTTGGCAGCGATCTAGCAGAACTTATTGAGTATTCGACTAAAGATTGGACGCAGACACTAGCGGTAGATTTAGCAAATATAAGCCCTAGAAATATGGCCCTATCTTCAGATGGATCGAAGCTAGCAATCATGGGCGTTTCTACTTTAAAGAGCGTGCCAGTCCCGCTAAAGAACGGGAACGGTCAGATAATTAGAAAACCAGAGTTTCATTTGCAGATAGTAGATGTAACGAATGGAGCAATCATATCAGACCGAATAGTTTCATTTCGCGCTGACTCTTTCACTCGCCTCGAATGGCATCCAAATAGCGAACAAGTATTTATCGCTGCCGGACAAGGGCTATATCACTTCGACCTAAAGTCGTCTGAAACAACTATCTTAGCCTCACCAAACTATGGACAAGCCCAAGTTGGCCTAGCAATTTCCGCTGGCACAAATAGAATCTATGAAGGATATGGAGGGGAGAAAGGGGTTTTAAGGATATGGGACATACATAAGAAAGAAATTACTTTTAGCGGCAATATTGACACTTCAGCAATAGCAACTCACAGCGAACAGAATATCATTGCTGTGGCAAGCGCAAAAAAAATTACAATTTTTTTAGCAAAATAAAAATGGCAACCATTCTAGAACTAGCGATTTTTAGTCGAGGCGTTTATGCCGATCCGGAAATTTTTACGAAATGGGAACTCATTGACGTTAGTGACGACAATGAAAATGGATATTACGGTCAAGCATATATCAATCGGGAAACAAAAGAAATTGTGATCACGCATCGAGGAACTAGGATGCCTGACCTCAAAGATCTTGCAAATGATGGGAAGCTAACACTTCTTATTCAACATAGTGGGCAAGACCGCGCGGTTGAGTTTGCGCGTGAAATTGCCCAACTGCCTGAATATGCAGATTACAAAATTATCAATACCGGCCACTCGTTAGGCGGAAACAATGCTCAAGCAGCGACTGCCTTTTTGCAAGACGAGTTGAAACGAGACGTCTCTGCTGTAACTTTTAATTCACCTGGAATTGGTGGGTATAGTTTTTCTGAGCCAAAGGAAAATTATCGGGTTCTAAATTTGTATGCGGAAGGTGACGCAATCAATTACGCTGGCGGTACCCATCTAGGATTTTCTTACAAACTCGATGCAGGGCCTGCCCCGCAACAGTTCCTGCCGACTTTGCTTCTTGGGTTTACCGGCGGACTAGGTCTAACACTAAGCGCTGTATATTCTCTGTACAATAGTCTTGTGCCAGGACATTCTATCGAAACTATTGTTTCGTACCTCAAAAAAGAAAATTCAATTTTCGGGGCAAATATTTGGGAACCTACTGGAACAATTCCTTCGAACGCAAAAGAAGAAGGTGCGCTCCGTATTGGGCCAGACGGCAAAGTGATTTTCTCAGATGAAAAAATCAAAATCAATTTCTCAATGGTCGGCGATGAATTGAGTGCGAAAGCAACGTACGACGTGAGCGCTCCTGATACCGATGGAAATGTGATTTCGATTCGCAATGATGGCAAATCTCAGTATTTCTCTCAGGTAAACGCAAAGGGCGAATTATATATTGACTATTTGAATAATAGTGACGGTAGCTGGACCTTCGATCGAGATACAGCAGAGCGAAAAGTCTCGCTGGAGATGACAACAGAAGGAGCATTGTCGGGCACGTATACCTACGGGCAGGATAATGGCCGTGTTACGGTTACATTTGATATCAACGCAGCTGGA
Organism: Massilia sp. UMI-21; assembly: GCA_015277795.1. Lineage (NCBI taxonomy): Bacteria > Pseudomonadati > Pseudomonadota > Betaproteobacteria > Burkholderiales > Oxalobacteraceae > Massilia > Massilia sp. UMI-21. The sequence continues at coordinate 1,332,498 of CP063848.1, read as the reverse complement.
TTCGGCACTGAGGAAGTAGTAGGCAACGACTTTACTTGGACTAACAGCGCAACTTCTGAATTTTCCCATAGCATCTACGTCAACAAGGAAGGAGTCACAGAAGCTACAACTTGGACTGACGGTCATGGTTCGAAAAAATTTACTTCAGCAGATAAGGATATTGAAGAATACTTCAATGCTGACCAAAGCGGCTACAGGCTGACAGTCACCAACAAATCCTCCTACCCAAGCTATGTACGCGAAACTTACGGCAACGGAAAATATACTGTCGAATATATTATTGAAGGGAAATGGAAAACTGTTGAAACTCGTGCTTGGGAACCCAAGCTAAATGGGCGCAGCGAACTCGGTGGACTTAACAACTATACTGACGGCCATCTTACTTCTACTCATATGTATTCCTTTGCTAAAACGGGGGAAATTAAATCGATCAACTATTCCCGCGTTGGTCTAGAGCTCAACGATTCGAATCCTCCGAAAATTTATCTTAGTCAGTTTGCGATCTTAGAAAGTAAAGATGGAAAGTGGGGGCTAGATGCAATTTGGGAGCCAGTCAAGGAGCATTTCGGCTTTGGAGTATATAGTGTTATTCAATACGAAGACAAAACTTTTAAACTAAAAGATGGCCTTCCAACACTAGTCAAAAATAACGACGCTGAATTTACAGCGACTGATGGGTTAATTTATCAGATCCATGACAGCAAGAATGAGTTGGGAAGTGACTATATCTGGTCGCCAAATTACGAAGTACACAGCTCGTCATACCACTATACTTCAAGTGACGGTGTGTACCATATGATTGAGCAGGAAGCTCCAGGAATTTACAACCATCGCTGGTACGACGGCTCGGCATTCTGGTTCGAACAGGTTGATTTGTTTGGCCGTACCGTTTCATCGAACTCGGAAACTTTGAGTTCCACAACAAAATTCAATTCTGAAGGTATCAAACTTGTTGAGAACCTAGTAGATGCTAACGGGAACACCACCAAAACCGTATTTTCGCTCGACGGTTCATATATTCGGACTGAAGAGAACGAAGGGGTGCATATCGTTGCAAACTTTAATACAGCACAGATTAAAGTGCACGAAGTGATTTCAGCGGCTGGTAAAACAGTAACGAACGACTTTAACGCTACAGGACGCCTTATACACAGTGAGACAAACGAAGGCTGGATACGTACAACCGATGAGTACGCAGATGATGGAAGTAGCGTGCATCGAAAGTATGAGTATGGAGATACGCTCACGTTGGAAGTAAGAAAAGATCTAGATGGAACAATTATAGAGAAGCAATGGGGATGGGGGAACGTATTAAGTTCTTTAAAGACTGATCGCCCAGATGGCAGCTGGGATTACACATTCTATGATTGGAATGGCGATATCCAAAAAACAGATGTTCGCAATTTCGATGGTTACCATTTACAGCGCGAATGGTCTGATGGAAGAATCATTTGGGAAGATTTAAACAGCCATGAGAAATATTTTTCGTACAATGGTCGACTTATTAAAGAATCAGTAAAAATCGACGAGTTTAATTCGTATCTCATCCAATACAATCAAGATGGAACGATAAAGTATCGTGACGTATGGTCTCCAGACAGCTATACCCGATATGATAAATCATCGGCGATTATCTTTGTGGAACAGGAGATCGCAGGACGAACTGTCAAAACTTTTGCTGATGGAACTTCGGTAGATACGTCAAGTTCCTCCCAAACGCAGAAAACAGTCGGCTATACGTTTACGGACCAGCACAGAGTATCTGCTGTTTGGGGCTCAGAAGATGCTGACGTGATTCAAACTGATGCCGGAACGCGGTTTATTGCGGGAAGAGAGGGAGACGATACAATCACATTATCTACGGGGGAATCAGTCATAGCCTTTAACCTGGGCGATGGAAAAGATGTGTTGCAAGGAACAAATGGTGCAAATGCGGTTCTCTCGATTGCACTTCCCGCGCAGTTCAATGGTCTATCTTTGAGCAAAATTGGTAATGACCTCATCTTTAAGTTGGGCACTGATGACCAGATAACAATTAAGGATTGGTATAGTTTTTCAGATAAATCGATAGAGCGCTTGCAATTTGTTCACAATGAATTTACTGTGGATGGGCAATACGTTGGATTCGATCAAAGGTTTAGTTTAGTTGACTTTGTAGGTTTAGTTCAGCGATTTGATAGTGAACTGGTAAGGAACGGGCCTAACTGTCGAGTCCCGTTTGATCATAAACGCGTTTAACGAATAACTCCGGCCGCTTTTGTTGCCATTCCTTGAGAGCGAGGATGGGGGTTTTACTGCCGATGGCGCGTTGTGGAATGTGGTGGTTGTACAGCTTCAGATAGTTCAGCAAAGTGGCCTGCAGATCGGCCCGGCTATCGAAACGGGTCTGCTGCAGCAATTCGTTGATGCGCCCGTTGAAGCGCTCGACCATGCCATTGGTTTGCGGATGGCGTGGCGGCGCCAGGCGATGTTCTGCAGGCAGGGCTGCGCAGGCGACGTCGAATGCGTGTTTGCCGCTGGGCTTCTTGTCCTTGGTGGTGAAACGGTCGGTGAATTGCGAGCCGTTGTCGGTCAGGATTTTGCTGATCTTGATCGGCGAAGCCAACTTCAAACGGCGCAGAAAATCGACGCTACTTTTCTCCGTCATGTCGCTGTAGATGTGCATGAAGACCCAGCGCGTGGCGCGATCGATAGCGACGAACAGATAGCGGCGTGAGGTCTCGTCCGGCATCTGCGGCAGGTACTTGATATCGATGTGGATGAAGCCGGGTTCGTAGTCCTTGAAGGTCTTCTTCGGCGTGATCTTCTCTCCCTCTGCCGTCGCAATCAAGTCCGTCAGGCGCGACATGCCTTCACGCTTTAGCAGGCGCGCAATGCCCGCGCGCGAGACGGCCGGATTGATGTACTGCTTGGTAATGAACAGAAGATCGTCGAGCGGCAGGTAGAGTGACTGGCGCAGAGACAGAACAATGGCTTCCTGGGCCTGGCTCAAGGTTGTATGCAGTGTGTGAGCGCGGTGCGAGCGATCGTGTACGTCATCGCGTCCAAGCCACTTCTGTGCAGTGGCTCGCGTGATGTTGAAAACCTTGGCAGCTTCTCTGGAAGACAGGCCCGAATCCTTGATCTCCTGGCGGATCTTCGGTGTGGTACGGGCCTGTGGATGAATGCGTGAACTCATGCTGCCAACTGCTCCTGGTGCGATTGAATGCCGGGACTGCTGAACCCAGCAATCAAGTCGCCCAGCATAGCTTTTGCACGAAACAAAGGCCAGCTACGGCGAGGAATATGATCGCACGATACTGAACACCTAACTACATTTGGAGCTTTGCAAACGAACTAAACGGATCTCTTATCTCACACCAATCGGACAACGTGCTGGGAGGCATAGTTGCGGTTGATTATGCGAACTGGGACTTAATATCTAGTAGAGAAGCAGCTATGAGCGTTCTCCAGAGTTCAAAGGTGGGATTAATCGGTCTCCCACCGTATTACCTTGGCGACTGGGATGGCCCTCTGTAAATAATGGGCGGCCGCAGTTGTCAGCAGCGGTTGTAAACTGATACAGGCAGCGATTGAAAACTGATACACCATTTTGAGAAGATGGCCGCTTTGCGGAGCGGCCTTGAAACCCAAAGAGGTGTACGTGGAAATTCAACTCCTGAAGAGGCATGGGTTAAGCCTTCGGCAGATCGCCGCCGAGGTAGGCTGCGCAGTGAACACGGTACGCCGGCATCTGGCCCTGGAGGCCGTGCCGAAGTACGAACGCAAGGTCAAACGCCAGACGAAGCTGGCGCAATTCGAGCAGTACCTGAGAGATCGGCAGCAAGCCGCTCAGCCCGACGTGATTCCGGCCACCGTGCTGTACCGCGAGATCGCCGCTCGCGGCTACGAGGGCGGCATGAGCCAGTTGAGGGCCTTTCTGCGCACCTTGCGCCCGGCGCCTCCAGCCGACCCGGTGGTGCGTTTCGAGACGGCGATGGGCGAGCAGCTGCAGGTGGACTGGGTCGAATTCCGTAAAGGCAGCGCACCCTTGCACGCGTTCTGCGCGACGCTCGGCTTTAGCCGGGCGAGCTACGTGGAGTTCGTCAGCAACATGAAGGTGGAGACCCTGATCGCTTGCCACGAGCGCGCCTTTGCGGCGTTCGGTGGCGTGACGCGGCGGGTCCTGTACGACAACATGAAGACGGTGGTGCTGGAACGCGATGCGTACGGCGAAGGCGAGCACCGCTTCCACGCCGGCTTCCTGGACTACGCCAGGCATAGCGGTTTCGTGATCAAGCTGTGCCAGCCGTACCGGGCCAAGACCAAGGGCAAGGTCGAACGATTCAACGGCTACCTGCGTCGTTCGTTCTACGTGCCGCTGGCGAGCCGGCTCGCGCAGAGCGGCCAGAAGCTCGACGTCGTGACGGCCAACGTGGAAGTGGCCCACTGGTTGCGCGACGTGGCCAATGCGCGCATCCACGGAACAACCGGAGAGCCGCCAGCCGAAGCATTGAAGCGGGAGGTGGAGCACCTGCAAGCGCTACCGGCACCGTGGCGGGCGGACATCGCGGCAGCCAGGCCGCAAACGAGTACTGCAGCACCTGCGGCGCCGCGGCCGGCGGCGGTGGTGGAGCGGATCGCGCAACCGTCTCCAGTACAGCATCCGCTACAGGTGTACGACGCGCTGCTGGTGCGGGTTACTGAAGGGGTGGCGGCATGAACCTGCAGCATGAGCGTATCGCGGCGTTGTGCGAGAGCCTGAACCTGCCGTTCGTGGCACAGGGCTATGGCGCCGCAACCCAGAAGGCGGCGAAGCAGGAGATGGCCTACAGCGACTTCCTGGAGGGGCTCTTGAGGGAAGAAGCCGCCGGACGCAACGTACGCAAGCAGAGCATGATGACCAGGCTGGCCGGGTTCCCGGCAGTGAAGACGCTGGACGAGTTCAACTATGACTTCGCCAAAGGCGTCAAGCGCAGCCAGGTCGAGGAACTGGCCGGCCTGGGCTTCGTTGAACGGCATGAAAACGTGGTGCTGGTCGGGCCCAGCGGCGTAGGCAAGACGCACCTGGCAATGGCACTGGGCTACAAGGCCACGCAGGCAGGCATCAAGACGCGCTTCACGACGGCGGCCGACTTGATGTTGGCGTTGTCGACGGCGCATACGCAGAACAATCTGAAAGCGGTGATGCACCGCGCGATCAAGGCGTATCGGCTCTTGATCATCGACGAGATCGGCTATTTACCGATGAACCGGGAACAGGCCAACCTGTTCTTCCAGGTGATCGCGGCCCTGTATGAGCGTAGCAGCCTGATCGTGACCAGCAACCTGCCGTTCGGGCAGTGGGACACGACCTTCGCGCAGGACACGACGCTGACCGCGGCCCTGCTCGACCGGCTGCTGCACCACGCGCACATCGTGCCGATTGCAGGGGAAAGCTACCGGCTGAAGCACCAGCGCCAGGCCGGGATGATGAGGGGGAGCGATGTTGCAGAAGTTGGCTGAACGCGGACGGTGTTCGGCAACGGCGGTGTATCAGTTTTAAATCGCTGGCACGACGAAATCTGTATCAGTTTTCAATCGCCGTTGACAGCAGTTTTTGCGGCCGCTATTTCTCTAGCTTGAGACTATGCATTATTAGGCTTTTTCGATTGCGCTTCAGCGAATAGCGCCGCGTGTATTTCGTGAATCACTAAAGCACAAGAACTATTCATCGAGTCGAGCGTCATCCTCAACAGGAAATCCTCAAACGTTTGGTAGAACGGTCTCCGTTTGATCAGGACAATCCACATCCGCTCAACTGGAGTGTCGATTCGTTTAAGCACGGTGCCTTTGAACCGTCGGACGAAGTCGGAGGCCTGAGCCGAGAAGGTTTCCCAAGCCGTATCTTCCGTGATCGTGAGATTCAGGTTTCCCGAAGCCATAGTCTCGATTGTGGGCAGGTCCATATGCCTCAATTAGTGAAAATAGAAAAACCGCGAACGTCCGCTCGTGGCCGATTGCGGACCTACTGTAGCGCCCGCTGTCGACCCGAAGCAGACGTTCATGTGTTCGATTCGTGCTCTCCAAACCTTGCAATTAGCGACTTGCATGCATCGGCCCCGGCAGTGGAGGCCCAGTGTTCAGCCTCTTCAATCTCCAGTTCAAGCCGGGCCAGGGCACGTTTGTCCCAGTGCTCTCGAACGGCACCGAGCGGCAATGCATCAGTTTCTGAGTCGATAGCAACGAAAATTAGGAAGTCTGCGTCGTCAGCCGCCGTATCAGTTTCATGACGTAAAGCAGCCAATCGTCGTGAACCGATCAGAAAGCTCAACTGTCCGTCGAGCATCGCCTTTGCTATTGAGACGACCTCGCGGCGTACCGAACGAGCGTATCCCTCATGAGTAGCGTATTGGGTCAATTCAAGGCCCTATCTTTGTTCAAGTCAGCCGCACAGTATGTCGGCAACTGTTTAGGTCGAACGTCCGCTCCTGGCCGAAGCCGGCCGTCGAACACAGCATAGCAGCCCGCAAGCCAACAAAAATCGAGAACTGTCACGAAGTCCCACACAGCCGCCATCGACAGCGCACGCATCACGCACAAGACATAAAAAAAACGGCCAGGTTCTCACCCGGCCGTTCCATTTACAAGCGCTATATCAGCTCAGGCCAGCCTGCCGTGGCACTGCTTGAACTTCTTGCCGCTGCCGCAAGGGCACGGGTCGTTGCGGCCGACCTTCACGCCCATGTAGGTGCTGTGGTCTTCCGCCGCCACCGGGGCCGAGTCCGCGCGCACCGGGTTCGGGTTGAGCAGCTCTTCCGGCGCGGCCGACGGGTTGAAGTCGGCGTGCTGGTAGTTGACGTTTTCCAGGTGCGCCAGCTGGGCCGCCATGGCCGCTTCGGCGGCCTCGACTTCCTCGCGGGTCTGGATGCGGACCGTCATCACGGTGCGGATCACTTCGTTCTTGATCATGTCCAGCATGGCACTGAACAGCTCGAAGGCTTCGCGCTTGTACTCCTGCTTCGGATTCTTCTGGGCGTAGCCGCGCAGGTGGATGCCCTGGCGCAGGTGGTCCAGCGCCGCCAGGTGCTCGCGCCAGTGGGTGTCCAGGCTCTGCAGCATGACGTTGCGCTCGAAGCCGGCGAAGGACTCGCGGCCCACGATGTCCAGCTTGGTCTCGTACGAGGTTTCGGCCGCCTTCAGGACGCGCGCGAGGATGTCGTCGTCGTTCAGGTTCGGATCCTCGGCCAGCATCTGCTGCAGCGGAATGCTCAAGCCCCACTCGGCGGCCAGGCTTGACTCCAGCGACGGGATGTCCCACTGCTCTTCCACCGACTCGGCCGGCACGTACTGGCGCACCAGGTCGGTGAACACGCCCACGCGCAGCGAGGCGATCAGCTCGGCCATCTCGCTTGACTCCAGCAGCTCGTTACGCTGGGTGTAGATCACCTTGCGCTGGTCGTTGGCGACGTCGTCGTATTCCAGCAGTTGTTTACGGATGTCGAAGTTCCTGGCCTCGACCTTGCGCTGGGCGGTCTCGATGGAACGGGTGACGATGCCCGCCTCGATCGGCTCGCCTTCCGGCATCTTCAGGCGTTCCATGATCGCGCGCACGCGGTCGCCGGCGAAGATGCGCAGCAGCGGATCGTCCAGGCACAGGTAGAAGCGCGAGGAGCCCGGGTCGCCCTGGCGGCCCGAACGGCCGCGCAGCTGGTTGTCGACCCGGCGCGATTCGTGGCGCTCGGTGCCGATGATGTGCAGGCCGCCGGCGCCCACCACGTGGTCGTGCAGCGACTGCCATTCGTCGCGCAGCTGGGTCGACTGCGCGAGCTTGTCGGCATCGGCCAGCGCGGCGTTGGCTTCGATCAGCTGGATCTGCTTCTCGACATTGCCGCCCAGGACGATGTCGGTACCGCGGCCCGCCATGTTGGTGGCGATGGTGATCATCTTCGGCCGGCCGGCCTGGGCGATGATTTCCGCTTCGCGGGCGTGCTGCTTGGCGTTCAGGACGTTGTGCGGCAGACCGGCCTTGGTCAGGATGCCGGCCAGCAGTTCCGAGTTCTCGATCGAGGTGGTACCCACCAGCACCGGCTGGCCGCGCTCGTAGCAGTCGCGGATGTCGCCCAGCATCGCGTTGTACTTCTCTTCGGCCGACTTGTAGACCTGGTCCTGGCGGTCCTTGCGCTGCGACGGCTTGTTCGGCGGGACGACCACGGTCTCCAGGCCGTAGATCTCCTGGAACTCGTAGGCTTCGGTGTCCGCCGTACCGGTCATGCCGGCCAGCTTGTCGTACATGCGGAAGTAGTTCTGGAAGGTGATCGAGGCCAGGGTCTGGTTCTCGTTCTGGATGCGCACGCCTTCCTTGGCTTCCACCGCCTGGTGCAGGCCGTCCGACCAGCGGCGGCCCGTCATCAGGCGGCCGGTGAATTCGTCGACGATCACCACCTCATTGTTCTGCACCACGTAGTGCTGGTCCTTGTGGTACAGGACATGGGCGCGCAGCGCCGCGTACAGGTGGTGGATCAGGGTGATGTTGGCGGCGTCGTAGAGCGATGCGCCTTCCGGCAGCAGGCCCCATTCGGTCAGCAGGGCCTCGGCCTTTTCGTGGCCGGCCTCGGTCAGCAGCACGGTGTGCGCCTTCTCGTCCCTGGTGTAGTCGCCCGGGACTTCGATCTGGCCCTTGCCGTCCGGGGTCTCTTCGCCGACCTGCAGGGTCAGCAGCGGCGGCAGCGCGTTCAGGCGGTGGTACAGGTCGGTGTGGTTCTCGGCCTGGCCCGAGATGATCAGCGGGGTACGCGCTTCGTCGATCAGGATCGAGTCGACCTCGTCGACCACCGAGAAGTTCAGGTTGCGCTGCACGCGTTCGCGCACGTCGTAGACCATGTTGTCGCGCAGGTAGTCGAAGCCGAACTCGTTGTTGGTGCCGTAGGTGATGTCCGAGGCGTAGGCCTTCTGCTTGCTGTCGTGGTCGAGCTGCGACAGGTTCACGCCGGTCGTCAAGCCGAGCCAGCCGTACAGGCGGCCCATCGATTCGGCGTCGCGCTGGGCCAGGTAGTCGTTGACGGTAATGACGTGCACGCCCTTGCCCGAGAGGCCGTTCAGGTAGACCGGCAGGGTCGCCATCAGGGTCTTGCCCTCGCCCGTGCCCATCTCGGCAATCTTGCCTTCGTGCAGGACCATGCCGCCGATCAGCTGGACGTCGAAGTGGCGCATCTTCATGACGCGCTTGGCGGCTTCGCGGCAGACCGCGAAGGCTTCCGGCAGGATGTCGTCGAGCGTCTCGCCCTTGGCCAGGCGGTCCTTGAATTCGGGCGTCTTGGCCTGGAGTTCAGCGTCCGACAGCTTTTCCATCTGGGGCTCGAGCGCGTTGATCTGGCGCACGGTCTTTTGGTATTGCTTGAGCAGACGCTGGTTGCGGCTGCCGAAAATCTGGGTCAGGAATGACATTGCTGTGTTCTAGAAAATTACGCCGCAAAAAAGAGCCAGGGGTGAGCCGTCGAGGACTCGCCGAAGACCGACTATGGCAAAAAGCTACTGATTTTATCATGCGATCCGGCCACACTTGGGGATGATGGGGCGGATAACAAGGCTGCTGGTCAGTAGAATGTTATCAAATTGCACTATAAGTGCAGCGTCCGCCACACCCGAACGCCCCGGACGCGCCCCGACGGCAGCGGCGATTTACACCTCTCCGGCACCGTCCAGCGCGATTTTCCTGGCCGGTTTGTGGTATGTTGCGGGCATGGCGAAGCGCGCTTCCCTCCCCTGCCTGCGCTCCTGTTTCCTCTTCTATTTTCCAAGCTAGTTTTCATAGTGCATATCTACGGTACCAAGAACCGGCAAACCTCGATCGTTGCGACGGATTTCCTGCGCAAGAACGACCGCATGGCCAGCCTGCTGCCCGCCGCGATGCGCATGGCCCGGCTGCAGTCCGACTGCGCCGCGATCCTGCCCGTAATGGCCGGCAACACCGACGTGATCTCGTTCCAGGACGGGGCGCTGGTGCTCGCGGTGCCGAGTTCGGCCGTCGCGGCGCGCATGAAGCAGATGCTGCCCAAGCTGCAGTCGGCGCTGGCGCAGCGCGGCTGGGCGGTGGAATCGGTGAAGCTGAAGGTGCAGGTGGCACGCGCGATGCCGGACAGCAAGCCGCAAATGCGTACGCTGGAGCTGCCGAAGACGGCCGTGCAGGCCTTCGAGGAACTGGCGGAGTCGCTGGAAGACAGCAGCCAGAACAAGGGCCTGGTGGCGGCGCTCAGGCGGCTGGCGGAAAAGCGGAAGTAATCCGCCCTTCCCTGCGCGCCGGCGGCCGGCATCGGCCCGGGCGCATCACATCTGCGCCCACTCCCGCGTCATCTGGCGCAGGTAGGACGGCGGCGCCTCGCTCAGCGAATCGAACTCGACCCACTCGAAGGCGTCCGGCGTGCCCAGCAGCTTGCGCAGCAGCTCGTTGTTGAGCGCGTGACCCGACTTGTGGGCCGTGTAGCCGGCCAGCAGCGGGTGGCCGACGATGTACAGGTCGCCGATCGCGTCCAGGATCTTGTGGCGCACGAATTCGTCCTCGTAGCGCAGGCCGTCCGCATTCAGGATGCGGTACTCGTCCATCACGATCGCGTTTTCGAGCGAACCGCCGCGCGCCAGGCCCAGGCCGCGCAGGGTTTCCACGTCCTGCATGAAGCCGAAGGTGCGCGCCCGCGCCACGTCGTGCACGTAGGAGACGTCGCCGAAATCGACCGAGGCGCGCTGCATGGTGCCGTCCACGGCCGGATGGTTGAATTCGATGAAGAAGTCGAGCTTGAAGCCGTCGTAGGGCGACAGGCGCGCCCACTTCTCGTCCTTGCCGCTGCCGTGGCGGATCTCGACGTCCTTCAGCACGCGGATGAAGCGCTTCGGCGCGTCCTGCTCTTCCAGGCCGGCCTGCTGCAGCAGGAACACGAAGGACGCCGCCGAGCCGTCCATGATCGGGATCTCTTCGGCGGTCACGTCGACGGTGAGGTTGTCTATCCCTAAGCCGGCGCAGGCCGACATCAGGTGCTCGACGGTGGAGACGCGCGCGCCGTCGCGGATCAGGACCGTGGCCATGCGGGTCTCGCCGACCGCGTCGGCCGCGCTCGGGATGGCGACGATCGGATCGTAGTCGACCCGGCGGAAGGTGATGCCGGCACCCGGCGGCGCCGGCCGCAGGGTCAGTTCGACCTTGGTGCCGGAGTGGACGCCCACACCGGTGGTGCGCACGACCTGCTTGATGGTTCTTTGTTTCAACATGAAAACGATTATAGCCCAGGGCTCCGGGCGGCGCAGACGCCCGGCGGCCTCGCACGCCGAATCGCGCCGGTTCTACGGATGGTCCGACTCCACGTGCACTTTTTCGTGGCGAATCAGATACATGCCGCTGCCGATGATGATCGCCGCGCCCAGCACCGTCCAGCCGTCCGGCAGGGTTTGCCACAGCAGCCAGTCGAGGCCGACCGCCCAGGCCAGTGCCGTGTATTCGAACGGCGCCACGCTCGAGGCGTCGCCCTTGGCGAAGGCCTCGGTGATCGCCAGCTGGCCGATGAAGCCGCTCAGGGCCAGGCCCGCCAGCAGCGGCAGGTCGCTCATCCTCATGGCGACCCAGCCGGGCGCCGCCAGCGCCGTCGCGCCGATCGACATCATCAGCATCAGCCAGAACACCATGTGCTCGCTGCGGTCGGTCCGGGCCAGGATGCCGACCGTGATCGCCGAGATCGCATACATCGCCGCCGCGCCCAGCACCGCCAGGCCGCCGATGGTGAGGAAGCCGGCGCCGTCGGGCCGCAGCACCACCAGCACGCCGCACAGTCCGACCCCGATGGCGATCCAGCGCGCCAGGTCGACGCGCTCTTTCAGGAACCAGACCGACAGCGCGGTGATGATCGCCGGCGCGATGAAGAAGATCGTGTAGGCCTCGGCCAGCGACAGCTTGCGGATGCCGAAGGCGAAGAAGCTGAGCATCGCGATGCCCAGCACCGCGCGCAGCAGGTGCAGCGGCCAGCGAATGCGGAAGATGTCGGCGTAGCCGACCTTGATGCCGACATACAGGACGATCAGCGGCAAGGAGGTGAGCGAGCGCAGCGCGGCCACCTGGATCGCCGGGTAGGTCTGCGACAGCGCCTTCATCACCGTGTCCATCAGCGCGAACATGAAGACGGCCAGCACCATGGCGTAGATGCTGTAGAGCTTACTGGTGGGACGGGTCAGGGACATGGCGGGGCGAGGCTGATGCTACGAAAAAACGGCGCCGCGGCGCCGTTTGCAGGTGTTCCGGCGATGCGCGGGCCGATCAGCCCAGCTGCTCCAGCATCTTCTCGGCGCCCGAGACCTCGAAGCCGGCGGTTTCGACGTTGAGCTGCCTGACCACGCCGTCCTCGACCAGCATCGAGTAACGCTGCGAGCGGGTGCCCATGCCGTGCTTCGAGAAGTCGGCATCCAGGCCCAGGGCCTTCGAGAAGGCGCCGTTACCATCGGCCATCATGCGCACGATGCCGGTCGATTTCTGGTCGCGGCCCCAGGCGCCCATGACGAAGGCGTCGTTCACCGAGATGCACCAGATTTCGTCCACGCCCTTGGCCTTGAGCGCCTCGGCGTTCTGGACGTAGCCCGGCACGTGCTGGGCCGAGCAGGTCGGGGTGAAGGCGCCCGGCAGGCCGAAGATGACGATCTTCTTGCCCTTGACGAGGTCCGCGACCTGGAAGGTGTTCGGGCCGAGCGAGCAGCCGGCCGATTCGGTCTCGATGAATTCCGACAGGGTGCCTTCCGGCAGGCGATCGCCGATCTGGATGGTCATGGTCTGTTCCTTTTTGGGTTTTGAGAATCCGGCAATTATCGCCGATGTCCGGCGAGTCTGCAGAAGGGCCTTGCGTAGGGTGGGCGGCTGCGCCGCCCGCGCGTTCGACTCACGGCAGGTCTGCCATGACGCTCGCACTAGCCGAACGCCCACCGTACGAAAAGAAAAAGGCCAGCTTGCGCTGGCCCCTTGGCGTCCGACCCGGTTCGGCTCAATCGGCCTGCTTGCGCAGGAAGGCCGGAATGTCGTAGGTCTCGACGCCGTTGCGTTGCATCGCCTGCACCTGTTCCGATGCCTGCTCGCGGCGCCACACGGCCGGCTGCTTCATGCCGCTCGCGACCTCGCCGTGGCCCATGGTCATGCCGCCGGCCACCGCCGACGAACCGGCCATCACCGGCGCGTTGTAGGTACCGGTCTTGAGCATCTGCTGCGGCTGCACCAGTTGCATCTTCTTGTTCTTGCCCAGGCCGGTCGCGACCACGGTCACGCGCAGCTCGTCGCCCATCTCGTCGTCGTAGGCGATGCCCTGTGCGATCGACGCGTCCGGTGCGGCGAAGGCGCGCACGGCGGCCATGACTTCCTTGATTTCCTTGCCCTTCAGGCTACGGCTTGCGGTCACGTTGACCAGCACGCCCTTGGCGCCCGACAGGTCGATGCCGTCCAGCAGCGGCGACGCCACGGCCTGCTCGGCGGCGATGCGCGCGCGGTCCACGCCGGCGGCGGTCGCGGTACCCATCATGGCCTTGCCCTGCTCGCTCATGATGGTCTTGACGTCGTTGAAGTCGACGTTGATGTGGCCCGGCACGTTGATGATCTCGGCGATACCGGCGACCGCGTTGTTCAGGACGTCGTCGGCGTGCTTCATCCAGTCGAGCATCGACTCGTCTTCGTAGATGTCTTCCAGTTTTTCGTTCAGGATGACGATCAGGGAGTCGACGTGCTTGGTCAGTTCTTCCAGGCCCGATTCGGCGACCTGCATGCACTTGTCGCCTTCGTAGGAGAACGGCTTGGAGACCACCGCAACGGTCAGCGCGCCCATCGATTTGGCCACTTCGGCGACGATCGGTGCGGCGCCGGTACCGGTGCCGCCGCCCATGCCGGCAGCGATGAAGACCATGTGCGCACCGCGCAGCGCGTCTTCGATGCGCGCGCGCGACTGCTCGGCCAGCTGGCGGCCGACTTCCGGACGCATGCCCGCACCCAGGCCGGACTCGCCGATCTGGATGATGTTGTTGGCGCCCGAAACCGCCAGCGCCTGCGCATCCGTGTTTGCGGCGATGAACTCGACACCGGACACACCCTTGTTGATCATGTGCTGAACCGCATTGCCGCCTGCGCCGCCGACGCCGACAACTTTGATCACGGTCCCCAGTGCTGCGTTATCGACCATATCGAACTCCATATGAACTCCCAATATTCAAGATGCCGTTTCCGTTTCAGGACTGGTGCCAGGCCCCTGACAGAGCCCTGAAACCGGAAGTAGCGATTGTATTTAAAAAATCTTTACCCGTGGACGATTTGTTGCTGCCGTACTAAAAAAATTCGTGCTTGATGCGACCCTGCTGCCCTGCTTTAGAAATTCCCCGCTATCCATTCCTTCATGCGCTGCCAGACTGCCTTCACCGAACCATCCTGACGCGTGACGATGTGACCGCGCAGGTACTGCTTCTTCGCTTCCAGCAGCAGGCCGAGCACCGTGGCGTAGCGTGGGCTGCGCACGACGTCGGCCAACTGGCCGCGGTAGTCCGGCGTGCCGAGGCGCGCCGGTTTGAGGAAGATGTCCTCGGCCATCTCGATCATGCCGGGCATGATCGAGCTGCCGCCGGTAAGTACGATGCCCGACGAGAGCACGCCCTCGTAGCCCGACTCGCGCACCACCGTGTGCACCATCGCGAACAGTTCTTCGACGCGCGGCTCGATCACCGCCGCCAGCGCCTGGCGCGACAGCGCGCGCGGACCGCGGTCGCCCAGTCCCGGCACCTCGAGCGTTTCGCCCGGATCGGCCAGCACCTGCTTGGCCACGCCGTAGCGGATCTTGATGTCCTCGGCTTCGCCGGTCGGGGTGCGCAGCGCCATCGCGATGTCGCTGGTGATCTGGTCGCCCGCGATCGGCAGCACGGCGGTGTGGCGGATCGCGCCGTCCGAGAACACCGCGATGTCGGTGGTGCCCCCGCCGATGTCGATCAGGACCACGCCCAGTTCCTTCTCGTCGGTGGTCAATACGGCGTCGGCCGATGCCATCGGCTGCAGGATCAGGTCCGAGACCTCGAGTCCGCATCGGCGCACGCACTTTACAATATTCTGGACCGCGGACACCGCACCGGTGACGATGTGCACGCGCACTTCCAGGCGAATGCCGCTCATGCCGATCGGCTCGCGCACGTCTTCCTGGTTGTCGACGATGAATTCCTGGGGCACGGTGTGCAGCAGTTGCTGGTCGGTCGGGATGTTGACCGCCTTGGCGGTCTCGATCACGCGCGCCACGTCGGTGGCGGTGACTTCCTTGTCCTTGATCGCAACCATGCCGCTCGAATTGAACGAACGGATATGGCTGCCGGCGATGCCAGCATAGACATTGCGGATCTTGCAGTCGGCCATCAGCTCCGCCTCCTCGAGCGCGCGCTGGATCGACTCGACGGTGGCCTCGATGTTCACGACCACGCCTTTCTTCAATCCTTTCGACTCGTGCTGACCGAGGCCGATCACCTCGTGGCGTCCATCGGACATCACTTCGGCCACCACCGCCACCACCTTCGAGGTGCCGATGTCGAGGCCGACGATCAGGTTCTTCGCGTCTTTTGTCATTGCTGTTGCCTGCTTATGTTTGCTTGGTTGTTTTGTTGGGTTGATGCGGTTTTTTCTTGGCCGGCTTGACTGGCTTGGTGGCGTCGGTCGGCACCGCCAGCGCGGCCGAGGACAGCGCCAGGCCGTTCGGATAGCGCATGTCGATGGTGTCGATGCGCCCTTCCTGCAGCCGCGCGACCAGCTGCGGGTAGACGCCCACCAGCCGCTGCACGCGCTTTTTCAGCGTGTCCCTGTTCTGCTCCCGGCCGAGCGCCACGCTCATGCCGTTGTCCAGCTTCACGGTCCAGGCGTAGCGCTCCGACAGCGACAGCGCCTGCGGCGCCAGCTCGACCGGCGAGAACCACGAGCGCAGCTCGGTGAAGCGGGCCAGCACTTCCTTTTCGCTGCCCTTGGGGCCGTCGAAGGCCGGCAGTTCGTGGTCGTCGTCGGCCTCGGCCAGGTTGGCGGTAAACACGTCGCCCTTGACCGACAGCAGCCGGCCATCCTCGCCCCAGGTGCCGAGCGCCTCGTGCTCTTCGACCTCGACGATCAGCTGGTTCGGCCATTCGCGCCGCACCGTGGCGCGGCGCACCCAGGGCACGGTCTCGAAGGTCGTGCGCACCTGGTCCAGGTCGGTGGTGAAGAAGTTTCCGCGGATCTTGCCGATCACGCCGTTGCGCACCGTGAGTTCGTTCACGTGGCGCAGCGGCAGCGCGTACATGCTCTCCACCGTCACCGCCTGCAGCAAGAACATGGGACGTTGCGACAGCCACCACACGCCGGACCCGATACAGGCGAGCACGGTCATCGCCACCAGGCTGCTGGCGGTGGCGTTGAGGGCGCGGACGTCATGCCACATGCGTCGTTATCCCTTTGCCATCTTCAGGCGCGCCGATGCCAGGATCTCCAGGCACAGGTCCTCGTAGCCGATGCCCACCGCACGGGCCGCCATCGGCACCAGCGAGTGCGAGGTCATGCCCGGCGAGGTGTTCACCTCGAGCAGGAAGGGACGCATGTCTTCCTGGCGCACCAGCACGTCGACCCGGCCCCAGCCCTCGCAGCCGAGCGCGCGGTAGGCATGCACGGCGTGGCGCTGGATCTCTTCGGCCAGGTGCGGGTCCAGCTGCGCCGGGCAGTGATAGCGGGTGTCGTCGGTGAAGTACTTGTTCTGGTAGTCGTAGTTGCCTTCCGGCGCCACGATCTCGACGATCGGCAGCGCCCGGGCGTGCTTGCCGGTGCCCAGCACGGCCACGGTGAACTCGCGGCCGGTGACGAATTCCTCGGCCAGCACGACGGCGTCGAAACCGGCGGCCAGGTCGACCGCGGCCTTGAGCTCCTCGGCCTTGTTCACCTTGGTGATGCCGATGGTCGAGCCTTCGAGCGGCGGCTTGACGATCAGCGGCAGGCCGAGCGCCACCAGGACTTCGTCGAGGTCGGTGGACGGATCGATGGTCATGTAGTCCGGGGTCGGGATCTCGTCCATCTTCCAGATCTTCTTGGTGGTGATCTTGTCCATGCCGACGCTCGAGGCCATCACGCCGCTGCCGGTGTACGGGATCCCGAGTTGTTCCAGCGCGCCCTGCAGGCTGCCGTCTTCGCCGTAGCGGCCGTGCAGCGCGATGAAGACGCGGTCGAAGCCTTGCTCGGCCAGTTCGGCCAGGCTCCGGGTGCCGGGATCGAAGGCGTGGGCGTCGACGCCGCGGCTCTTCAGGGCGTTCAGCACGCCGGTGCCGGACATGATCGATACGTCACGCTCGGCGGAACGACCGCCGAAGAGCACGCCGACCTTGCCGAAGGAAGCCGGGTCGAAGGTAGAGGTGGTTGCGTTCGGGGTATTCACAGCGTCAAGCCTTTGCATTGGTCAGTTGGTGCGGGACGCCGCTGATCGAGCCGGCGCCCATGGTGAGGACGACGTCGCCGTCGCGCGCCACCTTCAGGATGGCGGCGGGCATGTCGGCGATCGCCTCCACGAAAATCGGTTCCAGCGTGCCGCCGGTGCGCAGCGCGCGCGCCAGGGCGCGGCCGTCGGCGGCCACGATCGGCGCTTCGCCGGCCGGATACACGTCGGCCAGCAGCAGCACATCCGGCGTGGCCAGCACCTTGACGAAGTCCTCGAACAGGTCGCGCGTGCGGCTGTAGCGGTGCGGCTGGAAAGCCAGCACCAGGCGGCGCCCCGGATAGGCGGCGCGCGCGGCGGCCAGGGTCACGTCAAGCTCGACCGGATGGTGGCCGAAGTCGTCCACCAGGGTGAAGCTGCCGCCGCCGGGCAGGCCGACTTCGCCGTAGCGGGTGAAGCGGCGGCCGACGCCGCTGAAATTCTGCAGGCCCAGGTTGGTCGCTTCGTCGTCGAGGCCGATCTCGCGCGCGATCGCGATTGCCGAGCAGGCGTTGAGCACGTTGTGCATGCCGGGCTGGTTGAGCACGAACTTCGTATCCGGGTAGCCCTGCTGGCGCACGGTGAAATGCATCTGCACCCCGACGGCATGGGCATCGAAGGCGCGTACTTCGGCCTCCGCCGAGAAGCCGTAGGTCGTCACCGGCTTGGTCACCTGCGGCAGGATCGCGCGCACGTGCGGATCGTCGATGCACAGCATGGCGCGGCCGTAGAACGGCAGGCGGTGGGTGAAGTTCACGAACGCGGCCTTGAGCTTCTCGAAGTCGTGCTCGTAGGTCTCCATGTGGTCGGCGTCGATGTTGGTGATCACCTCGATCATCGGCGACAGGTTCAGGAAGGAAGCATCCGACTCGTCGGCTTCGGCCACGATGTAGTCGCCCGCGCCCAGTTTGGCGTTGGCGCCGGCCGCGGTGAGTTTCCCGCCGATGACGAAGGTCGGATCCAGGCCGCCCTGGGCCAGCACCGAGGCCACCAGGCTGGTGGTGGTGGTCTTGCCATGGGTGCCGGCGATCGCGATGCCGCGCTTCAGGCGCATCAGTTCGCCGAGCATGATCGCGCGCGGCACCACCGGCACCTTGGCGGCACGGGCAGCGACCACTTCCGGGTTGGCTTCGTTGACGGCGGTCGAGGTCACGACCACGTCAGCGCCGACCACGTGCTCGCTCGAATGGCCGACGTGGACGCGCGCACCCAGTTCCGCCAGGCGCTGGCTGGCCGCATTGCTGGCCAGGTCCGAACCCGACACCTTGTAGCCGAGGTTGAGCAGCACTTCGGCGATGCCGCTCATGCCGCTGCCGCCGATACCGACGAAATGGATATTCTTGATCTTGTGTTTCATAAGTTCGCCAGTTGTTCCAGTTCCCGCGCGATGGCCTCGTTGGCGTCGCGCTTGCCCACGGTGTGCGCCGACCTGGCCATCGCCAGGCAGTCTTCGCGCGTGGTCGTTTGCAGCAGGCTCGCCAAGCGCTGCGGATTCAGTTCGCCCTGCGGCAGGTGGACGGCCGCTTTCTGTTCATGCATCCAGATCGCGTTGTCGCGCTGGTGGCCCGTGGTGCTGGCGACAAAGGGCACCAGCACGCTGGCCACGCCCGCCGCCGTCAGCTCCGACACCGTGATCGCGCCGGCGCGGCAGATCACCAGGTCGGCGTTCGCATAGCTTGCGGCCATGTCGTCGATGAAATCGACCACATTGGCGTCGACGCCCGCTTGCGCATAGGCGGCGCGCAGCGCGTCGATGTTTTTCTTGCCCGACTGGTGGGTCACGATCGGACGCGCCGCAGGGTCGATCATCGCCAGTGCCGCCGGCACGCTGTCGTTGAGCACCTTGGCGCCCAGGCTGCCGCCCACCACCAGCACGCGCAGCGGGCCGGAGCGGCCGGCGAAACGTTCGGCGGGCGCCGGCAGGTCGAGGATCTGCTGGCGCACCGGGTTGCCGGTGACCACCGCCTTGCCGGCGGCCTTGCCGAAATCGGCCGGAAAGCCGAACAGCACGCGCTGGGCGATCGGGGCCAGGGTCTTGTTCGACAGCAGCAGCGCGGCATCGGCATTCACCAGCGCCAGCGGCACGCCCCGGGTGCGCGCCATCATCCCGCCCGGCACCGTCACGTAGCCGCCCATGCCCAGCACCACGTCGGGCTTGCGCTGGGCAAGGTAGCGGCGGCAGGCCAGGAAGCTGGCCGCCATCTTGAACGCGCCTTTCACGGTGTGCCCGATGCCCTTGCCGCGCAGGCCGGCGAAGTCGATGCTGTCCATCGGGATGCCTGCCTTCGGCACCAGCTCGGTTTCCATGCCGTGCGCGGTGCCCAGCCACGACACTTCCCAGCCGCGCGCGCGCATGGTCTGCGCGATCGCGATGCCGGGGAAGATGTGGCCGCCGGTGCCGGCCGCCATGATCATCAGCCTCTTCATGTCCGGCCTCCGCGCATGCGCACCCGGTTCTCGTAGTCGATCCGCAGCAGGATCGCCAGGCCGACGCAGTTGAACAGCACGCCCGAACCGCCGAAGCTCATGAGCGGCAGGGTCAGGCCCTTGGTCGGCAGCAGGCCAAGGTTCACGCCCATGTTGATGAAGGTCTGGGTGCCGATCCAGATGCCGATGCCTTTCGCGGCCAGGCCGGCGAAGATCTGGTCGAGGGCGATCGCCTGGCGGCCGATGTCGAAGGCGCGTTTCACCAGCCAGTAGAACATCGCGATCGCGACCAGCACGCCGGCCAGGCCGAGTTCCTCGCCGATCACCGCCATGATGAAGTCGGTGTGCGCTTCCGGCAGGTAGAACAGCTTCTCGACGCTGCCGCCCAGGCCGACGCCGAAGATTTCGCCGCGCCCGAAGGCGATCAGCGAGTGGGTCAGCTGGTAGGCCTTGTCCAGCGCGTTGCCCTGTTCCCAGGGGTCGAGGTAGGCGAACATGCGGGCGCGGCGGAAGGGCGAGAGCGCGATGATCGTGCTGAAGATCAGCACCAGCAGCGCGCCGATGCCGCCGAACCAGACGATGTTGATCCCGCCCAGGAACAGGATGCCCATGGCGATGCAGACGATCACGCCGAAGGCGCCCAGGTCCGGCTCGAGCAGCAGCAGCATGCCGACCAGGCCGATCGCGACCATCATCGGCAGGAAGCCCTTGGTCAGCTTGTGCATGTATTCCTGCTTGCGCACCGTGAAGTCGGCGGCGTACAGCACCGCCGCGATCTTCATGATCTCGGACGGCTGCAGGTTCATGATCTTCAGCGGCAGCCAGCGGCGCGCGCCATTGACCGACACGCCGATCCCGGGGATCAGCACGATGATCAACAGCACCAGCGTGCCGATGAACATCATCGGCGCCCACTTCTGCCACAGCGCGACCGGCACCTGGAAGGCAACGGCGGCGGCGGCCATCGAGACGCCGATGTACATCATCTGGCGGTACAGGAAGTATTCGTTCTTGTCGTTCAGGTAGGCGAACTTGGGCGAGTCCGGCAGCGCGATCGAGGCCGAATACACCATCACCAGGCCGAACATCATCAGCAGGACGGTGACCCAGACCAGCGGCTGGTCGTAGTCCATCATCTTCGACGGACGGCTGCGCGCCGCTATGCTCGCGTCGCTGCTCGATCCGGAGAACTTGAACGGGATCTGGAACGGCATCAGATTTCCTGTCCTTTGTCGAGGGCGATGTCGCGCACGGCGGCGACGAACACCTGCGCGCGGTGCGCGTAGTTGGTGAACATGTCGAGGCTGGCGCAGGCCGGCGACAGCAGCACCGCGTCGCCCGGGCGCGCCAGGCCGGCGGCGCGCTGCACCGCTTCCGGCAGGCCCGGGAGGTCGAACACCGGCACCCCGGTCGGCTCGATCGCGGCGCGCACGCTTGGGGCGTCGCGGCCGATCAGCAGCACGGCGCGCACGTAGCGCGAGCTTGGTGCGGCGAGCGGTGCGAAATCCTGTCCCTTGCCGTCGCCGCCGGCGATCAGGAGGATCTGCTGGTCTTCGCCCGCGAAGGCTTTGCCGAGCCCTTCCAGCGCGGCCACGGTAGCGCCCACATTGGTGCCCTTGCTGTCGTCGTAGTAGTCGACGCCGTCGATGCTGGCGACCAGCTCCACGCGGTGTGGCTCGCCCGCGTAGTCGCGCAGGCCGTGCAGCAGCGGCGCCAGCGGCAGGCCGCAGGCGCGGCACAGGGCCAGCGCGGCCAGCGCGTTGGCGGCATTGTGCAGGCCGCGGATCTTGAGGGCGTCGGCCGGCATCAGGCGGCTGACGCTGACTTCCGGCGGCGGGGCAAGCTCGCCCTTCTTGCGTTTTTTGGGCAGCTCGTCGTCGAGCGCCACGGCATTGGCCAGCCACAGCACGCCGCGTTCGCTGACCAGGCCGAAGCTGTTCGGATCGAGCGGTTCGCCGGTGCCGAAGCTGAACACCGGCGCGTCCACCGCGCTCATCCGCATCACGATCGCGTCGTCGCGGTTCAGCACCCGCACGGTATCGGCACCAAAAATGCGCGCCTTGTCGGCCGCATAGGCGTCCATGCCGCCGTGCCAGTCGAGGTGGTCCTGGGTCACGTTCAGCACGGTGGCGGCATCGGCCTGCAGGCTGAAGGTGGTGTGCAGCTGGAAGCTCGACAGTTCGAGCACCCAGGCCTGCGGCAGCTCTTCTTTGTCCAGGCACTCGCGCAGCACGTCGAGCGCGGCCGGGCTGATGTTGCCGGCCACGCGCGTCGTCAATCCGGCGCGGCGGCACAGCAGGCCGGTCAGGCTGGTGACGGTGGTCTTGCCGTTGGTGCCGGTGATGGCGATGACTTTCGGCGCATAGCCGGTTTCCTTGCGCAGGTGCGCGAGCGCCTGCGCGAACAGTTCGATCTCGCCCCACACCGGGATGTTGCGCGCGCGCGCCGCGGGAGTGATGTGCGCGAGTTCACGGTCCGGCGCCAGGCCCGGACTGACCGCGACGAAGTCGATTCCGTCGAGCAGGGCTTCGCCGAACTCCCCACCCGTGAAGTCGGCGTTCGGCACCGCCTGGCGCAGGGCGAATAGGCGCTGCGGCTCGGTGCGCGTGTCGGCCACGCGCACGCGCGCGCCGCAACGTGCCAGCCATTGCGCCATCGCCAGCCCGGATTCACCCAGGCCCAGCACCAGTGCGGATTTGCCTTCGTAGTTCATGTCTTAGCGCAGCTTCAGGGTAGACAAGCCAACCAGGACCAGCATCATGGTCACGATCCAGAAGCGGACCACGACCTTGGTTTCCTTCCAACCCTTTTGCTCGAAATGGTGGTGCAGCGGCGCCATCAGGAATACGCGGCGCCCGGCGCCGTAGCGCTTCTTGGTGTACTTGAACCAGCTCACCTGGATGATCACCGACAGGGTCTCGGCCACGAACACGCCGCCCATGATGAACAGGACGATTTCCTGGCGCACGATGACGGCGATGGTGCCGAGCGCGCCGCCCAGCGCCAGCGCGCCGACGTCGCCCATGAACATCTGGGCGGGGTGCGCATTGAACCAGAGGAAGGCCAGGCCCGCGCCCGCCATCGCGCCGCAGAAGATCAGGAGTTCGCCGGCGCCCGGGATGTAGGGGATGAACAGGTACTTCGAGAAGGTCACGCTGCCGGTCAGGTAGGCGAACAGGCCGAGGGCGCCGCCGACCATCACGGTCGGCATGATCGCCAGGCCGTCGAGGCCGTCGGTGAAGTTGACCGCGTTCGACGAGCCGACGATGACGCAGTAGGTCAGCGCGATGAAGCCCCACACGCCCATCGGATAGCTGATCGACTTGAAGAACGGGACGATCAGGTCGGCCTTGGGCGGCAGGGTCATCGAGAAGCCCGACTGCACCCACGCGTAGAACAGCTGCAGCACTTCCCAGGGATTCTCGGCCGAGACCGAGAATGCCAGGTACAGGGCCGAGGCGATGCCGATCAGCGACATCCAGAAATACTTTTCGCCCGAACGCATGCCTTCCGGGTCCTTGTAGACCACCTTGCGGTAGTCGTCGACCCAGCCGACGGCGCCGAAGCCCATGGTCACGACCAGCACCGGCCAGATCAGGCGGTTCGACAGGTCGCACCACAGCAGGGTCGAGACGCCGATCGCAATCAGGACCAGCACGCCGCCCATGGTGGGGGTGCCGTGCTTGGCCAGGTGGGTCTGCGGACCGTAGGTACGCACGGCCTGGCCGACCTTCAGGGCGGTCAGCTTGCGGATCACGGCCGGACCGCAGATCAGGCCAATGGTGATCGCGGTGATGGTCGCGAAGACCGCGCGGAAGGTAATGTAGTTGAATACACGCAGCGGACCGATGTAGTCCTGGAAGTATTGGGCGAGCCAGAGAAGCATGTTAGTGGGCGTCCTTGTTGCCAGTGGTAGTTGATCCGGTCAGGTGCTGGACCACGCGCTCCATCTTCATGAAGCGCGAGCCCTTCACCAGCACAGTCGCGTCGCATTTGGCACCTGCGTTGCCGCCCAGAGTTACATCCAGTGCTGCCAATAAATCGTCGAACTGCTCGTAATGCCGTGCTCCCGACGCGCCCATGGAGCGCGTCAGTTCGCCAGTGGCGAGCACGTGTTCGATGCCGCGCGCGCGCGCGTAGGCACCGACTTCTTCGTGAAACTCTTTTCCCTGCGTGCCGACTTCGCCCATGTCGCCGGCCACCAGGATGCGCGGGGCCGGATACGCCGCCAGCACGTCGATCGCGGCGCGCATCGAGTCCGGGTTGGCGTTATAGGTGTCGTCGATGACGGTGGCGCCGTTCGCGGCCTGCTTGCGCTGCAGGCGCCCGCCGACCGGGGCGAAGGACTCGAGGCCGCGCACGATGGCGTCCTGCGCGATGCCGGCGGCCAGGGTGGAGGCGATCGCCGCCAGCGCGTTGCGCACGTTGTGCTCGCCCGCGGCGGCCAGCGTCACGGTGAACTGCGCGTCGCCGGCCGTCACCTGAAGTTCGTTGCCGAAGCCGGTGGAGGTGTAGCTCGCGCGCACGTCGCAGGCCTGGCTCAGGCCGAAGCTCAGCACCCGGCACCTGGCCAGCGAGCGCCACAGCTCGGTATAGGTATCGTCGCCCGGGAACACCGCCACGCCGTCCGGCGGCAGCGCCGCCAGCACCGAGCCGTTCTCGCGCGCCACCGCTTCCACGGTGTGCATGAATTCCTGGTGCTCGCGCTGGGCGTTGTTGACCATCGCCACCGTGGGCGCGGCGATCGCGGCCAGGCGGCCGATTTCGCCCGGATGGTTCATGCCCATCTCGATCACGGCCGCGCGCTGCGCGGCGTCCAGCCGGAACAGGGTCAGCGGCACGCCGATCTCGTTGTTCAGGTTGCCCTGGGTGGCCAGGCGGGCACTTTCGCCGAAGGCCGCGGCCAGGATCGACGCGATCATTTCCTTGACCGTGGTCTTGCCGTTCGAGCCGGTCACGCCGATCACGGGAATGGCGAACTGGCTGCGCCAGGCATGGGCGATGCGGCCCAGCGCCACGAGCGTATCGGGCACCACGATGGCCGGCAGCGTCCAGCCTGCGGGCAGCTTGTGCAGCGCGTTTTCGTTGACGACGACCGCGGCCACGCCGCGCGCGGCGACCTGGCCGAGGAAGTCGTGCGCATCGAAGCTCTCTCCCTTGAGCGCGACGAACAGCGCGCCGCCCGCCGCCGTACGGCTGTCGGTCGACACGCCGTCGAAGGCGAGGTCGCCGCCGACGAGCCGTGCACCCGGGATCGCGGCGACCAGTTGTGCAAGCGTTGCGCGCATCAGTGGGTCCTCATCATGGTGAGCCGCGCGGTCAATGCCAGCGAAGCATGGTCGGCATCGGAAAACGGGAGTTTCTTGCCCTTGATCTCCTGGTAGGGCTCGTGCCCCTTCCCTGCCAGCAGGATCACGTCCTGCTTGCCGGCGTTCTTCACGGCCAGCAGGATCGCGGTGGCGCGGTCTTCCACGGCCTGGAAGCTGTCGCTGCCGCGCTGCTCGATGCCGGCCACGATCTGGGCGATGATGTGGGCCGGCTCTTCGCTGCGCGGGTTGTCGCTGGTGACCAGGATGTGGTCGGCCGCCTGGGCGGCCGCACCCATCTGCGGGCGCTTGCCCGGGTCGCGGTCGCCGCCGCAGCCGAACACGCACCACAGCTGGCCGCCGCGTTCCTCGGCCACCTGGCGCAGGGCTTCCAGGGTCTTTTCCAGCGCGTCCGGGGTGTGCGCGTAGTCGATCACGACCATCGGCGCGTCCTGGCCGCCGAGCTGCTGCATGCGGCCCGGGGCCGGCAGCAGCGCTTCGATGGCCTCCACCGCGGCCTTGAGCGCCACGCCCTTGGCCAGCAGCGCGCCCAGCACCGCCAGCGCGTTGCTGACGTTGAAGCGGCCGACCAGCCGGGTCTTCACGCTCGCGCTGCCGGCCGGGGTGTCGATGGCGAATTCGGTCCCTGCGTGACGGCTGCGCATGTTCGACGCGCGCAGGATGGCGACGCCCTCGATGGCGGGCTGCCCGGCCTCGCCCTGCAGGGTGTAACCGGTGACCGGCAGCTGGGGAACATGCCGGCGCAGGTGCGCCACCAGGCGCAGGCCGGCCGGATCGTCCAGGTTGACGACGGCGTGCTTGAGGCCTTCCCACTCGAACAGCCGCAGCTTGGCCGCCTCGTACGCCTCCATGCTGCCATGGAAGTCGAGATGGTCGCGGGTCAGGTTGGTGAAGATGGCGACGTCGAAATGCATGCCGGCGGCGCGATCCTGCACCAGGCCGATGGACGAGACTTCGATTGCCAGCGCGCCCACCTGCTGCGCGCGCAGGTCGGCCAGCGTCTGCGCCAGCAGCACGGCGTCCGGCGTGGTGTAGCCGGTGGCATCGAACGCGGACTCGGCGCGGGCTTTGACGATGCCGACACCGAGCGTGCCGATCACCGCAGCAAGCTCGCCCAGGCGCGCCAGCGCCTGGCCGATCCATACCGCGCAGGAGGTCTTGCCGTTGGTGCCGGTGACGCCGACCGTGAACATGCCGGCATCCGGGTGCTGCAGCACGCCATGGGCGATCGGGCCCGCGCTCTTTTTCAGGTCGGGCACGCCGAGGTGGGGCACGCCCTGCGCCTGGTCCCAGTCGAAACCGTTTTCTTCATACACGACGGCGGCCGCGCCGGCGTCGATGGCGGCGGCGATGTAGCGGCGGCCGTCGGATGCCTCGCCCGGATAGGCGAAGAACACGTCTCCCTTGCCCACGCGGCGGGAGTCGGAAACGAGTCGGCCGCCTGGCGCGGCGGCGCGAATCCAATCGCAGATGTCGTTCAGGCGCATCGCCATCACAAGCTCTCCTCGACCGGTTCTTCCGGAATGATGATGTCGGTGATCGATGAGTCGGGCGGCACGTTGGCGGCCCGCAGGGCATTGGCCGCCAGGTCGGCGGCGGTCGGCGCGGCGACGCTGCCGCCGGTCCGGAAGGCGCCGTGCGGGTTGTCGATCATGACCGCGATGATGAAGCGCGGCTTGGACATGGGGGCGACGCCGACGAAGTAGCCGATGTTGTCGGTCCGCGAGTAGCGGCCGTTGACGATCTTTTCGGCGGTGCCGGTCTTGCCGCCGATGCGGTAGCCCGGCACCTGGGCCTTGGAGGCGGTGCCTTCCGGGCTGACCACGGATTCGAGCATGGTGCGCACCTGGGCCGCGGTCTTGGGCGAGATCACCTGCTGGCCGACCGGCTTCTCGTCCACCTTCAGGAAGGACAGCGGGATGATGTCGCCGTTGCGGGCGAAGATCATGTAGGAGCGCGCCATCTGCAGCAGCGACACCGACAGGCCGTGGCCGAAAGCCATGTTGGCGTATTCGATCGGACGCCACGATTTCCATGGACGCACGCGGCCGGCGGTGGCGCCCGGGAAGCCGAAGCGCGGCGACTGGCCGTAGCCCAGCTTGGTATACAGCTCCCACATTTCCTGCGGCGGGATCAGCTGCGAGATCTTGACCACCCCGACGTTCGAGGACTTCTGGATGATGCCGCTGACGTTGCGCACGCCGTAGTTGTGGGTATCGCGGATGCGCCTGCCGGTCACCACCATGTAGCCGGGATTGGTGTCGAACACGGTGTCCGGGGTGATCCGCCTGGTTTCGAGGCCGAGCGCCACCGTCATCGGCTTGATGGTCGAGCCGGGCTCGAAGGTGTCGGTGATGACGCGGTTGCGCAGCTGCGCGCCGGTCAGCTTGGAGCGGTCGTTCGGGTTGTAGGTCGGGTAGTTGGCCATGGCCAGCACTTCGCCGGTCTCGACGTCGAGCACCACCGCGCCGCCGGCCTGGGCGTTGAACTTCTCGACCGCGTTCTTGACGCTGGTGAAGGCGATGTATTGCAGCTTGCTGTCCACCGCCAGGGTCAGGTCCTTGCCCTCGTGCGGCTCGCGGAACATGCCCAGGTCTTCGGCGATGTGGCCGAGGCGGTCGCGGATCACGCGGCGGCTGCCCGGCACGCCCATCAGCGCCTTCTGGTGGAACAGCTCCATGCCTTCCTGGCCCTTGTCCTCGATGCTGGTGAAGCCCACCAGGTGGGTCATCACTTCGCCCTGCGGGTAGTAGCGCTTGTATTCCTTGCGGGTGTCGATGCCGTCGAGCTTGAGCTTCTCGATCTGCTCGACCGTGTCCATTTCGACCTGGCGCTTCAGGTAGACGTAGTTACGCTTCGGATCGAGCTTGGCGCGCAACTCGGATTCCGGCATCCCGAGCAGGCGCGCCAGTTCGGCCAGCTTCTCGCGCGGCTCGGTCAGCATTTCTTTCGGGAAGGCGGCCACCGATTTCACCGGCAGCGAAGACGCCAGCACCTGGCCGTGGCGGTCCACGATCCGGCCGCGCGCGGCCGGCAGTTCGACCACCCGCTCGTAGCGGCTCTTGCCCTGCTTCTGCAGGAACTGGGTCGACACGCCCTGCAGCCAGAGCGCGCGCACGGCCAGCGCGGCGAAGGCTGCGAACATGACGAACAGCACCAGGCGCGAACGCCAGTTGGGGACGTTCACGGCCAGGACCGGGCTCTTCGAGAAAGCCACGCCCTTGGAGGCGGCCACGCGCCCGGTGCTGCTGCGACGTTCGGCGCGGCTCATCGCTCCCCTTCCGTCAGGTATTGGGTACGGGCCGGGCTCAGGGGGGCCATGTTCAGGCTGGTGCGTGCGATCTGTTCGATGCGTTCGTTCTTGCCGAGCGTGGACTGGTCGAGCTGGAGCTGGGCCCAGTCGATCTCGAGCTGGCGCTCGTGCTGGTTCAGGCGTTCGAGCTCGATCAGCAGGTGGCGCGACTGGTAACGCGCGTTCACCACCGACAGGGCGCAGCCGACCACCGCCACCGTCAGCACGATGTTCAGCTTGACGCTCATGCCCGCACTCCGAGGCGTTCGGCCACGCGCAGCACCGCCGAGCGGGCGCGCGGATTGGCGCCGACTTCCGCGTCCGACGGTTTCATCTTGGTGATCAGTTTCATCAGGGGCTGCGGCAGGTCGACGGCGCGGATCGGCAGCCGGCGGTCCGGCTGCGCCACCTTGGCCTTCGAGGCCAGGAACTGCTTGACCATGCGGTCTTCCAGCGAGTGGAAGCTGATCACGGACATGCGCGCCCCCGGCGCCAGCATCGCGTAGGCGGCGCTCAGACCTGCTTCGAGGTCTTCAAGCTCTTTATTGATGAAAATCCGGACAGCCTGAAAGGTCCGGGTGGCCGGATCCTTGCCTTTTTCGCGAGTTTTGACCGTGTCTGCCACGATTGCGGCAAGCTCTCGTGTGGTCGAAATTGGCTGGACTGCGCGGCGAGCAACAATCGCCTTTGCAATCTGGAAAGCAAACCGCTCTTCTCCATAATCTCTTATCACCTTTTCCAATTGTTGTTCCGACGCGCTGGCCAGCCATTCGGCCGCCGACATCCCGCGCGTGGTATCCATGCGCATGTCGAGCGGGCCGTCCTGGCGGAAGCTGAATCCGCGCGTGGCGTCGTCCACCTGGGGCGACGAAATGCCAAGGTCCAGCAGGATGCCGTCCACCTGGCTGATGCCGCGCGCGGCCAGCGCGTCGAACATCGTGGCAAAACTGTCATGCACGATCGTGAAGCGCGGATCGTCCACGGTTTCCGCGGTGGCGATCGCCTGCGGATCCTTGTCGAACGCGATCAGGCGCCCCTGCGGGCCCAGGCGCGACAGGATCAGCCGGCTATGACCGCCGCGGCCGAAGGTGCCGTCTATATAAGTACCGTTCATGCGCTCGGCCGTCAGGTCGAGCGCATCGACTGCTTCGTCCAGCAGCACCGTGCGATGCTCGAATGCAGGCACCGTGGTTGTTTCCGTCATCGGCGCCTCAGAAGGAGAAATTGGAAAGGACATCGGGCATGCCGCCGGCCACGGCCTCGGCTTCGCTTTCGGCAAGCTTGGCGGCATCCCAGATCTCGAAATGCGTGCCCATGCCCAGCATCATGACTTCTTTCTCCAAACCCACGGCGGCGCGCAGTTCGGGCGAAATCAGCACCCGCCCTGCACTGTCCAACTCGACATCGCACGCATTACCAAGGAAAATGCGCTGCCACGCACGGGCCGACATCGGCCAGGCGGCGATCTGCTCGCGATGCTGTTCCCACACCGGACGCGGGAAGAACAGCAGGCAGCCGTGCGGATGCTTGGTCAGGGTCATCCGGCCCTCGCACTGGACCGCGAGGGCGTCACGATGCTTTGCCGGAATCGACATCCTGCCTTTTGCATCGAGATTGATCGCTGACGCGCCCTGGAACACGACTTTACCTAGTCTGGAGAATTATCAATTTAGAATTTTTTGGCCGCTTGGGGTCCCGGAAATCCCCCACAATTCGACACTTTTTCACACTGTTTCCCACTTTATTGGAATCAATGTTGGTGGTCAAGCGAATTCACGCTTGGCAAATCTGAATTTGTCTAATGAAACCAAGGACTTAGCGACGTCCATTGCAAGAAGCTCAAGCTAAAATGTCTCCTAAATCAGTCACTTAGGAAACGGATTGAAGGTTGGACCTCAGTTGTAAAGACAAGCTTTCCGTTTGATTAAGCTCATATCAGGGGGCTGACTTTTTTCAATGCAATAAAAGTTTCTTTGCAGAATTGAGGCGCTGCGGATTGGCGGCGCTCGGCTGGAAGCGTTAGGATCGAGCCAAGGCAAGGCCCTGCTTCTGCTACAAGGAGACAGCCGTGAGCATCACACTCGCCCGGACCTGCGCGGTCTACGACCTGATCGAAGTGCAGGAAGCGCTCGACCGCAGCCGCGGCCGCTCCCCGGAACTCGACGCATTCTACGAGCGCATGCTCGAGACCGGGGCCGAGCGCTTCGTCACCAAGCCCTCATCGATCGCCGCCCTCGATCCGCTGTTCGAGGAATGTCCCAATTTCGAGGAAGTCCTGGACGACCTGGCCCGCTACCTGGCATTGGCGCATGCGGGCGACCGGGGCTTCAATGTCATGCCGATCCTGCTGCTGGGCGGCCCCGGCGTGGGCAAGACCCACTTTGCCCGGCGCCTGGCGCGGGTCATGCAGACCGAATGCGAGCTGATCAGCATGAATGCGCTGTCGGCCGGCTTCGTCATCACCGGCAGCTCGGCCAGCTGGCGCGGCGCGAAATGCGGCAAGGTGGCCGAGCGCCTGGTGCGGGGACAGTACGCCAACCCCCTGATCGTGCTGGACGAAGTGGAAAAGGCGAGCGGCTCCACCCAGTCCGATCCGCTCGCCGCCCTGTATCAGTTGCTGGAACCGGAAACGGCCAGCGCCTTCCGCGACGAATTCATCGACGTCGAGATCGACGCCTCGCAGATCTTCTGGGTCCTGACCGCCAATTCGGTCGAAGGCATCCCCCACCCGCTGCTCAACCGGATGGCGGTGTACGAGGTGCCGACCCCCACCCAGGCGCAGGCGGCCGGGATCGCCCAGCGCATGTATGCCGGACTGCTGGACGAACTGAACCTGGCCGCCTTCGATCCGCGCCTGGCGGACGTGGTGCTGGACAAGCTGGTGGGCGTATCGCCGCGCGACCTGCGCAAGACCCTGCTCGACGGCCTGGGCCATGCGGTGGCCGCCGGGCGCGAACGCGTGCGCGTGGACGATATCCGGATGAAGCCGACGCCGGGCAAGGGGCGGATCGGCTTCTGAATGCGGCCCGCGTCAGGATCGATGCGCCTCGAGGGCCGTGGCGCGGCGGTCCATGCCGTCTTTCGGCATGTCCGGCCGGCCTGCACCCCGGCGGCGCACCGCGGCCAGGTCGCGCGCCAGCTGGCCCACGAAGCAGCCGTTGCACAGGCCGAGCAGGCCGCACACGCCGGCCGCGAACGCGATGTTGCTTGCCATTGCGGGCCGGATCGCCAGCAGCACGGCCAGGACGTACTTGATGAGGAAGATGGCCACCATCAAGACCAGCGGCGCCCAGCTGCCGCGCAGGCGCAGCGTGGGCGATGTCGGGCCCGGGGCGACGCCGCTGCGGCCGAAGCTCCAGCGCTGCAGCGCGGCGGCGCCGATGCCGGCGGCCCAGGCCAGCATCCCCACGCCGGCCACGCCGAACTGCATCGCGATCGACTGCAGCGCCAGCACCAGCATCAGCACCGGCACCACCAGCATCCGGGGGACGGTGACGTCGCGATCGCGCGAGGCGAGCACGCCGCGGTAGATCAGGAAGGCGAGGATCGCCCAGACATGGACAGGGGTGTTGGCGAGGATGTGCTGCAGCATGGCCGGCTCCGGAAGGTGGTCGATGCATCCACCTTAGCGACGCCGCGCAACAGGCTGGCCGGTTTGCGACGAACGGTTGCCGGGCGGCGCGAACTGCGGCGCGGCGGCGCGAAGCGTGTCACGCCTGCGCCCAGTCCTTGGCGTGTTCCACCGCGCGCGCCCAGCGCGCCATCAGTTCGGCGCGGCGCCCGGCGTCCATCGCGGGCTCGAAGCGCCGTTCGACCTGCCACTGGCGCGCGATGTCCTCGACGCTTTCCCAGTAGCCCACCGCCAGCCCGGCCAGGTAGGCCGCGCCCAACGCCGTGGTCTCGGTAACGCGCGGCCGCAGCACCGGAATGCCCAGCAGGTCGGCCTGGAACTGCATCAAGAGGTCGTTGCGGGCGGCGCCGCCGTCGGCGCGCATTTCCAGGACCGCGCAGGCCGCGTCCTTCTGCATCGCGGCCAGCAGTTCGGCGCTCTGGAAGGCGATCGCCTCGACCGCAGCGCGGGCGATGTGGCCGGCGTTCGTGCCGCGCGTCATGCCGACGATGGCGCCGCGCGCGTATTGGTCCCAGTGCGGCGCGCCCAGGCCGGTAAAGGCCGGCACCAGCATCACCCCGCCGCTGCTTGGTACGCTCAGGGCCAGCGCTTCGACGTCAGCGGACTGCTTGATGATGCCGAGCCCGTCGCGCAGCCACTGCACGGTGGCGCCGCCCATGAAGACGCTGCCTTCCAACAGATAATCGGTAGACGGCGCGGTGGCGCCAATGGTCCAGCCGACGGTCGACAGCAGCCGGTTGTGCGACACCGGCGGCGTGTCGCCGGCATGCATCAGCATGAAACAGCCGGTGCCGTAGGTGTTCTTGACCAGCCCCTTGCGGTGGCAGGCCTGGCCAAAGGTGGCGGCCTGCTGGTCGCCGGCGATGCCGGCGATCGGCACCGCCGCGCCGAACCATTCCTCGGCCGCCAGCGCCACTACCTCGGAACTGGCGACCACTTCCGGCAGCACCGCGGCCGGAATGCCGAACATAGCCAGCAGCGCCTCGTCCCAGCGCAGGGACTGGATATTGAAGAGCATCGTGCGCGATGCGTTGCCGACGTCGGTGACGTGGCGTCCGCACAGGCGGTACACCAGCCAGCTGTCGATGGTGCCGAAGGCGAGCTCGCCGCGCTCCGCACGGGCGCGTAGGCCCGGGACCTGCGCGAGCAGCCATTGCAGCTTGGTGGCGGAAAAATAGGCATCGAGCTCGAGGCCGGTGCGCTGCCGGATGTCGGGAGCGCGCCCCTGTTCGCGCAGGCGGTCGCAGATGGCGGCGGTGCGCCGGTCCTGCCAGACGATGGCGCGCGCCACCGGCTCGCCGGTGGCGCGGTCCCACAGCACGGTGGTCTCGCGCTGGTTGGCGATGCCGATCGCGGCCAGCTGGCGGCCGTCGACGCCGGCCTGGCGCAAGGCTTCGCGCGCGCAGGCGAGCTGGCTGTGCCAGATGTCGAGCGCGTCGTGCTCGACCCATCCGGGCTGGGGAAAGTGCTGGGGATATTCGTGCTGGCTGCACGCGACCGGCAGGCCGGCATGGTCGAACAGGATGGCGCGCGAGCTGGTGGTGCCCTGGTCGAGCGCCAGGATGAATTTCTGCATCGATGACTCCGCCGGGGCGCCCGGCCCGGCGGCGCCGAATTCATGTAAAGCAGGCCGATAGGCCGGATTCTGTGTAGTGGTTTCCCTTGCGGGACGCCCCTATGACAGCCATTCCTCTAGGCGCTGGATTACTCCAGCGCTCAAGCTTCCTACCCGCACGCTCCGCGAGCAACATCAACGCGTGCCTATTTGGAATTGCTCCAGGTGGAGGTTACCGCGTTTCACCGTAACTGAATACGCTCGTCTCTGTGGCCCTATTCCTCGCCTTATACCTTGCGGCTTTCAGCGGACGGCCGTTAACCGTCACCCCGCTCTGTGGAGTCCGGACCTTCCTCCCGCCCTCACCCGAAGGTGAAGACCAGCGACTGTCTGGCCTGCTTCACGGCATCATTGTAACCGATGCGGGCACGAACCGGCGCTGCCCTTTTTGCGAAACCACACACCCGGGGTCAGTCGTTTGCCCTGCTTCTTTTTGTGTAAGTTCGTGTCGCCATTTCAAAAGCCTTCCCCACCTCATCCACATAGAATGCCCGGATAGCAAACCAACAAGGATGACCGACACCATGACGCACCCTTCCCGCACCGGCGGCCAGATCCTGGTCGATGCGCTCCATACCCACGGCGTGGACACCGCCTTCGGCGTTCCCGGCGAAAGCTACCTCGACGTGCTGGACGCGCTGCACGATTCGGATATCCGCTTCGTGATCAACCGGCAGGAAGGCGGCGCGGCGTTCATGGCCGAGGCCTACGGCAAGATGACCGGCAAGCCGGGCATCTGTTTCGTTACCCGCGGCCCCGGCGCCACCAATGCCTCGATCGGGGTGCACACGGCCTTCCAGGACTCGACCCCGATGATCCTGTTCATCGGCCAGGTCGGCAGCGACTTCATCGACCGCGAAGCCTTCCAGGAAATCGACTACCGCCGCATGTTCGGCCAGATGGCCAAGTGGGTGACCCAGATCGACCGCGCCGACCGCATTCCGGAATACATCGCGCGCGCCTTCCAGGTGGCCACCAGCGGCCGCCCCGGCCCGGTGGTGCTGGCCCTGCCCGAAGACATGCTGGTCACGACGGCGGCAGTCGCCGATGCGCGCCCCTACCAGCCGGTGCAGGCGGCGCCCTCCTCGGCGCAGATCGCCCGGCTGCGCGCCATGCTGGCCGAAAGCCAGCGCCCGATCGTGCTGCTCGGCGGCGGCTCCTGGTCCGAGGGGGCCTGCGCCGACCTGCGCCGCTTCGCCGAAGCGAACGGACTGCCGGTGGGCTGCACCTTCCGCTTCCAGGACCTGCTCGACAACGAGCACCCGAACTACGTGGGCGACGTCGGCATCGGCATCAACCCCAAACTGGCGGCGCGCGTCAAGGACGCCGACCTGGTGATCGCCATCGGCCCGCGCCTGGGCGAGATGACCACCAGCGGCTATTCGCTGCTTTCGTCCCCGGTGCCGCGCCAGCGCCTGGTGCACTTCCATGCCGACCCGGAAGAGCTGGGCAGCGTCTACCAGGCCGAGCTCATGGTCGCCAGCGGCCCGGAACAGGCCTGCGCGATGCTGGCCGCGATGGCGCCGGTGGACGCGTCGGCCTGGGGCGGCACGATCGAGCAAGCCAGGGACGAGCTGGCCGCCTGGCAGGCGCAGCCGCCGATCTTCCGCGAGGGCGGCGCGCCGCTCGACCTGTGGCAGGTGGTGCAGGAGCTGATGCAGCAGGTGCCGCACGACACCATCATCACCAATGGCGCCGGCAACTACGCGACCTGGGCGCACCGCTTCTACCGCTACGGCGGCCGCCGCACCCAGCTGGCGCCGACCAACGGCGCCATGGGCTATGCGGTGCCGGCCGGCGTGGCGGCCAAGATCATCGATCCGCAGCGTACCGTGGTGACCTTTGCCGGCGACGGCGAATTCATGATGACGGGCCAGGAACTGGCGACCGCGGTGCAGTACGGCGCGGGCCTGGTGCTGCTGGTGTTCAACAACAACATGTTCGGCACGATCCGGATGCACCAGGAACGCGACTACCCGGGCCGCGTGTCGGGCACCAGTCTGCACAATCCGGATTTCGCGGCCCTGGCGCGCGCCTACGGCGGCCACGGCGAGGTGGTCGAGAAGACCGAGGAATTCGCGCCCGCCCTGCAGCGCGCGCTGGCGCATGCGAACGAACGCAAGCTGCCGGCCGTGATCGAGCTGCGCTACGACGGCAACCTGATCACGCCGAACGCGACGCTCGAGACGATTCGCAAGACAGCGGAGGCGGCCAAGGCGGCCCGCTGAGCGTCTGCCAGGCTTGAGACCCGTAGGGCGGCGGCTTGTGATCTGGTCCACTGGACCGGATCACTCCACGCGTTCACCCAGTTGATAAACAGCCGTCGCGTCTGCTCAACTGGAACGTGAACGCGCGGTCGGCAGAGCCGACCACCCTACTACTGGCCGAGTCCCAGCTCTGGCGGCAAGGGAATCGGCTTGTCGAAGAAACTGACCTGCTCCGGATTGGTCAGGAACAATGCGACGAGGGCGATGAACGCCCACACGATAATGTTGCGCATGTTCGCGGCGCTGCCATCGGTGGCATTGTCGCCATGGATGAGCCGCTTCAGGAAATTAGTGATTTTCACGGTGTGCCCCGTTGTATTTGTGGTTTTCTCTCCATGTTCAATTTAACGCAAGTCGCGCTCGTTTTCCAGATCCGCACTGTTGAGTAGCCAATCGGTTTCAACAACAACACAACAAAGAGTTCTTTCGCTGCATCTTCCAGCATCGATACCGGCCAGACAGGAGAGCGTCTTGCTGCTCTGGTAAAATATTCGCACCTTTTTTCATCGCCGGCGATCGCCGGCACCGTGCGCAGGATTCGCCCCCACATATGTTTAGTTTCTTCAAGAGAAAGAAGCCCGAGACCGAGGTC
This sequence comes from Massilia sp. UMI-21, assembly GCA_015277795.1. Lineage (NCBI taxonomy): Bacteria > Pseudomonadati > Pseudomonadota > Betaproteobacteria > Burkholderiales > Oxalobacteraceae > Massilia > Massilia sp. UMI-21. The sequence goes on along the minus strand of CP063848.1, from coordinate 1,295,927 downwards.
CCGGCGCCGAGCGAGCCCGCGTCTGCCCCCGCAGCTGCCGCAGCGCCGATGTTCGTGCCAGGTGCGCTGGACGCGCCGCTCAGCCGCGCTCCCGCGCCAACCGCCGCTCCCGCGCCGACTGCCGCGCCGACAGCCACTCCGACCGCTGCCCCCGCCTCTGCCCCTGCCTCTACCTCCGCTTCTGCGCCGGCCAGCGCGCCGGCGGCACCCGGGCTCGGCGAGTTGTTCCCGGAAACCGCGGAGCGTCCGACCACCGACGCCGAGAAGAAGCGCTCCTGGATGACGCGCCTGAAGGCCGGCCTGTCCAAGACCTCGAGCAACCTGTCCCTGCTGTTCGTCGGCGCGCGCATCGACGAAGACCTGTACGAGGAACTCGAATCGGCGCTGCTGATGTCCGATGCCGGCATGGACGCCACCCAGTTCCTGCTCGATTCGCTGCGCCGCCGGGTCAAGGAAGACAAGCTGCTCGATGCCAGCGCCGTGAAGGCGGCGCTGAAGGAGCTGATGATCGAGATGCTGCAGCCGCTGCAGAAGCCCCTGGAGCTGGGCCGCCACGAACCGCTGGTGATGATGATCGCGGGCGTGAACGGCGCCGGCAAGACCACCACCATCGGCAAGCTGGCCAAGCACATGCAGCGCTTCGAGCAGTCGGTGCTGCTGGCCGCCGGCGACACCTTCCGCGCCGCCGCGCGCGAGCAGCTGATGGTCTGGGGCCAGCGCAACAACGTGACCGTGATCTCCCAGCAGTCGGGCGATCCGGCCGCCGTCGCCTTCGATGCGGTCCAGTCGGGCAAGGCCAAGGGCGTCGACGTGGTCATGGTCGATACCGCCGGCCGCCTGCCGACCCAGCTGCACCTGATGGAAGAACTCAAGAAGATCAAGCGCGTCATCGGCAAGGGCATGGAGGGCGCCCCGCACGAGACGCTGCTGGTCATCGACGGCAACACCGGCCAGAACGCACTGGCCCAGGTCAAGGCCTTCGACGACGCGCTGCAGCTCACCGGCCTGGTGATCACCAAGCTGGACGGCACCGCCAAGGGCGGCGTGCTGGCCGCGATCGCGCGTACCCGGCCGGTGCCGGTGTACTTCATCGGCGTGGGCGAGAAACTCGACGACCTGCAGCCGTTCAACGCCGAAGAATTCGTCGAAGCCCTGCTCGGCTAAGCCTCGAATGAACAGAACCGCAGAACAGCAGAACAGGTATTCATGATCGAGTTCCAGTCCGTCTCCAAGCAATACTCCCCTGACAATTTTGCCCTGCGCGATGTCTCGCTGAACATCGGCAAGGGGGAGCTGGTCTACCTGGCCGGCCCCTCGGGCGCGGGCAAGTCGACCCTCATGAAAATGGTGGCCGCCGTCGAGCGGCCCACCAGCGGTGTCGTGACGGTCAACGGCCAGGACATCGGCCGCATCAAGAAGGCCGGCATTCCCTTCCTGCGCCGCAACCTGGGCCTGATCTTCCAGCAACAGCGCCTGCTCAACGACCGCAACATCCTCGCCAACGTGATGCTGCCCTTGCTGGTCACCGGCGCCCCCAGGGCGCAGGCCGAAGGACGCGCCCGCGCGGCCCTGGACAAGGTCGGCCTGGCCGAGCGCGCCAGGGCGATGCCGCTGGAACTGTCCGGCGGCGAACAGCAGCGGGTGGCGGTGGCGCGCGCCATCGTCAACCGGCCGCAGATCATCCTGGCCGACGAACCGACCGCCAACCTCGACCGCGTGGCGGCCGACCGGGTGCTCGACGCCCTGCGCGCCTTCCATGCCGTCGGCGTGACCTGCGTGATCTCGACCCACGACGAAGAGGTGCTGGACGGCGCGGCGCGCGTGATCCGCCTCGAGCAAGGCCAACTGGTGGAGGGCGGCGTATGAGCCCGTGGGTCCGCCAGCATCGCTTCGCCCTGCGCGCAGCGCTGTCCACCGTGCGCAAGGCGCCGGGCAGCTTCCTGTTCAACGTGCTCGTGGTCGCTTGCGCGCTGATGCTGCCTTTTGCCGGCATCACCCTGCTCGACAACGTGCGGCCGCTCTCGCAACAGCTCTCGGTCGACCCCGAGATCAGCGTCTTCATGCAACTCGAGGCCACGCGCGAGGACGCGACCGCACTGCGGCCGCGCATCCAGGCGATTGCCGCTACCGTCAGCAAGGCCGAGGTCGATTTCGTCCCGCGCGAGGATGCGCTGGCCTCGATGAAGGAAAAGAGCGGCCTGGGCGACGTGATCGACACGCTGGGCGACAACCCGCTGCCCGACAGCTTCAGGATGCGGCTCGACGGCCGCAATGCCGCCAGCCAGGTCGACGCCATCACCGCACAGCTGCGCGCGCTGCCCGGCGTCGATGTGGTGCAGGTCGATTCGGCCTGGGTCAAGCGCCTGGCCGCGATGCTGGCCATCCTGCGCCTGGCCCTGCTGCTGCTGGCGCTCACCCTCGGCACCGTGGTGATCGCGGTGGTCTTCAACACGGTCCGCCTGCAGGTCTTGACCCAGAAGGAAGAGATCGCGGTGTCCAAGCTGCTGGGTGCGACCGACAATTTCATCCACCGCCCCTTCTATTACACCGGCGCCCTGCTGGGCCTGTGCGCAGGTGTGGTGGCGCTCGGTGCGGTGATGCTGGCCTTGGGGCCGCTGAATGGCGCGATTGCCGATTTCGCCAGGCTGTATGCCTCGGAATTCCAGCTGGCGCCGCTCGGCGCGCTGGACATGGCCGGCGTGCTGGCGATCAGCGCGGGCCTCGGGCTGGTCGGCGCGATGCTGTCGGTGCAACGCCACCTGGCGCGCGTGCGCTAAGACATGCTGGATGCGCGGCCGGCTTTCCGGCTGTGCGTCCAGGCATGCGCAAGGGTATAGCCGCCCTCCCCTACGCGCAGACGGGTGCTATTCCTACAGGCTGTCCCTGACGAAGGTGCGCCATCCAACAGAAGGCCACTTCGGCGGCCTTTAACCTGTCTCTAACACGTTTTCCAGCCCTTTTTTGCTCACTTTTGAGCTGAATCAATCAAATCCCGACCGCCTGCCCTACAGTGGAAACGACGCGATTTTGATTCCTATAGGCAATACTTTAGCCAAACTTAATCAATTCCGATAAATCGATGCCCTGTCTGGCACTCCCCCACGTAGAGTGCTAATATATGTTTTGAAGACAGCGAAATCAAGATGAGCATCCGTAACAGGCAGTAACGCTGGTGTCGCGCGACATGGGTCCGTGACACACTGGATGCAGCAAGATCACTACGAGGAAATGAACATGTCCGCACAATCCGCATTGGTTCCGACCGGCAGTCGTGCTCTGGGACTGGGTTTCACCGGCAATCTCGGCAACATCGATGCCTATATCTCGGCCGTGAATCGCCTGCCGATGCTGACGCACGAAGAAGAAGTGTCGTTGGCCAGGTCGCTGCGGGAAAAGAACGATCTGGACGCCGCCCAGAAACTGGTGCTGTCGCACCTGCGCCTGGTGGTGTCGATCGCGCGCGGCTATCTCGGCTACGGCCTCCCCCACGCCGACCTGATTCAGGAAGGCAATATCGGCCTGATGAAGGCCGTCAAGCGCTTCGACCCGAACCAGGGCGTCCGTCTCGTCTCGTACGCGATGCACTGGATCAAGGCCGAGATGCACGAATACATCCTGAAGAACTGGCGCCTGGTGAAGGTCGCAACGACCAAGGCCCAGCGCAAACTGTTCTTCAACCTGCGCAGCAACAAGCAGGGCCTGGATACCATGTCGCCGACCCAGGTCGACGAACTGGCGAAGATGCTCGACGTCAAGCGAGAAGAAGTGATCGAGATGGAAACCCGCCTGACGGGCCGCGACATCGCCCTCGAATCGCCGACCGATGACGATGACGACAAGTTCGCTCCGATCGCCTACCTGTCGTCCGAGCAGCAGGAACCGACCCGCGTGCTGGAAGCCGAGCAGGTCGACCGCCTGCAGTCGGAAGGCCTGGAGACCGCCCTGTCGAAGCTGGACCCGCGTTCGCGCCGCATCGTCGAAGCGCGCTGGCTGGCCAACGACGACGGTTCGGGCGCCACGCTGCACACGCTGGCCGAAGAGTTCGGCGTATCGGCCGAGCGCATCCGCCAGATCGAATCGGCTGCGCTGAAGAAGATGAAGGGTGCGCTGGCGGCGTTCGTGTAAGCCTCATCCAGTCCCTGAAAAACCCGCTGCGGCGGGTTTTTTCATTGGTGCCCGTGTCTGCAAATGGACATCTTCGCCACGGGGTCGCGTTGGATGTTTCTGACTGACAGCGCAGTACAGCGCGCCGGCCTTGTCATGGAGAGGCAGTCGTCAACAAACGCCAAGCGTGCTTCGGGAATAATTTGTACCCCACCCACCCGGTCGAGCCGATCCAGACGAAGAGCGATGCCTGGATCGACACCATCGATGATCTACTGCGGCTTCCAGACGTATTGGATAGCAGTCCATGCCTCGACCGGCTTGCCCTTGACCAGTGGTGGATTGAAGCGGCATTTGGAGATTCCGGCAAGTGCGGCCTCGTCAAGTGCAGGGAAACCTGAAGAAGTCTGCACCAAGGAGCGCTTGATGATGCCGTCAGCGCCAATCAGGAAGCGTAGCGTCACCGTGCCCTGATGGTTCTGTTTTAACTCCTGCTCAGGATACTCGGGGCGCGAGCATGTTTCAGTCCTTATATTGCCAGGAGAACTGGCAGTCAGCTTGACCGCCCCTGCCGTTTCGCCGGCATGCGCACCGCTTGGCCCCATGAACAACAAGCCCACCGCAACCGACATACTCGCTTTTAAGACCTCGTTGAGACGTTTCAGCTCTGGCATGCATCCTCCTCGTAATCTCGCTATTCTTGTATGCTCGCGTCCGCTCTATGCCTGCGGCGGTCGTTCCGCTCAATATCGCACATTGCCAGAGCAGAAAAGTCGCAGACTGTAACGAAAGGCGGTTTTGCCGGCACGTACGGCACGTCCTGCCCGCCCCGGCTAGAATGATCGCTTTGATCAGATTCACAAGGAGCGCCCGATGACCGATCCCTACGTGCCGCCGAAAGTCTGGACCCCGCCCGCCGCCGCCGGCGGCACCTTCGCCAACATCAACCGCCCGGTCGCCGGCCCCACCCACGAGGCCGACCTTCCGGTCGGCAAGCACCCGCTGCAGCTGTACTCGCTGGCCACGCCGAACGGCGTGAAGGTGACCATCATGCTGGAAGAGCTGCTGGCCCTCGGTCACACGGGTGCGGAGTACGACGCCTGGCTCGTCAAGATCAACGAAGGCGCGCAGTTCTCGAGCGGTTTCGTCGACATCAACCCGAACTCGAAGATCCCGGCCCTGGTCGACCGCAGCGCAGTGGGGACGGATGCGGCGCCGGTGCGCGTGTTCGAATCGGGTTCGATCCTGGTCTACCTGGCCGAGAAGTTCGGCGCCTTCCTGCCGAAGGACGGCGTGGCGCGCACCGAGACCATGAACTGGCTGTTCTGGCAGATGGGCTCGGCGCCCTTCCTGGGCGGCGGCTTCGGCCACTTCTATGCCTACGCGCCGGAGAAACTGCAGTACCCGATCGACCGCTATGCGATGGAAACCAAGCGCCAGCTCGACGTGCTGGAGCGCCAGCTCGCACACAAGGAATTTGTCGCCGGCAGCGAATACTCCATTGCCGACATGGCCATCTGGCCCTGGTACGGCGGCATGGTGCGCGGCGAGCTGTACGAGGCCGGTGAATTCCTGTCGGTGCACGAGTACAAGCATGTGCGGCGCTGGGCCGACGCCATCGCGGCGCGCCCGGCCGTCATCCGCGGCCGCAAGGTCAACCGCGTGCGCGGCAATCCCGAAGAGCAAGTGCCCGAACGCCATGACGCCTCCGACCTCGACTGATGCCTGACAGCACCCGGCCTGATTTCCCATAAGTCGGACCGCGGCGGCTGCCGGACGGCCGCGCGTTTGCGTTATGCTGGCGCGCGAGCTTCCCACCCGACTGCCAACGATTGGAGACATGCCCATGGTCAGCAAGAACACGATTTGCCTCTGGTTCAACGGAACCGCACTGGAAGCGGCGCAGTTCTATGCCGCCACCTTCCCCGACAGTTCGGTCGGCCAGGTCTTCCGCGCGCCCAGTGACTTCCCCTCGGGCAAGCAGGGCGACGTGCTGACGGTGGAATTCACCGTGGCCGGCGTGCCCTGCATCGGCCTGAACGGTGGACCGGCCTTCCAGCACAGTCCAGCCTTCTCCTTCCAGATCGCCACCGACGACCAGGAACAAACCGACCGCCTGTGGAACGCCATCGTCGGCAACGGCGGCCAGGCGAGCGACTGCGGCTGGTGCCAGGACCGCTGGGGCCTGTCCTGGCAGATCACGCCGCGCGCGCTCACCGACGGCATGGCCGACCCCGACCCGGCGGTGGCCAAGCGCGTGTTCGAGGCGATGATGACGATGGGTAAGATCGACATCGCGACGATCGAGGCCGCCCGGCGCGGCTGAAGACCCCCTGTCCTACCGGACCCGGCAGCATGCGAGCGGTGCACTATACTGTCGCCCGGCGCCGGGAGCCCGGCGCCGGCATGCCATCCCATTCGACAACAGGAAGAAACACCCATGCAAGGTGAACCGATCTCGCGCAAGCTCCGCAACCTGGTCCGCTCGCTGCCGCCCACCGGCATCACGCTCAGCGAACTGATCCACCGGGTCGGCAACGACGGCCTGCTGATCCTGGCCGCCCTGCTCACCCTGGTGTTCCTGATTCCGGTGTCCATCCCCGGCGTGAGCACCGTGTTCGGCGCCGCCATCCTGCTGATCGGCCTGAGCCGCCTGTTCGGGCGCGAACTGTGGATTCCGGCCCGGATGAAGCACCGGACCATCGCCACCCGCAAGCTGCGTCCGGTACTGCGCAAGGCCCTGCCCTGGATGCACCGGATCGAACGCGTCAGCCGCCCCGACCGCATCCGCTGGATGGTGGCGCGCGGTCCGGTCCAGCACCTGAACAATGCCGCCCTGATCCTGGGCGCGGTGCTGCTGATGATGCCTTTCGGTCTGATTCCGTTCAGTAATACCTTCCCGGCCGTGGCGCTGCTGTTCCTGGCGATCGGCCTGCTGCAGCGCGACGGCGTCTGCGTCCTGCTGGGCCATATCAGCAATGCGGCGACGATCCTGTACTTTACGGTCCTGATCGCCGGCGGCGGCCTGGCGCTGCGCGAACTGGTCGGGCGCCTGGCCTGAATTTCCGCAATATCACCCATCCTTCGCTCGCATGGAGCAACACATGGGTGAGCAAAGCATGTCTCAGGCCGACAGGTGTTCGATCAGGATGGTGGTCCCGACCAGCACCAGCACCACGCCGCCGATACGCTCGGCATTGCGGCCCACGGCCGCGCCCAGGCGCCGGCCAAGCAGTACGCCGACCGTGACCATGATGGTGGTCGAGATGCCGATCGCCACCGCCGCATGCACGATCGAGACGTCGACGAAGGCCAGGCCGACCCCGACCGCCATCGCATCGATGCTGGTCGCCACCGCGGTCAGCACCAGCACCAGCCAGTTCTGCGAACCGGCCGCTGATTCGTCTTCCTCTTCCTGGTCCGCGCCGAAGGACAGCCAGATCATGCGCCCGCCCAGGCCCAGCAGCAGGACGAAGGCGATCCAGTGGTCCCATTCGCGGATCGCATCGGCGGCCAGCGAACCCAGGGCCCAGCCGATCAGCGGCGTGATGGTCTCGATGCAGCCGAACAGCAGGCCGATGCGCAGGGCTTGCGGCAGGCCGGGTTTGCGCAGGGCGGCGCCTTTTGCGATCGCCGCGGCGAAGGCGTCGGTCGACATCGCGAGGGCAAGGAAAATGAGAGCGGTGAAGGTCATGCGGGATTCCGGTCGGGCTGGGTTTGGGCAGAGCGCAACGGCGCATCCGCACGCCCGACTTGGCGCGGATGGGCCGATGGTCTCGCCAACCTGATCTGCCGATCATGGGCGCCCGCGCCACGGCCGTTCTGGCCGAGTGTGTTGACACGGGCACTTCCGCATTGCGCGGAAGCAGGCTACTCCCCATAGGGTGAACGCATTCTAGAAGGAAACTCTTATCGATGCAAGCCGCAGCCGCTGCAGTCGCCTCGGTCAAGGCCTTGGCCGTTCACGCCGGCGACAGCATGTAACCGGCCCCGCGCACGGTCTTGATCAGCGACTTGGCGCGCCCCAGCGCCTTGCGCAGGCGCAGCACGTGGACGTCCACGGTGCGCTGGTCGAGGCTGTCGTGCGCCTCCCACAGCTGCTCGAGCAGCTGGGCGCGCGTAAACACCTGGCCCGGGTGGCACAGCAGGAAGCGCAGCAGCCGGTATTCGACGTGGCGCACCTCGACCTTGTGGCTGCCGACGCGGACGCTGCAGCTGAGCGGGTCCAGCACCAGGCGGCCGGAGCGCAGCAGGCGCTCGTCCGGCGCTTCTTCCGGCGGCGGCTGGGGAATGAATCCGGGGGCCGGCGGCAACCTGCGTTCGCCGTCGCCGCACTCGGCCGCCAGCAGGATCACCGGCCCGCCGCGCAGGCGCGCCAGCAGGCGCATGCCGCCTTCCTGGCGCAGCATCGATGCCTGCAGCAGCAGTGCGGGGCGCTCGCGCCCGATGAAATCCCAGGCCTGCGCCAGGCTCGGCACGCTGTGCCAGATCCACTGGTCTTCGTGCAGCGAAAACTTGAGCAGCTCGGCAATGGCCGGCTTGTCGTCGACCACCAGGACGATGGTGTTGGCCGTGTTCATGGTTGACCTGTAGGCTGGGCGGGGGAAACAGTCCAGTGGACTGTTTCCCCCGCCCACGCGTTCAAACGGTATCGGAACAGGTGGGCGGTTCATCCAAGCGGGAGCCGCCCATCCCGGGGATCAGTAAACCGCCTTGCCCGATGCATCCTTCAGATTGGCCTTCCAGTTGGCCTGCACCAGCTTGACCACCGAGGCCGGCATCGGCACGTAGTCCAGCTCGGCGGCAGCCGGGGCGCCGTTCTTGAAGGCCCAGTCGAAGAACTTCAGCACTTCCTGGCCTTTGGCTGCGTCCGCCTGGGTCTTGTGCATCAGGATGTACGAGACGCCGGTGATCGGCCAGCTCTGCTTGCCGGCCTGGTCGGTCAGCACCACGCCGAAGCCCGGGGCCTTGGTCCACTCGGCGCCTGCTGCCGCGGCCTTGAAGGCCTCGTCGTCCGGCTGCAGGAAGTTGCCGTCCTTGTTCTTCAGCTGGGTGTGCGCCAGCTTGTTCTTCTTGGCGTAGGCCCACTCGACGTAGCCGATCGCGCCCTTGATGCGCTGCACGTTGGCGGCCACGCCTTCGTTGCCCTTGCCGCCCACGCCGACCGCCCACTTCACGCTGGTGCCGGCGCCGACCTTGTCCTTCCAGTCGGGGCTGGTCTTCGACAGGTAGTCGGTGAACAGGAACGAGGTACCCGAGCTGTCGGCGCGGTGCACCACGGTGATGTCGGCGTCCGGCAGCTTCACGCCCGGATTCAGGGCGGCGATCGCCGGCGCGTTCCACTTGGCGATCTTGCCCAGGTAGATGTCGGCCAGGACCGGACCGGTCAGCTTCAGCTGGCCCGGCTGGAGGCCCTCGACGTTGACCACGGCGACCACGCCGCCCATGATGGCCGGGAATTGCATCAGGCCGGCTTCGTCCAGGTCGTCGGCTTTCAGCGGCATGTCCGAGGCGCCGAAATCGACGGTCCTGGCCTTGATCTGCTTGATGCCGGCGCCCGAACCCACCGACTGGTAGTTGAGGCCGTTGCCGGTGGCTGCCTTGTACGACTCGGCCCACTTGGCATAGATCGGGTACGGGAAGGTCGCGCCGGCGCCGGTCATGTCGGCGGCATGGGCGGCCGACATCGCGAGCACGGCAGTGGTGGCGGCAACGGCGAGGATCTTCTTGAACATGGGCTTCTTATTCCTATTCCAGATTGATGGGTTGTGTTTTGGACCACGCGGCAAAGTCTAGTCCGCGAATGTGACGGCAATGTGACGGTTCCTGGCCGATCTCGATCAGGGCGCGACGGCGGCGCGCACCGCGTGCGCGACCGTGAGACGGCAGCTTTGCTATGATGGAGATTCCAAAAAATCAACCCGATGGACATCGCATGCACTCCCTGCTCCGTGTCTTCACCCTCGGCTGCGCCGGCGTCGCGCTGGCCACCCTCGTCGGCGGCTGCGCCACCCAGGACCGCCTGCCCGAAGCGCGCTACACCATGACCGAAGGCCAGGTGCTGCCGCTGGCCGAGCGTCTGAGCGTCACCTACGAAGGCGCCCAGGACAGCCGCTGCCCGGACAATGCGCGCTGCATCTGGCCCGGACACCTGGCCTACCGCTTCACGATGCGCATCGGCAGCGTGGCCCAGGCCTTTTATCTGGTGAAGGGGCAGCCGGGCTACATGTCGCCGGCGCTGCGCGGCTCGCGCATCGAACTCGACCACCTGACGCCGCTGCCGCCGCGCGGCATGGCGGCAGGCGGGGCACATGCGGCGCCGGTGTCGTATCCGGTGACCTTCAACATCTACGCGCAATAGGCACCCATTCAAGCGCCCATTCAAGCGCCCGTCCAGCGCCCGTCCCGGAAGGAACGCATGAAAACGACCCTGCTCGCCTGCGGGCTGACCCTGTCCATCGTCCTGCACGCGCCGCTGGCGCTCGCGAAGACCCCGGTGGCCACCGGCACCGGCGGCGCGGTCGCCACCATCAGCGAACAGGCGTCGCAATCGGCCATCCATATCCTCGACCAGGGCGGCAACGCCATCGACGCGGCGGTGGCCGCCGCGGCAACGCTGGGCGTGACCGATCCGTTCAGCTGCGGCATCGGCGGCGGCGGCTTCATGGTGATCTACCTGGCCAAGGACAAGCGCGTCATCACCATCGACCACCGCGAGACCGCGCCCGCCAGTTTTACCCCCGCCGCTTTTCTCGAGAACGGCAAGCCGGTCGACTTCGAAGGGGCGGTGGCGAGCGGCGCCTCGGTCGGGGTGCCCGGCACCGTGCGCGGCTGGCACGAGGCGCTGGAGCGCTACGGCAGCATGCGCTTCAAGCAGGTGCTGGCGCCGGCGATCGCCGTGGCCGACAAGGGCTATCGGGTGACTGAAATATTCAGTCATTTAACGGCAAAAAATGAAAGAAAATTTCAGCTATACGCGCCGACCAGTGCGCTCTACCTGCACAAGGGCAAGGCCTTGCAGCCAGGCACGTTGATCCGCAACCCGGACATGGCCAAGGCCTACCGCGAAATCGCACAAGGCGGCGTCAAGGCCTTTTATGAAGGGCCGATCGCGCGCGCCATCGTCGATGCCGTCAACCAGCCACCCTTCGCCCCCGGCAAGCGCGCGCGCGCCGGGCGCATGAGCATGGCCGACCTGGCCAACTACGAGGCGCGCATCCGCCAGCCGCTGCGCACCACCTACCGCGGCTACGAGATCTATGGCATGCCGCTGCCCAGCAGCGGCGGCGCGACCGTCGCCGAGGCGCTCAACATCCTCGAAGGCTACGACCTGAAGCAAATGCCGCGCGCCCGCGCCGAGCACCTGTACATCGAAGCCAGCCGCCTGGCCTTCGCCGACCGCAACGCCTACCTGGCCGATCCCGAATACATCGACGCGCCGGTGGCCGGCCTGCTGTCGAAGGGCTATGCCGCCCAGCGCAGGAAAGCCATCACGCCGGCGGCCGCCCGCAAGGCTGCCGCCGGCGACCCCTATGGCTACCAGAACGACCAGAGCGTGCCGCTGCGCCCGCAATCGGCACGCCTGCAGCTCGAGAACGCCCACACCACCCACCTGACCGTCTCGGACAAGGAGGGCAACGTGGTGTCGTATACCTTCACCATCGAATCCTGGGGCGGCAGCGGCATCGTGGTGCCGGGCTACGGCTTCCTGCTGAACAACGAGCTGACCGACTTCGACTTCAGCGGCCCGCACCCGAACGTGCCCGAAGCCGGCAAGCGCCCGCGCTCGAGCATGGCGCCGACCATCGCGCTCAGGAACGGCAAGCCGGCCTTCACCATCGGCAGCCCGGGCGGCTCCACCATCATCACGACGGTGCTGCAGACCATCGTCAACTACGTCGACCTCGGCATGCCGATGGACCAGGCCGTCGATGCGCCGCGCATCTCCGAGCGCAACGGCGACGCCAGCGCGATCGAACCGGGCTTCGCCGGCAGCGACCAGGCGCGCGCGCTGGAGCGCTTTGGCCACCGCTGGGAAGCGGGGCCCGAAGAGATCGGCGCCGCGAACGCGCTGGTGTTCAACCCGGACGGCACCGTGACCGCCGTCAGCGAAGGCAGGCGCCACGGCGTCGGCACGGCACTGGTGCAGCGTCGCGGCCACTGAACCGGAACGCCGTCGCTGCGGCTTCGCTGTTGGGCAAGTGTTACATGTTCAAAATCTTTCGTGGTTGAAATACAAGTTCTCGTAGGAATGATCTTACAATGGGATAACATACGGTAATCAGTACTGCCGCCTATCGTTATGCCCACGCCCTACGTCGTGCCAGCCCTGCCCATCCGCCGCAGCGCCACCTCCCTGGTTCTTGCGCTCGCCCTCATCGCGGCAATGAGCGTCTTTTTCGTCCGCGAAGTGGTCGAACTGCGCCAGGCGATGGTCCTGCTCCGGCAAAACGACACGGCCTGCATCCAGCTCCGCAATGTCATGACGCACCTGCTGAATGCCGAAACCGGCCAGCGCGGCTACCTGCTGACCGGTGAACCTGGCTACCTCGAGCCCTACCTGGTCGGGCGCAACGGGGCCCCGGCCAGCCTGCTGCAGGCCGAGCAGTCGGGCTACGGGGACCAGCGCTTCCTGGCCACTATCCGCAATCTCGCCCACATCGCCGACAGCAAGCTGGACGAACTCGATCGGACGGTGCAGATGAAAAAGCGCGGCGACGGCGCCGCTGCCGCGAACATCGTGCGCGAAGGCTTCGGCCAGCAGAAGATGCGCGAAGCGCGCCGGCTCATCCAGGAAGAGGTGGAACGCCTGCGCGTGCTGCGCGAGGGGATCATGCAGGGCTTCAACGACCGCCTGCTGCGCAGCGCCGCGATCCTGGCGCTGATGCTCTCGACCGTGGTCGCAATGGCGGTCCACGCGTGGCGCTCGCTGTGCGCCGCCGCCCGCCGCAACAACGAACTGGCCAGGCGCCTGGCGCTGGAAGCCTCGCACGATGCCCTCACCGGCCTGCCCAACCGACGCTTCTTCGAGCGCTGCGCGCGCCGCCTGGTCGCCCGCAGCCGGCGCAGCGGCAAGCCGTTCACCCTGCTTGCCCTCGACCTGGACCGTTTCAAGGAGGTCAACGACGCCCACGGGCATGCGCTCGGCGACGAAGTGCTCAGGGAAGCGGGCCGCCGCTTCCAGGCAGTGCTGCGCGGCGGCGAACTGCTGGCGCGCCTGGGCGGCGACGAATTCGTGGTCCTGGTGGAAGGCGAGTTCTCGCGCCACGACATTGCCGGCATCGGCCTGCGCCTCATCGATTGCCTGCATCCGCCGCTGCACCCGACGCTGGCGGAGATCAGCGTCGGGACCAGCATCGGGGTCGCGAGCTTCCCGCGCAACGGCGCCGACCTGGAAGGCCTGATGCAGGCCGCCGACGACGCGCTCTATGCCGCCAAGCACGGCGGCCGCGGCAGGCTGTGCTTCGCGCACATCGAGCTGACGCCGCCCGATCCGCAGGCCGGCAGCCTCGGCCAGCCTGCACCGTGCATCACCCCCACCGCGGGATAATGCCGTTCAGTTAGCGGGGGCGGACGCCTGATCGGCGTCCTGTACAACACCGGCTGGCGCCCTGCCGCAAGAGGCGAACGCGGTGCGCTGAGCCGGGCCTGGCCTCCCTCAGTCGATCCGCCCTGCCGGGAAGGCGCAGGGCGAGCGGCGCATCGTGCGCAGGCCGCGCACGACGGCGTAGATGGTGTAGCCGATGCTCAACAGCGCCGCTACCGGCAGGACCGGGAGGTCAGCGAGACCCTTCAGCGCCGCGCCGAGGACCAGGCCCTCGACGGTCGGCACCAGCAGCAGTATCACGGCGGCGGAGGCGGCGCTGCCAGCGCCGCCGGCATGGTTGCGCAGCGGCGTGGCCACGATCGGCAGCACCATGCAGGACAGGCAGGCCAGGCGCAGCAGCGCCTGCGCGCCTGCCCCGCCGAGCGCCGCCAGCAGCAGGGCGGCGCCGGCAGCCAGCCCCCAGACCGTCAGGGTTTTCAGCAGCAGGGAGCGGCCGAGCACGAGGTTGAAGGCCGCTGCCGAAGCGGGCATCGCGGGCGCCAGGCGTACCAGGGACTGCTCGGCGGCGAGGCCGCTGGACAACTGGCCGAGCCGCACGCAGTAGACCAGCGGCACCAGCAGCAGCATGCAGGCGAACAGCCAGCCGAAATCGGACACCAGACGGAAATCGCGACGCCAGGCCGTGACGAAGACCAGTGCCAGCACGACAGCCGTCATGAAGCCCTGCAAGACCATCACCTCGCCCAGGTGGTGCGCGGGCCCGAGTGCATGCACCAACAGGCGCCGGCCGTCGCGCCGGGCGCTGTCGCGGCGCAAGGAAGCGGCATACCAGCCGCGGGCTTCCTTGCCGGCCAGTTGTTCGACCAGCGGATCGGCCTTGCCGGCCGCGGTGACCCAGCGTGCACGGCGCGCCAGCATCGCCCAGTGGCGCTCGCCCGCTTGCGGGAACATGGCGCACACTGCCAGGTAGATGATCACGGCGTAGATGGGCAGCGACAGCACGACCGCCAGCGGATGAGACAGCAGGTCGGTCAGCGCGGCCGGCACCTGGCTCACGAACAGCGTGCTGAAAGTCGCCGTCATGACGATCGCGCTGCCCGCGCGGTGGCCTGCCACGCCCAGGCCGGTTCCTGCCATGAACACCACGATCCACAACAGCCACGCGCCCAGTCCGCTCGTACCGCTGAAGGGCGCGCTGGCGATGCCGGCAATGCCGACGTAGCACACGAGGCAGGACAGTTCGATCAGGCGGCGGCGCAGGTGCGGCACCAGCTTGGCATTGGCCGGTGCAGCCAGCTTCACCGCGCCCGGCAGGAAGCGCCAGGCCCAGGTCAGCAACAGGAAGCCGGAGGCTGCGCACCAGAACCAGGCCAAGGCTGCGCGCGGGCCTTCGACATAGGCCATGGCCACGCCAACCAGGAGCACCAGGGTCGAGGTCCCCCAGCGGGTGATGGCCGACATGCGCGGATCCGTGTTCGTCACCGCGGCGCGCCACAGCATCCGGTAATCGCGCAGGCGCGCACTGATGAGCCTACCTATTGGCGCACGCATTGGCGTACTCATTTGCCTACTCATCCGGTCACCTCGATGAACAAGTCTTCCAGGCTGAGCGGCTCGGCGCGGCGGCCGTCCACCGTGTCGCGCGCGCCTTCCAGCAGCGCGTCGAGCTGGCCCTGCAGCGCGATGCGGCCGTCCTTCAGGAAGGCCACGTCCAGCGCCACCCGTTCCAGGTCGGTCAGGATGTGGGTCGAGAACACTACCGTGGTGCCGCGCTCGATCACGCCGTCGACCAGCTCCGACAGAAAGGCCCGGCGCCCGGCCGGGTCCAGCGCCGATACCGGTTCGTCCAGCACCAGCAGTTCCGGGTCGTGCGCCAGCGCGCGGATGATCGACAGGCGCTGCTGCTGCCCGCCCGACAGGCGCCCGATCGGCTTGCCGAGCTCGATCGGGCCGAAACCCCAGCGCTCCAGCAGCGCGGCGACCTTGACCGGGTTCCAGCGCGGGTACATGGCCTTGAAATAGTCCAGCATCTGCACCGGCGTCATCCACTCGAACAGACCGGGCTTTTGCGGCACGTAGCCGATCCGGGCACGGGTGGTATCGGACAGCGCCGCCACGTCTTCGCCGAACAGCCTGGCGCTGCCGGCATCGAGCTCGCGCAGGCCGAGCAGGCATTCCATGAGCGTCGACTTGCCGGCACCGTTGCGGCCCAGCAGGCCAATGACCTGGCCCTGCCCGACTTCCCAATCGAGGCCGTTCAGGACGATGGCGCTGCCGAAATGCTTGGCCACGCCGCGCAACTGGATGAGGGGTGCTGTCACGATGCTTCCTTCAGGAGTTGGGTGAAAAGGGAAAGGACGGTGTCGGGGTCGAGTTCGAGCTCGCGCGCCTCGCGCGCGGCGCGCGCCAATGTCGGGCGCAGCAGCGCCGTGCGCTCGGCCTGGCTGCGCGCGCTGCGTGGGCGCTCGGCCACCAGCATCCCGAGTCCGCGCCGGCGCGCCAGCAGCCCTTCGGCTTCGAGCAGGCTGTAGGCCTTGGACACGGTCATGGGGTTCACGGCGAGCGCCTGGGCCACTTCGCGCACCGAGGGCAGCTCGTCGCCCGCCGCCATCTGGCCGCCGGCGACCAGCCGCCGCACCTGCTCGACGAGCTGGCGGTAGATCGGTTCGGTCGCGCCGGGCGTGATCGAGAACAGCTGGGGTGACTGGACGGCCATGGCAGTGTATATGTGTGTATTAATTGAGTAATACAGTATCCCCGGCCAGCCGTTCCTGTCAAGCGGCCTGCGCAAGAATATGCCGCGGCGGTATGTCCCACTGCAAACAAAAACTATGACATCATGCGCACGCCGATGGCCCCGCGCTGTGCGGCAGCGCCGCGCCCGGCGCCTCAGCGTCACGACAAGAAACCAGCCATGTCCTCCTCCGCAGAAACGGCCCCGGCCGGCACCGCCCCCTACGTCCCTTCCGAGGTCCGCTTCCGGGAACTGTTCGAACAGGCGCCGGCCAGCCTCCAGCTCCTCGATCCGGAAGGCTACACGCTGCGGGTGAACCGGGCCTGGGAGGCGCTCTGGCACATCCACGAAGGCAGCGAGCTGAAACGCTACGTGATGAGCCGCGACTACAATGTGCTGCGCGATCCCCAGCTGGTCGCCACCGGCGTCGCCGCCTTCCTCGCACGGGCCATGGCCGGCGAGTCGGTCGAAATACCCGCCATCCACTACGACACCGCCGCCATCGGGACCACCGGCCGGGCGCGCTGGGTCACGGCGCGCGCCCATCCGATCAAGGACGGCGCGGGCAAGGTGGTCGAAGTCATGCTGATGCACGAGGACATCACCGAACGCGTGGAAGCGGAAACCGCGCTGCGCGAACGCGAGGAGCGCTTCCGGACCCTGGCGATGGCGACCTCGCAGATCGTCTGGACCAGCGCCGCCGATGGGCAGATCCGGGAAGATTCGCCCTCGTGGCGCGCCTTTACCGGACAAGGCTATGAGGAATGGTGCGGCTACGGCTGGCTCGACGCGGTCCACCCCGAGGATCGCGAGCGCGCGCGCCAGGTCTGGAGCACCTCGATCGCCACCCATGCCGCCTACGAGACCGAATACCGGCTGCGCCGCGCGGACGGCAGCTACCGCTGGACCGCCGTCAAGGGCATTCCGATCCTGGATGCGAACGGCGCCGTGCGCGAATGGGTCGGCGCCAACCGCGACATCCACGACAGCGTGACGCAACGCGAAGGACTCGCACGACGGCTCGACAGCGAGCAGCGCCAGTCCGCCCTGCTGGCCAGCGTGGCCAGCGCCGCGCGCACCCTGCACACCGCCTTGTCCAGCGAGGACATCGCCGCGGCGCTGGCGCAGGAAGTGCGCGCGATCCTCGGCACGGTCGAGGTGGACGTGGCGCTGGACGCCGACGCCGACGCCGACGCCGGCATATCCGCGGCCGACCGGGCAGCGCTGCCCGGCAGCCTGGCCGTCCCGCTGCTCGACCGCAAGGGCCGCCGGATCGGCTGCCTGCGGGTGGCGGGCAAGGCCGGCGGCTTCGACGCCCAGGACGAGTCGATCCTGGCGCAACTGGCGGCGATCGCCGCCACCGGCTTCGCCAACGCCCGGCTGTACCGCTCGCTGCGCGAGCAGGACCGGCGCAAGGACGAATTCCTCGCCATGCTGGCGCACGAACTGCGCAACCCGCTGGCGCCGATCGCGGCCGCCGCCCAGGTGCTCCGGATCGCGGCCAGCCCCGAACGCATCCGCCTGTCGAGCGAGGTGATCGCGCGCCAGGTGCGGCACATGACCTCGCTGGTGAACGACCTGCTCGACGTGTCGCGCGTGACGCGCGGGCTGATCAAGCTGGACAAGGCCCTGGTCGGGATCGGGCCGGTGCTCGCCAGCGCCGTCGAGCAGTCGCGGCCCCTGGTCGCCGCGCGCGGGCACACCCTGGCGGTGGAGGTGGCGCCCGACCTGGCCGAGGCGCGGGTCGACGGCGACAGCACGCGCCTGGTGCAGGTCATCGCCAACCTGCTCAACAACGCCGCCAAGTACACCCCGCAGGGCGGCGCCATCGCGCTGTCGGCCAGCCGCGACGGCGCCCGCGTGCGCCTGTGCGTGGCGGACGACGGCATCGGCATCGAGGCCAGCCTGCTGCCCCAGGTGTTCGACCTGTTCACCCAGGCCGAGCGTACCCCGGACCGCTCGCAGGGCGGCCTGGGAATCGGGCTGGCGCTGGTGCGCACCATGGTGACGCTGCACGGCGGCGAGGTGCGGGCCCACAGCGAGGGCCCGGGCCGGGGCAGCAGCTTCACCGTCTGGCTGCCGCTGGCCTGAGCACCCTACAAAAGAAACGAGCCGGGCAAGCCCGGCTCTTCGTCGCATCGCGTGATGCTTACAGGTGCGGCGTGATCAGCGGCATCAGGTCGTCGAAGGTACGGCCCGAGCCGTTTTCGCCGATCGCATGCATCTTCCACTCGCCGTTGTGGCGGTACAGCTTGGCCATGATCTGGGCCGTGTGCGAACCCTGTACCGACAGGTTGAAGCGCGCCACTTCCTGGTTGTTGCTGCCATTGACCAGGCGGCAGTAGGCGTTTTCCACGGTCGAGAAGTTCTGGCCCGTGAAGCTGTTCACGGTGAATACCAGCGCCTTCACGTTGGCCGGCACGCGCGACAGGTCGACCTGGATCTGCTCGTCGTCGCCGTCGCCGGCGCCGGTGCGGTTGTCACCGGTGTGGGTGATGCTGCCGTCCTTGCTCTTGAGCTGGCGGAACCAGACCACGTCAACCGAGCGGTTCGCTTCGTCGAACATCACCACCGATGCATCCAGGTCGACCGGCTGGCCGGCGCCGCCGCCGAAGCCGAAGAAACCCTTCGACTTGGCCACGTCCCAGCCCAGGCCCATCGTCACGCGGCTCAGCGCGCCGCCGGCTTCCTTGTCCAGCGAGATCTTCTGGCCCTTCGTCAGATTTACTGCCATGTCATTCCTCCATTATTTTTGAACGATCAGCGCGCCGGGGTTTGCATCCAGGCTTTGAATGCCATCCGGTTGCGCGAACATACATAGACCTTCCCTTTGCCCGAGAAGCGCAACACCATGCCCTCGCCGCTGGTCTGGCTGTTGATCAGGTTGCCCAGGAAGCCACCGCTCTGGCCGGTCGTGATCGAGATCTCGTAGCGCAGCCCGCTGTCCCAGCACACCACGTGCGAGTTGTCGATGATCGCGTCCTTGCCCGGCTCGACCTCCAGCACCGACATCGAGCCGAAGCCCGACACCACCACCTGGCCGCTGCCCGTCGTCTCGGTGACGAAGAAGCCGCCGCTCTGCGCGAACAGGGCGTTGCCGATGCTCTGGGTGCGGACCTTCAGGTCGACCCCGGAGGTGGCGGCGACAAAGGCGCCGTCGCTGATGATGTAGTGGTTGGGACCGCAGTCGATGACCTGCATCGCGCCCGGCAGGGTCGGCGACAGCAGGCAGTCGCCGTCGCCGCGGGTCGCCTCGATATGCTGCTGGAAGAAGGACTCGCCGTTGGCGAAGGTACGCATCAGCGCGCTGCCGAGGCCGCCCTTCATCTTGCCCTTCAGGTCGAGCGTCGATTCCATCATCACCATCGCATCCGATTCGCAATAGATGGTCTCGCCGCGCCGCATCGAGACGTGCAGGAAGGGATCGACATCCCCGGTCACGGTAAATACTGGCATTTGGACTTCCTTTCCCTTTATTGATGCGGCCCGCGGGTCGCGGACCGCAGGGCTATTGGTTAAACGTTGACGCCGTAGTTCTTGGCGAGGGGCCCGAGGCCGCCGGCGAAGCCCTGGCCGATGGCGCGGAACTTCCAGTCGGCGCCGTTACGATACACCTCGCCGAAGATCATCGCCGCTTCGGTGGAGCTGTCTTCCGACAGGTCGTAGCGGGCGATCTCGCCGTTGTTGGCCGCGTTGACGCAGCGGATGAAGGCCTTGCCGACCATGCCGAAGTTCTGGCGGCGCGCTTCCGCGTCGTGGATGGTCACGGCCAGCACCACCTTGTCGATGTCGGCCGGCACCTTGGACAGGTCGATCGACACGCTTTCGTCGTCGCCCTCGCCTTCGCCGGTGAGGTTGTCGCCCGAGTGGACCACCGAGCCGTCGGCCGACTTCAGGTTGTTGTAGAAGATGAAATCGGCATCGGAACGCACCTTGCCTTGCGAATTCAGCAGGAACACCGCGCCGTCGAGGTCGAACGCTGCGCCGTCCGTGGCGCGGGTGTCCCAACCGAGGCCGACCTTCAGATTGGTCAGGCCAGGAGCTTCTTTCGACAGGTTGACGTTGCCGCCTTTTTGCAGACTGATTGCCATGATTGTGACTCTCCTAAAAAGTACTGCTTGAACACCGGGGGTATGAGCACAGCGAGCTGGTGTTCTGCCACTCGCCGTGCGGTTCGTTACATGCGCACGCCCTTTGTCGTAGGGTGGTCGGCTTGCCCGACCGCGCGTCCAACAAGATCATGCCTTACCACAGCGCATCCGTGAGTCGAACGCGCGGTCGGCGGAGCCGACCACCCTGCGCGACACCTTATGCAGGCAATGCCGCGTGCTTCTTCTTGTACTGCAGCGAGCTCCACAGCGAGGCGCCGATGAAGGCCACGCCGGCCAGGCCGGTGATCAGCTCGGGCACGTGGTACTTCATGCTGACCAGCATGATCACGGCCAGGATACCGATCGCGTAGTGCGCGCCGTGCTCCAGGTAGACGTACTCGTCGAGCGTGCCCTGGCGCACAAGGTAGACCGTCATCGAACGCACGAACATCGCACCGATCGCCAGGCCCAGCATGATGATCACGACGTCCTGGGTGATCGCGAAGGCGCCGATCACGCCGTCGAAGCTGAACGAGGCATCCAGCACTTCGAGGTACAGGAAACCGCCGATACCGCCGCGCTTGACCATGTCGCCCACGTTGCTGCTCTCGTCCGACTCGCTCTTTTCGAGCAGACTGCTGATCATGTCCACGCCGATATAGACCAGGATGCCCCACAGGCCCGCCATCAGCACGACCATCTTCTGCGCTTCCGCAACCCAGCCCATCGAGAACATCAGCGCGCCCAGGGCGACCAGCACCGAGATCGAGGACACCTTGCCGAGCGAGCCGAGCTTGCGCTCGATGTTGCCCAGCCAGTGCACTTCCTTCTCGTCATCCAGCAGGAAGTTCAGGAACACCAGCAGCAGGAACATGCCGCCGAAGGCCGCCACTTCCGCATGGTGCTCGGTCAGGTGGCCGGAGAATTCCTTCGGATTGCTCAGCGCCAGGTTCCAGACCTCGGTAATGCCCAGGTCGGCCGCCACGGCGACGATCACCAGCGGGAACACCAGGCGCATGCCGAACACGGCGATGATCATGCCCAGGCCCAGGAACAGCTTGAGCCAGAATTCGTTCCAGTTCTTCAGCACCGAGGCATTCACCACCGCGTTGTCGAAGGACAGCGAAACTTCCATCACCGACAAGATGGCCGTCACGCCGAGCGCCGTAATCATGCCGGCGATGCCGCCATGGTCGTAACCCCACCAGCCTGCCAGCGCAAGGCAGACGGCGGTCACGACGAATGACCATGTAAAGTGCTTCATGTTTTTCGTTCCCCTTATTTGTTGAGTAATCGTTTGTGGTGTTGAGGTGTTTGATCGACAGACGCAGTATGGGGCTTGCGCCCGCCTTGAAAAAGCGAAGATAATCGAAGAGTTACTTCATAAAAACAGAAGAAATGAACCACAGCCCCCCGAATTTTCGTCACCTGTACTATTTTTGGGTGGTCGCCAAGGAAGGCAGCATCACGCGCGCCGCCGAGCGCCTGGGCCTGGCCATCCAGACCGTCAGTACCCAGCTCACGCAGCTGGAGCTGTCCTTGGGCAAGGCCTTGTTTACCCAGCAGGGACGGAGACTGACTTTAACCGAGGCCGGGCGCCTTGCCTTGTCTTATGCCGACCAGATCTTCCTTCTGGGAGAGCAGATGCAGGAGGCGCTGGCCGAGTCCGACAGCGCGCGCACCCGCCTGACGGTCGGCATTTCCGACTCCTTGCCCAAGCTGACCGCCTACCGGCTGCTCGAGATCGCGACCCAGCTGCCGCGCCCGGTGCGGCTGGTCTGCTACGAGGGCGAATTCGACGAGCTGCTGGCCGACCTGGCCCTGCACAAGCTCGACGTGGTGCTGACCGACCGCGCGGTACGGTCGGGCACGACCTTGCGGGTGTTCAGTCACCTGCTGAGCGACAGCGAGACCATCGTGGTCGGCGCGCCCGGGCTGGTGAAGGATTGGGGCGCGGACTTCCCGCGCTCGCTGAACGGCGCGCCCTTCCTGCTGCCGACCCGCAATAATGCCCTGCGCGGCAAGATCGACGAATGGTTCGAGCTGCAGGGCGTGCGTCCCGACGTGGTCGGCGAGTTCGAGGACAATGCCCTGCTCAACACCTTCGGCCGGCGCGGCCTGGGGCTGTTCTTCGCGCCGGCGGCCCTGGTCCACGACCTCGAGGAGCAGTTCAACGCGCTGCTGCTGGGGCGCGTGCCGCAGGTGCGCGAGCACTTCTATGCCGTCTCGAACGAGCGCAAGATCCAGCATCCGGCTGTCGAAGCCATCCTGTCGGCGGTCCATCACGGCGTGCTAACCGGTACTTGAGCGGTACAATGGTGCCGGCTATTGCCATTTTTTAACTAAATCTCTTCAATGGAAAACTTTCTATTCGTCGTTCTCGCCCTGTTCCTGGTGGCGCTGAACGGCTTCTATGTGGCGGCTGAATTCAGTATCGTCACGTTGCGCAAGACCCGCGTCCACGCCATCGCCAAGACCAGCGGCCTGCGGGGACGCATCCTCGGCAAGGTCCACGACAAGCTCGACGCCTATCTCTCGGCCTGCCAGCTCGGCATCACCCTGGCCTCGCTGGGCCTGGGCTGGGTCGGCGAACCGGCCTTTGCCAGCCTGCTCGAACCCGTGTTCGCCTTCCTGGGCGTGACCTCGCCCGAGCTGATCCACGGCGTGTCCTTCGTGGTGGCCTTCTCGGTCATCTCCTTCCTGCACATCGTGGTCGGCGAGCTGGCGCCCAAGTCGCTCGCGATCCGCATCCCCGAGGTGGTGGCGCTGTGGACCGCGATTCCGCTGTATGCCTTCTACTGGGCCATGTACCCGGCGATCGCGCTGCTCAACGCCAGCGCCAACATGGTGCTGCGCATCGCCGGCCTGGCCGGCGCCGGCGGCCACGAGACCCACTACTCCACCGACGAGCTGAAGATGATCCTGCGCACCAGCAAGCCGGGAGAAAAATTCACCACCGACGAGCGCAACATCCTGGCCCAGTCGCTCGACTTCAGCCAGCTGGCGGTGTCCGACCTGATGCGGCCGATCAACGAGGTGAGCGCGCTGTACGCCAGCCGCTCGCTCGAGGAAAACATGGAGACGGTGCGCCGCAACCGCTTCTCGCGCTACCCCTATTTCGACGAGGAAGGCGAAGAGGTGCTGGGCGTGATCCACCTGAAGGACCTGTTCTTCGCGCAGCAGGCCGGGCGCACCATCACCGACCTGACCCAGCACCTGCGCCCGGTCGAGACCATTTCGGCGCGCACCCCGGCGCAGGACATCTTCCGGCGCTTCCGCAGCGGCGCGCCGCACTTCGCCCTGATCGGCGAAAAGGGCAAGCGCCCGGTCGGCTTCATTACGCTCGACAACCTGCTGGGCGCGATGGTGGGCGAGATCCGCGACGAGTTCCGCATGAACGAGAACGACTGGATGTCGCAGCCCGACGGCACGTATATCGGCAAGGCCAGCCTGCCGATCTTCTCGCTCGAGCGCCTGCTCGGGATCGACATCGACAACGAGGAAATGGGCCTGGACGATGTCGAATCGGTGGGCGGCCTCCTGATGGCCAAGCTGGGCGACATCCCCAGGCAGGGGCAGCGCATCGGCTTCCCGCACTTCGACGTGGTGGTCAAGAAGATGAACGGTCCGCGCATCCTGCTGGTGAAGGTGTATCCGAGGGTCCAGCGCGAGGACGGGGACGACGAGCACGACTGAAAGTTTTCCAGCATTGTCCCATAATTAGTTGTTGCGCTTGCAATACTCGTGGCGCATACTGGCGCCTGACGGGATACCCCGGCGGTAGTCACCACGAGGAGCAGCGATGTCCGTGCAAATCCGCAGCAACGTGCGTGTTACGGGTCAGGGCGGGGCCACCATGGTGTTTTCCCATGGCTTCGGCTGCGACCAGACCATGTGGCGCTTCCTGGCGCCGGCTTTCGAAGACCGTTTCCGCGTCATCAGCTACGACCTGGTCGGCAGCGGCGGCTCCGACCTGTCCGCCTACGACCGCCTGCGCTACGCCAGCCTGCATGGCTATGCCGAAGACCTGCTCGAGATCATCGATGCCTGCGCGACCGGGCCGGTGATCCTGGTGGGCCATTCGGTGAGCGCCATGATCGGCATGCTGGCCACCATCAAGGCGCCGGGGCGCTTCGTGGCCCAGGTGATGGTGGCGCCGTCGGCCTGCTACATCAACGACATGGGCAAGCATCCCGCCTACGTGGGCGGCTTCGAGCGCGGCGACATCGACGAACTGCTCGAGACCATGGAAGCGAACTACCTCGGCTGGTCGAGCAGCCTGGCGCCCGCGATCATGGGCGCGCCCGGACGCCCCACCCTGCGCGCGGAACTCACCGACAGCTTCTGCCGCAACGATCCCGACATCGCCAAGCATTTCGCGCGCGTCACCTTCCTGTCCGACCACCGCGCCGACGTGCCGCACTCGCGCACCCCGGCCCTGATCCTGCAATGCAGCGAGGACCTGATCGCGCCGCGCAGCGCCGGCGACTACCTGCTGCGCCACCTGCCCCGGGCCGAGCTCCATGTGATCGACAATATCGGGCACTGCCCGCACATGAGCGCCCCCACCGCCAGCTCGCGCGCGATCGACGCGTTCTTGTCCACGACCATGGCCACGACCCTGGAACGAGCATGAGCAGCGCCGCGACCTCCGCCGATACGCTGTACGAGCACGCACCCTGCGGCCTGCTGCTGGCCGACGCCGACGGCCTGCTGCTGCGCGCCAACGACACCGCCTGCGGCTGGCTCGGCTTCACGCTGCCCGAACTGGCCGGCATCGTGCGCATCCAGGACCTGATGACCGTCGGCGCGCGCCTGTTCCACCACACCCACTGCATCCCGGTGCTGCAGGTGCGCGGCTCGGTGGCCGAACTGCAGATCGACCTGCGCCACCGCGACGGCACGCGCCTGCCGATGCTGGTCAATATCGTGCGCCGACACGAGGGAAGCCAGGTCGTCGACCAGTGGGCCCTGTTCATGGCCACCGAGCGCCAGTCCTACGAGCGCGAACTGCGCAACGCGCGCAAGGCGGCCGAGGAAGCGCTCGAGGCGCGCCGCGGCGCCGAACTGCAGCTGCAGGCCGTGAACGCCGCGCTGTCGGCGGCCGACCGGCGCAAGGACGAGTTCCTGGCCACCCTGTCGCACGAGCTGCGCAATCCGCTGGCGCCGCTGTGCAGCGCGCTCGAGGTGATGCGGCATACCGAGCTCGCCGCGGGCGCCAACGCGCGCCTGCTGGGCGTGTTCGACCGCCAGCTGCAGCACCTGACCCACCTGGTCGACGACCTGATGGAAGTCTCGCGCATCACCCAGGACAAGATGGAGCTGCGGCGCGAAACGGTCGACCTGGCCCAGCTGGCGCGCGCCGCCGTGTGCGACACCGCCGGCCTGATGGAGCAGGCGCACCACCACCTGGAGGTCGCGCTCCCCGCCCACCCGGTCACGGTCGACGCCGATCCCACCCGCATCAACCAGGTGGTGGTCAACCTGCTCACCAATGCCGCCAAGTACACGCCGGACGGCGGCCGCATCCTGCTGTCGCTCGGCAGTGAAGACGGCATGGCGCGGCTGTCCGTGCGCGACAACGGCATCGGCCTGCCGCGCCACGCCCTGGCCACGGTATTCGACATGTTCTCGCAGCTGGAGCCGGCCCTGGAACGCTCGCGCGGCGGACTCGGCATCGGGCTGTCGCTGGTGCGCGGCATCGTCGAACTGCACGGCGGCAACATCTGCGCCGACAGCGAGGGCGAAGGCAAGGGCAGCTGCTTCACGGTGCGCCTGCCGCTGACCCAGGCAGCGGTGGCGGCCGCGCCGGAAGCGGCGCCGGCGCCGGCCGCGGCGCGCATCCTGGTGGTGGACGACAACGCCGACGCCGCCGAGATGCTCCTGATGGCGCTGGAACTGTTCGGCTGCGAAGTACGCGCCGCCCACAGCGCCGGCGCGGCGCTGGCGCTGGCGCAGGAATTCGCCCCGGAAGTGGCCCTGCTCGACATCGGCCTGCCCGACCTCAACGGCTACGAGCTGGCGCGGCGCCTGCGCGCGACGGCCGCCGGCCAGAACATGCGCCTGATCGCCGCCACCGGCTGGGGCCAGGAAAAAGACCGCCAGCGCGCTTTCGACGCCGGCTTCGATCATCACCTCACCAAGCCGATCGATTTCGAGCGGCTGCGCAGCGTGCTGGCGCCGCCCGATGCTGCCTGATTTACCGGGCGCGCCATGGACGACGATCCCGGCAAGCCCCTGGCGCGCATCGCCGCGGCCTCAGTTCAGCGGGCTTTCTCCGGGACGCAGGGTCAGCACCTTCACCCCGTTCCGGGTCACGGCGACCGTGTGCTCGAACTGCGCCGACAACTGGCCGTCGCAGGTAACCACCGTCCAGCCATCGTCTTCGGTGCGCACGGCGTGCCGCCCCTGGTTCAGCATCGGTTCGATGGTGAAGGTCATCCCTTCGCGCAGCACCATGCCCGTCTGCGGCCGGCCCCAGTGCAGCACCTGCGGCAACTCGTGCATCTCGCGCCCGATGCCGTGGCCGCAGTAGTCGCGCACCACCGAATAGCCGTGCTTGCGCGCGTGGCGCTCGATGGCGTAACCGACGTCGCCGAGGCGGGCGCCGGGACGCACGGCCCGGATGCCCTTCCACATCGCTTCGTAGGTCGCCTGCACCAATCGCCTGGCCGGCGCCGCCACCTGGCCGACCAGGTAGGTCTTGCTGGAGTCGGCGATGTAGCCGTTCTTCTCGAGCGTGATGTCGAGGTTGACGATGTCGCCGCTGTGCAAAATCTCGGTATCGGACGGCACCCCGTGGCAGACGACATGGTTGCGCGATGCGTTCAAGGCGTAGGCATAGCCGTACTGGCCCTTGCTGGCCGGACGCGCGCCGAGCGACTCCACGATGAAGCGGTCGACCAGGTCGTTGACCTGCATGGTCGACATGCCGATCAGGCTCAGGCTGTCCAGATGGGCGAACACCCCGGCCAGCAGCCGGCCCGACTCGGCCATCAGCGCGATTTCCTCCGGCCGCTTGATCATGCGGCCGCCGCCTTCACGGCCTCGGGTACGCCCCCTGCTCCCTTGAGCGCCTCGGGTGCTACCCCGGCCGCCTTGAGTTCGCGCGCGACGATCTCGTTGAAGCTCGCGGTCGGATTCATTTCGCACAGCATGCCGATCTTGATCCAGAACGCCGCCTGGGCATTGATCGAGCGGCAGGAGACGCTGCTGGCCTTGCGGATCTGGTCATGCACTTCGTCGTCGATGTTAACGATACCCATTACACACTCCATATATGTTCTATATATGGATTGTATACGGTCTCGTTCCGAATGCAACCCCATCTGTCGAGCTAGCGGCCGGAGATCACCTCGCCCAGCGACCTGGCTTCGGGAACATGGGCTTGCATTGCCCAGCCGGCGCCGGCCACGACCAGGGTGGTCAGGATGAAGGGAAGCAGGGTGTGCTTCAGCGCCGCGAGCATCCAGTGCCGGGGGTCGAGCATGCGCAAACGGCGGTACAGGCCGGCGGCCAACAAGGCGTCGACCAGGATTTCAGCGAACAGGACCGGCGCCGACCAGATCACGAACAGCGCAGACAGGGCGACGCCCAGCACCAGCAGGATGACGGCCAGCGGAATCGCGCCCTCCTCGGCCTGCCCGATGAGCTCGAGATGCCGGCCGCCAGCATGGCCGCCGATGCGGCGAGGCCGGCCAGCCCGGTCAGCGACACCAGGATGAGCATCTGGAGACGCGGAAATCCTTCGCGCAGCAGGCGCGCGCGCATGCTTGCCACGGCCATGGCGCGCGTGAGCGGACGGCGTCGGGGTGCGGGTTCGTGCATCGTCGACCTTCTACTCAAGCGTCCGTGTCCTGGCGGATGACCCGG
This sequence comes from Massilia sp. UMI-21, assembly GCA_015277795.1. Taxonomy (NCBI): domain Bacteria; kingdom Pseudomonadati; phylum Pseudomonadota; class Betaproteobacteria; order Burkholderiales; family Oxalobacteraceae; genus Massilia; species Massilia sp. UMI-21. The sequence continues at coordinate 1,267,579 of CP063848.1, read as the reverse complement.
TCAGGCGTCCCGGTCCATTCCGTCATCAGGGAATAGCCGACCGCGAGCAGGGTCGGGCCGATGAACATGCCGACGAAACCGAAGGCGATGAGGCCGCCCAGCACGCCCAGCAGGGTGAGCAGGAACGGCAGGCTGCTGCCGCGGCTGATCAGCATCGGACGCACGATGTTGTCGACCCCGCTGATCAGGAAGGCGCCCCAGATCAGCATGAAGATCGCCCAGCCGGTTTCGTGCTGCAGGAACAGCCACAAGGCGGCGCCACCCCAGATCAGGGGCGGGCCGACCGGGATCAGCGAGGAAATGAAGACCAGCACCGACAGCAGCGGCACCGCCGGCACCCCCGCGATGGCGAAGCCGACCGCCGCCACCAGGGCCTGTGCCAGCGCGGTCCCGAGCAGGCCGTACATGACCCCGCGCACGGTCTGGCTCACCGTGCTCGACACCGATTCGGCGCCCTCGCCCATCACGCGGCGCATGGTCACGGCGACGACTTCGAGCAGCGCCCTGCCGTCGCGATAGAAGAAGAAGCTCACGAACGCGGCCAGGCTGAGCTGGACCACGCCGGTACCGAGCATCAGGCCGCCGGCGATCAGGTAGCGCCGCGCCGGTTCCAGCATGCGCTGGGCCAGGGCGATCATTTCTTCGCGGCTGGCGACCAGCTTGCGCAGGTAGGTGTCGAGCGTGTCGCCCAGCAGCGGAATGTCGCGCACCCACGGAGGTGGCACCAGTTCGCGGTGCTCGATGGCGGTGCGCAGTTCGAGGAAGCCCTGGGCGACGTCGTCGACCAGATTGTAGGCGACCGTTGCCAGCGGAATGATGATGAGCAGGGTGAGCGAGAGCGTCATGGTCAGCGCCGCCAGGGTGCGCTGCCCGCGCATGGCCGCCTGCAGGCGCAGGTAGAGCGGCCAGGACGAGATGACGACGCAGGCCGCGAACAGGATCGCCGCCAGGAAGGGCCTGAGGACGTAGAGGCAGCCCAGCGTCAGCAGGACGACAATCGCGATGCGGGTGTAGTTCCTGCCTGGGCCTTGTTCCATACCGTCGCTGTCGAGTGATGTTTACATCATCATAACAGCAGACCAAACCAGAACGGCTTAGCGCAGCCTTACAGCAACTGGCGCAGGTCGGCCGCGATCGGGCCCGGGCCACCGTTGTGGCGCACGAACAGGCGCAGCTTGCCTTCGCGATCGAACACGTAGCTGCCGGCGGTGTGGTCCACCATGTAGTTGTTCGGATCGTCGCCCGACGGCGTCTTGGCGTAGAACACCTTGAATTCCTTGGCCGTGCGCGCGGTGGCTTCCTTGTCGCCGTACAGGCCGATAAAGCTCGGATGGAAGGCCGGCACGTAGGAAGCCAGCAGTTCCCGGGTGTCGCGCTCCGGGTCGAGCGTGACGAACAGCACCTGCACGTCCTTGGCCGAGGGGCCGAGTTCCTTCATCACGGCGGCCATCTCGGCCATCGTCGTGGGGCACACGTCCGGGCATTGGGTATAGCCGAAGAACAGCACCACCACCTTGCCCTTGAAGTCCTGCAAGGTGCGCGGCTTGCCGGTGTGGTCGGTCAGCGAGAAGCCCTTGGCGTAATCGAGGCCGGTCACGTCGGTGTTGTTGAAGGCCGGCGTCTTGCTCGACAAGCTGGCGGACAGCTTGTCACAGCCAGCGCCCAGCACCGCCACGCTCAGGATCATTGCAGTCAGCAGTTTTTTCATGGCTCAGAACTTGAAGTAATGGTCGACCAGCAGCGCGGCGAACAGCAGCGACAAGTAAATGATCGACCAGGTAAAGGCGTTGCGCGCTGCCATGTCGCTGTAGTTCTTGTGCACGCGCCATGAGTGGCGCAGGAACACCGTGTTGAGGGCGACGGCGGCGGCCAGGTAGATCAGGCCGCTCATGCCGACGGCAAACGGCAGCAAGGTGGTGGCCGCCAGCGCGATGGTGTACAGCCACACCTGCAGGCCGGTGTACTGCATGCCGTGGGTAATCGGCAGCATCGGCAGGCCGGAACGGGCGTAATCCTCGCGCCGGTACATGGCCAGCACCCAGAAGTGCGGCGGCGTCCAGACGAAGATGATGAGCACCAGCAGCCAGGCTTCCATCGGCACGTCATTGGCCACCGCGGCCCAGCCCAGGGCCGGCGGCATGGCGCCCGACAGGCCGCCGATGACGATGTTCTGCGGCGTCGCCGGCTTGAGCAGCATGGTGTAGATGAAGGCGTAACCGACGAAGGTGACGAAGGTCAGCCACATGGTGAGCGGATTGACGAAAGCGTACAGGACATACATGCCCAGGCCGCCGATGATCGCCGAAAAAAGGATCGTCTGGCTGCTGGTGAGCTCGCCCATCGCGGTGGCGCGGCGGGCGGTGCGGGCCATGCGCGCATCGATCTTCGCCTCCACCAGGCAGTTCACGGCAAAGGCGGCGCCGGCCAGCAGCCAGATGCCGGCGGTGCCGGCGACCAGCACCTGCCAGCCCGGGAAACCGTCGGTGGCAAGGAACATCCCGATCACCGCGCAGAACACGGCCAGCTGCGTGACCCGTGGTTTGGTCAGGGCCCAGTACTGGGCAACGCGGCTCGGAGCTTTATGGAGGGCTGTCTGGGTCGTCATCAATGGGGTGCTGGCTGGCTCGCAAGGCGGCAGCGCCGCGCCTGGCGCGACGGCGGCCAGGTCGGGGCACGCTTCGCCGATCTGTCGGTTCACGTTGCGCGGTTCACGTCGAGTTGGTGCTTTACCCGGTAGTTTAACATGGTCACCAGCAGGACCAGCGCCGCCGCCCCCGCGTTATGCATTACTGCAATGGCGAGCGGGAAGTCGAGGTAGACGGTGGCGACCCCGGTCAGCAGTTGCACGAACAGCAAGATGGCCAGCCAGCGGGCGTGCCTGGCCAGGTAGGCGTGGCGCCAGGCGCGCCACGCCAGCAGGCCGAGCACCGCGACGACGACGATGGCGAAGTTGCGGTGTACCCAGTGGATCGCCACCAGCGCCGAGAACGGCAGGTAGTGGCCGGCCGCGGTCTTGCCCAGTTCACGCCACAGGTGGAAGCCGTGCTCGAAGTCCATTTCCGGCACCAGGCGTCCGTCGCACAGCGGGAATTCGTCGCAGGCCAGGGTGGCGTAGTTGGTACTCACCCAGCCGCCCAGCGCGATCTGGGCCGTGACCACCACCGCAGCCAGGATCGCCAGCCGGCGGATGCCGCGCAGCGCCGCGTTGTCCCCGCCGCTGTTGCCGGCGGCCTGGGGCGGATGCATCAGGAAGTCTTCGCGTCCGCCGAGCCAGGTCAGCAGCGCCAGCAGGCCCATGCCCAGCAGCAGGTGGATCGTGACGATCACCGGCTGCAGCTTGAGGGTGACGGTCCAGGCGCCGAAGGCGCCCTGGATGCAGACGAACACGAACAGGGCCAGCGGAATGCCCGGCTTGAAGGCCTGCACCCTGGTCTTGCGCCACTGTACGATCGCGGTGATGAGCAGTGCCATGATGATCACGCCGATGCCCATTGCCAGGTAGCGGTGGATCATCTCGATCCAGGCCTTGACCACGGTGACCGGGCCGGTCGGCATGGCCGCCTCGGCGGCCGAGATCTGTTCGTGCGCCAGGAACGGGTTGGCCATGCCGTAGCAGCCCGGCCAGTCGGGGCAGCCCAGGCCCGAGTCGGTCAGGCGGGTGAAGCCGCCGAACACGATCAGGTCGAAGGTCAGGAACACGGCAACCCAGACCAGCTTGCGGAACTTGTTGGGGCTGGATGACATCCAGACCATCGACAGCGGCAGGGTCGCCACGAGCAGGCCCATCAGGGCCAGGTGCAACAGGGAAGAAGCTTGCATTGTTCAGGTAAGGCTGGTTCGGCCGGAGTGATCCGGCCGTCTTGCGTGGTTGTTCCGATCAGGCCGCCATTATCCGGCCTTTCCCGATTTGCCGCTTGGCCACGGCGGCCTGCTTCCTAGCCGATCGCGGACGCCTTGAGCAGCTTGGCAATGTCCTTGTAGACCTTACGAACGTCGGGGTCGGCCGGGAAGCGCATCATCAGGTTGCCCAGCGGGTCGATCAGATAGATGTGCTCGGATGGCTGCGTGCCCGGCTCGGCCGGCAGCCATTTGCCGACGGTATCGGCCGGCGCGCGCAGCAGGTGCATGCCGTCGTACTGGCGGATCGTCATGGTGTCGAGCGGCTGGTCGTCGAGGACCAGCCAGACGCGTTCGATGCGGTCCATGTTCTTGCCCTGCATCAGGCGCCACTGGCGCATCGCGAACAGCTGTTTCTGGCAGGCCTCGCGGCACTCGCCGCCCCCGACCTTCAGCATGATCCACTTGCCCGCGTATTGCTCCAGCTGTTCCGGGCGGCCGTCGAGCGTGGTGCTGGGCATGGGCGGGATCGGCCGGGTGCGCGGATCGATCAGGGTACCGTAGTTGGTGCGCCCGCTCGGCTTGATCACGTAATAGGTCAGGTAGGACAGGATCAGCGGCGCCGCGCATACCAGCAGCACCGCGAACAGCTTCCAGCGGCCCGCACGCCGCAGCTTGTCCGGGTCAGTCGCCTGCATCCCTGGTCCCTGCGTCGAGGTTTGCTGCCCCATGTGTTGATGCATCAGCTTTTCTTGATCCACTGCGGAATCCTGTTATCACAAAGAAGAGAACGGCCATGACTGCCAGTGCATACCACTGGAAGGCGTAGCCGCGGTGCTTGTCGATGCCGCTCGAGGGCGAGGGCCAGACGCGCAGCAAGGCGCCATCCTGCTCGCCCGGCAGGTCGGGGCCGGTCTGCTGCACGAAAAAGCTCTGCAGCAGCAGGCCGGTGGCGGCCGCCGCGTGTGCCGGATCGATGTTCTGGACGATGGCATGCGGCGCCAGCGGCGGCGCCTTGCCCAGGTCCATCACGTGCCCGGCGGAGGCCACGACGGTGCCCTCGATGGTGACCGTGCCCGCGGGCGTGTTGAAAGCCGGCAGCTTGCCGTATTCCGCCTCGCGCGGCAACCATCCGCGTATCACCAGTACATAGGTCTTCGCATCCGCGATCTTGAACGGCATCACGAGGTAGTAGCCAGGCCGTCCGGCGATCGGGCGATTGGCGAGAAACAGGGGCCAGCCGGCGACGAATTCCCCGGTGACGCGCACGCGGCGGTATTCGAGCGTGTCTGCAAGCGGGGGGACGGCGCCGGCGATCGCCTCGCGCAGCGCCACGGGCGCCTGGCTGGCGCGCGCGGCGAGTTTTTCCTGCACGGCCAGTTTCTGGGCGGCCCTGCCCTGTTGCCAGTTACCCAGCGCAATGCCCAGCACGGCAAGGAGAAGCGCGGCGATAAAGGGAATGGGACGAAAATGGAAGGGGAACCGCATTACAATGATGCCTCAACCTTGAACAGGCCAGCCATGAAACTCTTTGTTGCGATTGCCTTCATCCTAATCCTTGCCAGCCTCGGGTCCGCACTGTTTTTCCTGATGCGCGACAAAGGCCAGAGCAACCGTACGGTGCACGCGCTGGCGATGCGCGTCGGCCTGTCGATTACCCTGTTCCTGTGCCTGCTCGGCGCCTACAAGATGGGGTGGATCGCCCCGACCGGTATTCGCTGAACAAGCATACCCGATTCAAACGTCAGGGTGGGCGGGGTAATTTCGGGCAATGCCCGGAATGACAAACGCCCACGCGTTCAAGGATCGGACGCGCGCCAGATTCGCGTCATTGCACCCGCCGCTTGAACGCGCGGGCGGCAATGCCGCCCACCCTCACGAAAAGCGGCAGCGCCGCCCCGTTCCTCTTACAGCCAGTACACCACCACGTACAGGCCCAGCCACACGACATCGACGAAGTGCCAGTACCAGGCGGCGCCTTCGAAACCAAAGTGGTTGTCCGCCGTGAAGTGGCCCTTGAGCACGCGGTACAGGATCACCGACAGCATGATCGCGCCCATGGTCACGTGGAAGCCGTGGAAACCGGTCAGCATGAAGAAAGTCGAGCCGTAGATGCCCGAGGTCAGCTTCAGGTTCAGTTCCGAATAGGCGTGCATGTATTCGTAGACCTGGAAGCCCATGAAGACCGCGCCCAGCAGGATCGTGGCGGCGAGCCAGAACGCGGTCTTGCCGCGGTGCCCGGCGCGCAGCGCGTGGTGCGAGATGGTCAGGGTCACGCCCGACAGCAGCAGCAGCGCGGTGTTGATGGTCGGGATCGGGAACGGGCCCATGGTCTGGAAGTTGTCCACCACGCCGGCCGGGCCGGTGTTGCCCCAGGTCGGTGCGTAGTCGGGCCAGATGAACTTGTGGTCCAGGTCGGCCAGCCAGGGCATGGTCACCGCGCGGGCGTAGAACAGGGCGCCGAAGAAGGCGCCGAAGAACATCACTTCCGAGAAGATGAACCAGCTCATCGACCAGCGGTAGGAGGTGTCGATGCGCTTGCCGTACATGCCCGATTCGGATTCGCCGATGGCGTCGCCGAACCAGAAGTACAGCACCAGCAGGGTGGCGGCGATGCCGGCCAGGCACACTGCCGGCCCCCACGGGGCGCTGTTGACCCAGCCCGACGCGCCGGCCATGGTCACCAGCAGCGAAAGGCCGGCGAACATCGGCCAGCGCGATGGGCCTGGCACGAAATAGTAGGGCACGGTGTGTGGCGAACTCATTTTCATCTCCTCAATCTACTCTTTGAATTTTCGGGTGATTCTTGTGTCGCTAGGGTGATTACTCGGCTTGTCTACTGCGCTACCGCGAACCGTACCGCCAGCAGCAACAGGCCAATGAAGATTGCCGCGCCAACCAGTCCGGCAATGATCACATGCACCGGATTCAGGTTGGCGGCGTCCTGCTCGTAGTCGCGGCGCTTGCGCACCCCGAAGAACGACCAGAACACGGCCTTCATCGTGGCCAGGAAGCCGGCCCGCCGCTGATGCACCTTCGGGTGCGGTTTGTCTTCCATCTACTGCACCTTTCCGCCGCCCGTGGCCGCGGTCTGGACCGCGCCGCCGATTTCGAAGAAGGTGTACGACAAGGTGATGTTCTTCACCTCACGCGGCAGCGCCGGATCGATGAAGAAGACCACCGGCATCTGGCGCGCTTCGTTGGCCTGCAGCGTCTGCTCGCGGAAGCAGAAGCATTCCACTTTCTTGAAGTGCGGCGTGACGCTTTGGGGCGCGTAGCTCGGGATCGCCTGCGCCTTGACCGCCCGGCCCTGCTTGTTGACCACCTCGTAGGTGACGGTGACCAGCTCGCCCGGATGCACCGAGATGCTGCGCTGGGTCGGGCGGAAGCGCCACGGTCCCTGGGCATTGCCATCCAGCTCGACGACGATGGTGCGTGTCTTGTCGACCTGGGAATTCACCGGCGCCGCGACGAAATCGCCCTTCTGCGTCAGCACGTTAATGCCCAGCACGTCGCAGATCTGGCGGTAGACCGGCACCAGCGCGTAGCCGAAACCGAACATCATCACCGCCACCACCACCAGTTTGCCCAGGGTGGAGCGGTTCAGGCGCCGGATGCGGCCAGTTACCCTGCCCCGGCTGCTGATCGGCGTCATGTCAGCTCAGCCAGGTGAACTTGACGAACACGCTGGCGAAGAACAGCAACGCGATCCCGCCCAGCACCAGCGCCGTCTTCAGGTTGCTCTTCTTCTGTTCTCGCGTGGCCATGATTACTTCACCAGCGGTGGGGTTTCGAAGGTGTGGAACGGCGCCGGGCTCGGCACGGTCCACTCCAGGCCTTCCGCGCCGTCCCATGGCTTGGCTTGCGCCTTCTTGCCGCCGCGGATGGTCGGCAGCACCACCGCGAACAGGAAGTACACCTGCGACAGGCCGAAACCGAAGGCGCCGATCGAGATGATCATGTTGAAGTCGGTGAACTGGGTAGCGTAGTCCGCATAGCGGCGCGGCATGCCGGCCAGGCCCAGGAAGTGCATCGGGAAGAAGGTGATGTTGAACGTCACCAGGGAAAGCCAGAAGTGGATCTTGCCGCGCAGTTCTGGATACATGTGGCCGGTCCACTTCGGCGCCCAGTAGTAGAAGCCGGCGAACAGCGCGAACAGCGAGCCCGCCACCAGCACGTAGTGGAAGTGCGCCACCACGTAATAGGTGTCGTGGACCATGATGTCGATCGGGGTCACGGCCAGGATCAGGCCGGTGAAGCCGCCCATCGTGAACACGAAGATGAAGCCGACCGCGAACAGCATCGGGGTTTCAAAGGTCATCGAACCCTTCCACATGGTCGCGACCCAGTTGAACACCTTCACGCCGGTCGGCACGGAGATGAGCATGGTGGCGTACATGAAGAACAGCTGCGCGGTCACCGGCATGCCGGTGGTGAACATGTGGTGGGCCCAGACGATGAAGGACAGGATCGCGATCGAGGCGGTCGCGTACACCATCGAGGCGTAGCCGAACAGGGGCTTGCGTGCGAAGGCCGGGATGATCTGCGAGACGATGCCGAAGGCCGGCAGGATCATGATGTAGACCTCCGGGTGGCCGAAGAACCAGAAGATGTGCTGGTACATCACCGGGTCGCCGCCGCCGGCCGCGTTGAAGAACGAGGTGCCGAAGTGGCGGTCGGTCAGGGTCATGGTGATGGCCCCTGCCAGCACCGGCATCACGGCGATCAGCAGGAAGGCGGTGATCAGCCAGGTCCAGCAGAACATCGGCATCTTCATCAGGGTCATGCCCGGTGCGCGCATGTTCAGGATGGTGACGATGATGTTGATCGAGCCCATGATCGACGAGGCGCCCATGATGTGCATGGCGAAGATCGCCATGTCCATGCCCGGGCCCATCTGGGTCGACAGCGGCGCGTACAGGGTCCAGCCGGCGGCGGTGGCGCCGCCCGGCGAGAAGAACGAACCGGCCAGCAGGATCGCCGCCGGCGGCAGCAGCCAGAACGAGAAGTTGTTCATGCGCGCGAAGGCCATGTCGGAGGCGCCCACCTGCAGCGGGATCATCCAGTTGGCGAAGCCGACGAAGGCCGGCATGATCGCGCCGAACACCATCACCAGGCCGTGCATGGTGGTCAGCTGGTTGAAGAACTCGGGACGGAAGAACTGCAGGCCCGGCTCGAACAGTTCGGTGCGGATCATCAGCGCCAGCACGCCGCCCGAGAGCAGCATGATGAACGAGAACCACAGGTAGAGGGTGCCGATGTCCTTGTGGTTGGTGGCGAACAGCCAGCGGCGGTAGCCGTGCGGATGGTCGTGCGCGTGGTCGTGCGCGTGGCCGTGATGATCGTCGTGTGCGTGATCGATAGTGCTGGTAGTCATGTCGATTTCCCTGAAGCTAAATAGCTATATCACTTGCTGCGTGCAGCCAGCACTTCTGCCGGTTGGACGATGTTTTCCGCGGCCTTGTTCGACCAGGTGTTGCGGGTGTAGGTGATGACGGCGGCGATCTCGGTGTCCGAGAGCTGCTTCCAGGCCGGCATCGCGGCCGGATAGGCCGGGGTGTCCTGGCCGTTGAGCAGCACATCGACCTGGTGCGCCTTGGCGCCCAGCACCACCTGCGAGCCGTCCAGCGGCGCGAAGGCGTTCGGCACGCCCTTGCCGTTAGCCTGGTGGCAAGCCACGCAGTTGGCGTTGTACACCTGTTCGCCGCGGGTCTTCAGTTCGTCGATGGTCCAGACCTTGTTCGGGTCGTCGGCCAGGGCGGCCATTTTCTTCTTCTCGCCGCCGACCCAGGCAGTGTAATCCTCGGCGGAGACGACGCGCACCACGATCGGCATGAAGGCGTGGTCCTTGCCGCACAGCTCGACGCAGTTGCCGCGGTAGGTGCCGATCTTGTCGGCCTTGAACCAGCCGTCGCGCACGAAACCGGGGATCGCATCCTGCTTGATGGCGAAGGCCGGGATGGTCCAGGCGTGAATCACGTCGTTGGCGGTGAACACCATGCGAATCTTCTTGCCGACCGGGACCACCATTTCGTTGTCCACTTCCAGCAGGTAGTTTTCGGTCTTCTCCTCGGTGGCGGCTTGACCCGGCAGGCCGATCTGGCTGCGCGGGGTGGCCAGGTTCGACAGGAAGGAGATGCCCTCGCCTTCGCCGGTCAGGTAGTCGTAGCCCCATTTCCACTGCATGCCGGTGGCCTTGATGGTGATATCGGCGTTCGAGGTGTCCTTCAGTGCCACCACGGCGCGCGTCGCCGGGAGGGCCATGCCGATGACGATCAGGAAGGGAACGATGGTCCACGCGATTTCGACGGCGGTGGATTCGTGGAAGGTGGCGGCTTTGTGGCCGCGCGACTTGCGGTGCTTGAACACCGAGTAGAACATGACGCCGAACACGCCGACGAAGATCACCAGGCAGACGATCATCATCCAGTTGTGCAGGCTGTAGATGTCAGCGCCGAGGGCGTTGACCGGGGTCTGCAGGTTCAACTGGTGTTCCACCGGCCGGCCCGTGATTTCCGGAGCCGCCCATGCTGGGATGCCGGCTGTTGCTGCGAGGCCGAACATCCAGGCCCCAAGTCGCGATGCGTATGTCATGTTGTCCCCAACCACCCAAAATAAAAATATTTTTAACGGTCGGCAGCTCCATGAACGAACTGCCGCCGCTCCGAAACGTTCCGCAGGACGGCCCCCACGCCAGTGCCGCGTTGTGCGCTGCGGAAACGGTGGAGAACCTGCACGCCAGCGGCCGGTAGCTTCGTGCTACCGGCCGCTGGCGGCTCTGCTGATGCTGCAATTCATTTCTATTTTCTGCCCAGAGTGCCGCTTTTTTCAGCGTTTTCTTCGTCTGGACGATAAAAATAGCCACTGATTATAAACAAACCAGTAATTTTTATTCAAGGAAAATCGGGCAGTGTTGTTGCCGCAGGTTATTAGGGCTTGCGCGGCTGGAAACGCACGATTGCCTCCCCTGCCGCCGTGGTCCGGGGAGCCGGACGGAAAGCATGCCCATAGATGAGCTCGAAGCTCAGTCCGAGCTTGCCGTCCGGACGGCGCTGGGCCTCGAAGGCATCGAGCACGCGCCGCCACGCCGCCCGTCCGATGAGTCCGCGCCGGCGCGTGTCGAGCGGATTGCCGCCGAGCGCGCGCACATCTGCCAGCAAGGCCTCGGCGGTGTCGTAGGTGACCGTGATGCGCTCCATGTCCATGACCGGGGTGGAAAACCCTGCCTCCACCAGCTGGTCGCCGAAATCGTGCATGTCGACGAAGGGCAGCGTATGCGGCGTGTCGTCCAGGGCGGCGAAAGCGGTGCGCAGCTCGGTGAAGGTGTCGGGACCGAAACACGAGAACATCAGCAGCCCGTCCACCCGCAACACGCGCCGCCACTCGGCGAATACACGGTCCGGCTGCGGATGCCAGTGCAGCGCCATGTTCGACCACAACAAATCGAGCGCGTTCGTCCCGAACGGCAGCGTGCCGAAGTCGCCGCACAGGATATCCACGCCGGCCTTGGCCGGCAGCAAACGGCTGAGCATCTGGTTCAGCGAGCGCGTGGCGGCGGCCGGCGCCTTCGCCGCGCGGGCCATGGCGGGCGCGGCGTCGATGCCCAGGATCTGGGCCGCCGGATAGGTTTTCTGCAGCAGGGCCAGGTCGGCCCCGGTGCCGCAGCCGGCATCGAGCACCTGCTTCGGGGCGATCTTCACGAGCTGCAGGCGCTCGTGCATGCGCGCGGCGATCTCGCGGCGCAGGAAGTCGGCCGGGGCGATGCGGGCCGGCTGGGCGAACAGGGAACGGACGCGGGCCTGGTCGATCGGCGCGCTCATCCGGGAAGGTTGCGGTGAAGCCATGGTCGTGGTGCGGACAAATGAGATAATGGCGGAGTGTACATGCTCCCGTGGATTCGAGTAGATGGCCCAGCTTTCCGATCCCCTGCGCCGGCCGGGCAAGCTGCTGCCGGCGCTGCTCTCGCCTGTGCTGCGCAGCTTGCTTCCGTCCAGTTGCGTCCTGTGCGGCGCCCTGGGTGACGCGCCGGTCTGCCCGGCCTGCTCGCATGCCCATGCCCGCGACGTCCACCTTCGTTGCCCCTGCTGCGCCAATCCGGTCGGCGCCGGGGACGGCGCCCGGGTTTGCGGGGCCTGCCTGGCCGATGCGCCCGCCTTCGACGCCACCGTGGCCGCCTGCGACTACGTCATGCCGGTCGACGCGCTGGTGCTGCAGCTGAAGTTCGGCGCGCGGCTGGCGCTGGCCCCCTGGATGGCGGACCGTGTGCGCGCTGCGGCACTTGCCGGTCGTATCCGTACCGGACTGGCGCTGCCGGACCTGCTCTGTCCGGTGCCGCTGGGGCCGCGCCGCCTGGTCGAGCGCGGCTATAACCAGGCGCTCGAAGTGGCCAGGCCGCTGGCGGCCTCGCTCGGCATTGCGCTGGCGCCGCGGCTGGCCGAACGGCGGATCGACACGGCCGCCCAGTCGGGCGTGGCGCCGGGCGAGCGGCGCCGCAACGTGCGCGGCGCCTTCGCCGTCGCCGACGGCCAGCCGGCGCTGGCGGGACGGCACGTCGGCGTGGTCGACGACGTCATGACCAGCGGCCACACACTTGATGAACTGGCCGGCGTGCTCAAGCGCGCCGGCGCGGTGCGCGTGACGAACCTGGTGTTCGCCCGCACGCCGCCCCACTGATACTGAAAGAGGAGAACGATTTGTTCCATGTCGTACTGGTCGAACCAGAAATCCCGCCGAACACCGGCAACGTCATCCGCCTGTGCGCCAACACCGGTGTCCAGCTGCACCTGATCGAACCGCTCGGCTTCCCGCTCGACGATGCCAAGATGCGCCGAGCGGGACTGGACTACCACGATTACGCGAGCATGAAGGTGCACAAGGACTGGGAGGCCTTCCTGGCGGATGCGCAGCCTGACCCGGCGCGCATGTTCGCGCTGACCACCCACGGCTCCGCGCCGTTCGCCGATGCCCGCTTCCAGCCGGGCGACGTGTTCGTGTTCGGCGCCGAATCGCGCGGCCTCGACCCGGCGCTGCGCGAGCGCTTCCCGCCCGCCCAGCGCATCCGCCTGCCGATGCGGCCCGGAAACCGCAGCCTGAACCTGTCCAACACGGTGGCCGTGGTCGTGTACGAAGCCTGGCGCCAGAACGGCTACGGCGGCGGCGCCTGAGCGCAGCCCGACGTAAACATTTCCAAGAGCAATGTTACTTTGCTGTCGCGCTGGCACGACACAATGCGGGAATCTCCACAAGAGAGCGCGACAGTATCGGGCGAACAGGAGTAGGCTGGTCACGTCACGTTTCAATCGGCGCCCTGTTTTTTGCTCGAGGTTTTAGATGAAACACTTACTTTCCACCGGCGCCCTGCTGCTGTGCTGCACCGCCGCCCACGCAGACCCCGGCGCCAGCATTTCCTGGGGCTTTTCCTTCACCGGTTTCTACGACAGCGTGTCGAACAGCTTCCTGCCCGAGGAAATCATTTCCGGTTCGTTCAAGGGCCGCGACCTGGACAGCGACGGCCTGCTGGAGCAGGACGAACTGCTGAGCCTGGTAGTCGGCGAGCTCGACTACATCGCCTGCGCCGCCACCAGCAATGCGTATTACCAGTGCGGCGCGAGCAGTTTTTCGTTCTCGCCGGATGCCGGACTGCACTTTAGCGTCGGCAGCTACGGCCAGGACCCCGAAGGCTGGGTCGGCGGCGGCCGCCTGATCACCACCGGCGACCAGCACTACGCCTACGATTTCCATCCCGGCATGAGCAGCGAGCGCCACCTGTACTGGACCAGCGACACCCAGCTGAGCATGATGTCGCAGGCGCCCGAGCCGCACACCTGGGCCATGCTGGCCGCCGGCCTGCTCGGCCTGGGCTGGCGCGCACGCCGCATGTCCAGCTGAATCCGCTCCCGAACGGCACGGCTGCCCGCATGGCCGGCCGTGCCTGTGCGTCCCCGGGTGCCGGCCCATCGGCAAGGCGTCGTATAATCCGCACGCCCGTACGCATGGCCGCAACCCGGCATGCGTGCATTTCCCGGCCTCCCGGCACAGCCCGTGCCAGCGTCCCCGCCGCGGCGGGCGGCACCGGGCTGCGCTTGACGAATCATTGAACGGTCATACACGATGAGCACCACCCATCCGCACTGCGCATGAAAGCAGTCCTTCATCCCGCGCGCGCCGTCGTCCTCGGTTTTCTGCTGGCGATCATCACGGGCAGCCTGCTGCTGATGCTGCCGGCGGCGCACAGCACCGGCGAGCCCGTCCCCTGGATCGTCGCGTTCTTCACAGCCGTGTCGGCGGTCTGCGTGACCGGCCTGGCGGTGGTGGATACCGGCACCTACTGGTCGCCGTTCGGCCAGGTCACCATCATGCTGCTGTTCCAGCTGGGCGGCTTCGGCCTGATGACGGCCGCCACGCTGCTCGGACTGATGGTCAACCGCTCGCCGCGCCTGCGCACGCGCCTGATGACGCAGACCGAAACCCACACCCTCGGGCTGGGCGACATCTCGAGCGTGGCCAAGATCGTGTTCGCGGTGACCTTCCTGTCCCAGCTGGTCCTGACGGCCCTGCTGTCCCTGCGGCTGCACTTCGGGCATGGGCTGGACTGGCACGCGGCCTCCTGGAGCGGCCTGTTCCATGCTGCCTCGGCCTTCAATAACGCCGGCTTCTCGATCTACTCGGACGGGCTGATGCGCTATGCGGGGGACGCGCTGATCCTGATTCCCGTCATGGGCGCCATCATCCTCGGCGGCATCGGCTTCCCGGTCATGCACGACCTGCGCCACCGCTGGCACGATCCGCGCCACTGGTCGCTGCATACCAAGCTGACCCTGACCGGCACCCTGGTCTTGCTGGCCGGCGGTTTCGTGGCCCTGCTGCTGCTCGAATACGACAACCCGCGCACACTGGGGCCGCTGTCGATGGCCGGGAAAGTGCTGCACGGCCTGTTCCTGTCGGTTTCGGCGCGCACCGCGGGCTTCAATGCCGTCGACATCGGCGCCCTGACCCAGGAATCCTGGGCCGTGCATTACTTCCTGATGTTCGTCGGCGGCGGCAGCGCCGGCACCGCCGGCGGCGTCAAGGTCGGCACCGCGGCGGTGCTGGTGTTGCTGGTCATCGCCGAGATCCGGGGCCACAGCGACACCGAAGCCTTCGGCCGCCGGGTCAGCGCGTCGATGCAACGCCAGGCCATCACCGTGATGGTACTCAGCAGCATTATCGTGGCGCTGTCCACGGTGATCCTGCTGCGCCTGACCGACCTGCCGATCGGCCGCATCATCTTCGAGGTCATCTCGGCCTTCAGCAGTACCGGCCTGTCGACCGGCATCACCGCCGAACTGCCGCCGGCCGGCTTGCTGCTGTTGACCCTCTTGATGTTCATCGGCCGGGTCGGCATCATCACCTTCGCCACCTCGCTCGTCCTCGGCGAGCGCCGCATGCCTTACCGTTATCCAGAGGAGCATCCAATTGTTGGGTAGGATTTTTACAGAACAGTTCGCGTTTTCCGCGGGCGACAGTGTCGTGGTCATCGGCCTCGGGCGCTTCGGCGGCTCGGTCGCCCAATCGCTGGTGCGGCTGGGACACGACGTCATGGGCATCGACCGCAGGGAAGACCTGGTCCAGTTCTGGGGCGACCGGCTGACCCATGCGGTCCAGGCCGACTCCACCAACGAGAACGTCATGCTGCAACTGGGCGTGGCCGACTTCTCGCACGCGATCGTCGCGATCGGCTCGGACCTGGCCGCCAGCCTGATGACGCTGATGGTGCTGACCGAACTCGGCATCAAGGACATCTGGGTCAAGGCGCAGACGCCGGAACACGGCCAGATCGCCCAGCGCATCGGCGCCCACCACGTGGTGTTTCCGGAAGCGGACATGGGCGCGCGCGTGGCGCACCTGATTACCGGCCGCATGATGGACTTCATCGAATTCGAGGACGGCTTCGCGATCGCCAAGATCCATGCGCCCCCCGGCACCCACTTCCAGACCCTGGCCGAGGCCCATGTGCGCTCGCGCTACGGCGTCACCATCGTCGGCGTCAAGCGCGCCAACGAAGACTTCGAGCATGCCCTGCCCGATACCCGCATCCTGCCGGCCGACCTCCTGATCGTGTCCGGCCCCACCAAGAAGATCGAGCTGTTCGCGGCCGGCGAGAAGAAGAAGCGCTGATCAGCGCTTCTTCCACGGCACCAGCACCAGGCGCGCGCCCTCGGCCTTGGTGCGCGCCACCAGCCAGGCCTGGGCGCGCTGGATGTCGGCGGCGGCCAGCGCACGCTTGCAGCGCGCGGTCAGGGTCGGCACCTCGTTGGCCGGCTTGTCGCCTTCGGCGGGAAGTATGGCCACCCCCATCAGCAGGTCGGTGCAAACGGGATGCTGGGCCTGGAACTCGGCGCGGATGTCGACCGCGGTGTCGCGCCAGGCGCTGCGCTGCGCGTCGCGCTTGGCCAGTTCTTCGCGCAGCTGGGCGATGGTGAGGTCGCGCTCGCGCAGGCCTTCCTGGGTGTCGCGATAGATCTCGGCCAGGATGTCGGCCTTGAGCACGCCGACGTCGACGCGGCTGTCCTCGGCCTGGTTGACGACCAGGGTCGCCCCATCCAGCCCGGCCTGCGGCAAGCGCTTTTGAATCGCCTCGACCGCGGCCGCCGGCATGCGCGAGCCGATCAGGGTCAGCTCGATCTGCCGTCGCAGGGGGTCGAGCTGGGTGTCGACCACGTGCGAGGTGCCGCCGCTGAATTCGGTTCGCACGAAGGCGCGGGCCCGGTGGCCGAACACCTCGTTGTCCACCAGCTGGATCGCCAGGTAGATGCTGGGCAAGGCCGTCAGCAACACGACCGTCAGCAGCGTGCGCTTGACGCGGCGTTCGACGACCTGGTCCACGAACTTGCGGTGCGGCAGGCGCAGGTATTCGATCACGATCACGGTAGAGACGGCAATGAACACGCAGTTGATCGAGAACAGGTAGAAAGCGCCGCCGAAGACCGCCCAGTTGCCGTTGGCCAGGCCGTAGCCGGCCGTGCACAGCGGCGGCATCAGGGCGGTAGCGATGGCCACGCCCGGGATCACGTTGGACTTCTCGCGCCGGGTCATGCCGATGATGCCGGCCAGCCCGCCGGCCAGCGCGATCAGCACGTCCCACAGGGTGGGCGTGGTGCGCGCCAGCAGTTCCGACTGCGCCTCGTCGAGCGGGGTCACGAGGAAGTACAAGGTCGAGGTCGCCAAACTGATCACGGCAGCGATGCCGAGATTGGCGAGCGAGCGGCGAATCAGTGCGAAATCGTAGATGCCGATGCCGTAGCCGATGCCGACGATCGGCCCCATCAGCGGTGAAATCAGCATGGCGCCGATGATCACGGCAGGCGAATTGATGTTCAGCCCGATCGACGCCACCAGGATCGCGAACATGAGAATCCAGGGGGTGGCGCCGCGCAGCTCGATGCCGGAGCGCAAGCTGTAGTCGATGACGTCGTCATCGGCCTTGTCGTACAGCAGGCTGAAGCGGTGTGTGATGGGCCCCTCGGTCTGGGGGGCAAAGAATTTTTCGGTTTCGCTCATGATGGCCGGATGCTGCTGGGGGAGGCAGTGCTTGATTGTGGCCGGCCATCATACCAGCGTGTTTCCGGCAAAAAAACTCCTTCTTCTACTTCCTATCAAGAACATGCATTTGGACAAA
The DNA here is from genome assembly GCA_015277795.1 of Massilia sp. UMI-21. Taxonomy (NCBI): domain Bacteria; kingdom Pseudomonadati; phylum Pseudomonadota; class Betaproteobacteria; order Burkholderiales; family Oxalobacteraceae; genus Massilia; species Massilia sp. UMI-21. Next base: position 1,250,085 of record CP063848.1, on the reverse strand, counting down.
TGTACTGTCCTGTTATACTGGGAGGCTGGCCGTGTCGCCGCTTGCGCCGGCTCTTGCTTTATTCAATTACCCTCTTGGCAATCACTGCGCCCTCGCCGGCGCGATTCGCCACACCGCCCCGGGCGCTCGCACCTGCATCCACCAGCCTGGGACCGATAGAAAGGATGACAATGAGAGGAAGACTATGAACTATGTTCTTTGGAACAATGATTTGATTACTTGGTCGATTGCGGCCGGCATCGGCCTCGGCACCTGCCTGTTATTGTATATAGCCCGGAAAGTGCTGGTGCGACGCATCGAGTCGTTCGCCACCCGCACCGCCACCTGGCTGGACGACCTGGCCGCGCGCGTGCTGGCGGCCACCCATCCGCTGTTCATGCTGGCCATGGGCATCTACACCGGCTCGCACTGGCTGAGCTTGCCAGAGAAGACCGTCACCCTGCTGTCGCACCTGGCGGTGACCGCCCTGCTGCTGCAGATGGCGCGCTGGGGCGATGTCGCCGTGCACGGCTGGCTGCATTTCTACCGCACGCGCCGCAGCGGCGAGGACGCCGCCTCCACCACCTCGACCGCCGCGCTCGGCTTCGTGGCGCGCACCTTCATCTGGGCCGTGATCGCCCTGATGATCCTCGATAACTTCGGCGTCAACATCACGACCCTGGTGGCCAGTCTCGGCATCGGCGGCGTGGCGGTCGCCCTGGCCATGCAGAACATCCTGGGCGACCTGTTCTCGTCGCTCTCGATCGTGCTCGACAAGCCTTTCGAGGTCGGCGACTTCATCGGCGTGGACGACCTGGTCGGCACGGTGGAATACGTGGGCCTGAAGACCACCCGCATCCGCGGCCTCGGCGGCGAGCAGATCGTGTTTTCCAACAGCGACATGCTGGGCAGCCGGATCCGCAACTTCAAGCGCATGCAGACCCGCCGCATCGTGTTCGGGATCGGCGTCGTCTACGAAGTCACGAAGGCGCAGCTGCGCGCCATCCCGGGCATCCTGCGCGAAGTGGTGGAAGCCCAGCCGCAGGTGAAATTCGACCGCGCCCACTTCAAGGCCTACGGCGCCTCCTCGCTCGACTTCGAGATCGTGTACATCGTGCAGACGCCCGACTACGGCGTCTACATGGACATCCAGCAGGCGATCAACTTCGCCCTGTTCGAACGCTTCGAAGAGGAAGGCATCGGCTTCGCCTACCCGACCCAGACCCTGCATATCGCCGACATCGACACGCTCGCCGATGCCGTGCGCGAGACCCGGCCCCAGGTGGCGCAGGCCAAGCGCGCCTGAAGCGCCGGCGTGGGGCGCCATGCCGGCACACCACGCCTCCCGCGGCGCCTATTCGGGCGCCGGCTTTCTTTCCTTTAGCATGGCGGCCACCGCGCCCTGGCTCGCCGCATCCCAGCGCGCCAGCACGCGCTGCGGACAGCGGCCGAAGATGCTGGCCAGGCCGGCGCCGTCCCAGCGGTGCAGGGCAAAAGCCGGTTCGCCCTGCTCCACCAGCGGGCGCCCATCCGGCTGCGCGCCGTCCATCGGGGCGAACACCAGGCTCAGGTCCGACGACGAGGACGGACAGGTCGCCACCATCCGTCCAGCCCAAGGGAATACGCCGCCCAGGTGCACATGGCCGGCGCAGACGGCGACCACGTTCGCCCCCTGCAGCGCGGCGTCGAGGCGCGCGATCCAGTCCTGCCCCGGTCCCGGGTCGATCCAGCCCAGGCCGACATCGACCGGTGGATGATGCATGAAGACCAGCAGCGGCGCCCCGGCACTCTCCTGCACGGCCTGCCGCAGCCAGCGGGCACGCGCCGCGCAGAAGGCGCCGGCGTGGCGCCCTTCCTCGAGGCTGTCGAGCACCACCACCTGCAGGCCGCCAAGCGCGCTGCGGCCCTGGACGAAGCCTTGCGCGAAGTGCCGTTCGCCGAACACCGTGCGAAAGGGTTCGCGCCGGTCGTGATTGCCCAGCGCGAAACGCACCGGGCCGGGCCAGGCCGCCAGCGCCTGCTCGAGATGACGGTAGCTCTCGGGCGCGCCGTCGTCGGCCAGGTCGCCGCTCAGCACCAGCAGCGCGGGCTGCGGCTGGAGCGCGGCCAAGTGCGCCAGCACGCGATGCAAGCGAGCCAGGTTCGGATGCGCGGGATCGGCATGCAGGTGCAGGTCGGATACTTGTGCGATCAACATCTGGCGGCGCTCCTCGTTGCGGAAATCAGCATGGTGCCACGAATTGCCAGCGGTGGAACGGACAAGGCCCGCTGCGCTGCAGCGGGCCCTGGGAAAGAAACGGCGCGATCGGAAGCTTAGCGGACCGTCACGCTCACGCTCGCGCTGCCGGCATTACCGGCGGCGTCGCGCGCCTCCGCCTTGAGCGTGTAGGTGCCGGACTTCAGCTTGCGCGTGTTCCAGTTGTAGGACAGGCTGCCGCCGCTTCC